>NZ_JBTOQI010000011.1:0-408870 GCF_055283875.1 Pseudomonas sp. HP_14 | reverse complement strand
CTGCGATAGCGACCGGTCTGATACACCTCTATCGCAGCCTCGCGTTGCTCGTCAGCTCCTACAGGGGTTTTGGTGTCATTTGATAAACCCGTCCGCCTGCAGCAAGGTTTCCAGGCACTGTTCCTGAATGCCGTAGAACACTTTCAACTCCTGGATTTTCGCCAGAATTTCAGTGGACTTGAGCGGCTCGGCGCGCTTCACGGCGAGGATCATCTTGTTCTTGTTGGTGTGTTCCAACGAAATAAACTCGAACACTTTGGTCTCGTAGCCACAGGCTTCAAGCAGCAGCGCACGCAGGCTGTCGGTGACCATTTCAGCTTGCTGGCCCATGTGCAAACCGTATTGCAGCATCGGCCGCAGCAGCGTCGGACTCTGGATCTGCAGACGGATCTGCTTATGGCAGCACGGCGAACACATGATGATCGATGCGCCGGAACGAATGCCCATATGAATGGCATAGTCAGTAGCGATGTCGCAGGCGTGCAAGGCGATCATCACGTCCAGCGCGCTGGGCGCAACGCTGCGCACGTCGCCACATTCGAAGATCAGGCCCGGATGCTCAAGCCGGCCTGCCGCGTTGTTGCACAGCGTGACCATGTCTTCGCGCAGTTCAACGCCTGTCACCTGCCCGTCAGCCTGCAACGTATTGCGCAGGTAATCGTGAATAGCGAAGGTCAGATAGCCCTTGCCTGAGCCGAAATCCGCCACTTTGATCGGCTGATCGAGCTTGAGTGGTGAAGACGTCAGGGCGTGGGAAAAGACCTCGATGAACTTGTTGATCTGCTTCCATTTGCGCGACATGGACGGGATCAACTCATGCTGCTTATTGGTCACGCCTAAATCAGTCAGAAACGGTCGGGTCAATTCCAGATAACGCTTCTTCTCGCGGTCATGCCCCGCAGACGGCGCTTCACGCTCCTGCTGGGCCTTGCTCTTGAACAAGGTGCTCTTGCCCTTTTTGCTGAACTCCAGCTGCACCTCATCGGTCAGCGACAGCAAATGCGCATTCTTGAAAGACTCAGGCAACAATTGCGCAATGACCTGAACCGCTTCAACCAACGGGAAATTCTTGGTGATGTCACGGGTTTTGTAGCGATAAACAAAAGACAGGCAAGGCTGATCCTTGACGGTCAGTGCCTTGATGATGACCCGCTGCAACTCGGCTTCGACGCCCACGTACTTGGCCAGCACCAGCTTGATGAACGAGTTCTGGGAAAGACTGTTTTCCAGCAGGCTCAAAAACTGCGCACGATGATCTGGCGCTGGCTGGGTGGAAGTTGCGGTGACTGACATCAAAAACGCCTCGGAGCGAGCAAATAGCAAAGGCGGCTATTTTAGGCGGGTTAAGGCGTTGAAGGTTGGATTAATTGATGGACGCTGGTCTGGAAGAATAAAGCCGGATTGGCGAGCCTATCGTCTATTTGTTACTTTTTGATTCCGAATGGCTGAAGTGGCTTTAGCCAAAACGGAAGTTCCCCTGCATAATCCGTCGCCTACGCCAAGATGTCGAAAACCTGCGCTACAGATACTCTGTGCAATGATTAAGCACAGCGGCAATCTGCGGCCCTGGCCGACAAGCAATACCAAAGGTCTAAACCCATAAAATATGGCTGCCTGTTATTTAATGCGAGTTGCGGGCAAAGCCTTGAGAAATCATTCATGAATAAGCTGTGTTTACTCGGTCTTCTGGTCGGTCTGGCCAGTCAGCCAGTGTTGGCTGCAAACAACGTCAACGCCCCGGCGGCCAATAGCCAGGCCACGCTGCAGGCTAAAAACGCCTTCATCGCCAATCTGATGAAACAAATGACCCTTGACGAAAAGATCGGCCAACTGCGCTTGATCAGCATCGCCCAGGACATGCCGCAGCCGATGATTCTCAAGGAAATTGCTGCGGGCCGCATCGGCGGCACATTCAATTCCATTACCCGCTCGGAAAACCGCCCGCTTCAGGAAGCAGCAGTCGCCAAAAGCCGCCTGAAAATTCCGATGTTCTTCGCCTATGACGTGATCCACGGTCATCGGACCATTTTCCCGATCAGCCTGGGTATGGCTGCCAGCTGGGACATGGCCGCGATTGCCGAGACCGGTCGCATTTCGGCTATCGAAGCCAGCGCCGATGGCCTGGACATGACCTTCGCCCCGATGGTGGATATCTCCCGCGATCCACGCTGGGGCCGTAGCTCCGAAGGCTTTGGCGAAGACACTTATCTGGTTTCGCGCATTTCCAAAGAAATGGTCAAGTCGTTCCAGGGCGCGAACGTCGCTTCTGCCGACAGCATCATGGCCGCCGTCAAACACTTCGCCCTGTACGGCGCAGTCGAGGGCGGTCGCGACTACAACACCGTGGACATGAGTCCGACCCGCATGTATCAGGATTACCTGCCGCCGTATCGCGCCGGTATTGATGCAGGCGCTGGCGGTGTCATGATCGCGCTCAACTCGATCAATGGCGTACCTGCGACGTCCAACAACTGGTTGCTGCAAGACCTGTTGCGCAAGGATTGGGGCTTCAAGGGTGTAACCATCAGCGATCATGGTGCGATCAAGGAGTTGATCGACCACGGTGTCGCAAAGGACTACCGCGAAGCGGCCAAGCTGGCCATCAAGGCTGGCGTTGACCTCAGCATGAACGACAAGGCTTACGGCGAAGAGCTGCCAGGCCTGGTCAAGAGTGGCGAAGTGTCCGTGAAGGAAATCGACAACGCGGTCCGCGAAGTGCTGGGCGCCAAGTACGACATGGGCCTGTTCGCCAACCCGTACCTGCGCATTGGCGATGCGGCTCAGGACCCGGCCGATACTTATTCTGACGACCGTCTGCACCGCGCTGAAGCGCGTGACGTAGCACGTAAAACGCTGGTACTGCTGAAAAACCAGAACGAAACGTTGCCGCTGAAGAAAGAAGGCACCATCGCCGTGATCGGCAGCCTCGCCAAGAGCCAGCTGGACATGCTCGGCAGTTGGTCTGCCGCTGGCCGCCCGAATCAGTCGGTCACCGTCTATGACGGTCTGGCCAATGCCGTCGGCGACAAAGCAAAACTGCTGTATGCCCGAGGCTCCAACATCAGCGACAACGAACACATCCTCAACTACCTGAACTTCATTGAACATGAAGTGGAAGTTGATCCGCGTCCTGAACAGGAAATGCTCGACGAAGCGGTCAAGACTGCTGAGCAGGCCGATGTGATCGTTGCCGTAGTCGGCGAGTCTCGCGGCATGTCTCACGAATCCGCCAGCCGCAGCAGCCTGAACATCCCTGCAACGCAGCAGGCATTGATCAAGGCCCTGAAAGCCACCGGCAAACCGTTGGTCCTGGTGCTGATGAATGGTCGTCCACTGGTGCTGGTCGACGAAGTCGAGCAGGCTGATGCGATGCTGGAAACCTGGTTCCCGGGCACCGAAGGCGGCAATGCCGTTGCCGACGTACTGTTTGGTGACTACAACCCGTCGGGCAAACTGGCGATGTCGTTCCCGCGTTCGATCGGTCAACTGCCGATTTACTACGCACACTTGAACACCGGTCGTCCTTACTCACCGGAGAAGCCTGGTAACTACACATCGCATTACTTCGAAGAAACCAACGGCCCGCTGTTCCCGTTTGGTTTTGGTCTGAGCTACACGCAGTTCGATGTTTCGGATATCACACTGTCTGCCAAAGACCTGCCACGCAAAGGCAAGCTGACCGCCAGCGTGACCGTAAAGAACACTGGCAAAGTCGCGGGCGAAACTGTGGTTCAGTTGTACCTGCGTGACGTTGCAGCGTCCATCAGCCGTCCGGTCAAAGAGCTCAAGGGCTTCGAGAAAATCATGCTGAAAGCGGGCGAAGAGAAGGTCGTGACCTTCACCCTTACAGAAGAAGACCTGAAGTTCTTTAACCCGCAGTTGAAATACGCAGCCGAAGCCGGTGAGTTCAAGCTGATGATTGGCCTGGATTCTGCGACGGTTAAAGAGACGAGTTTTAATTTGTTGTAAGAGTGAGCTGTCGAGGGCAACCACACTGCCTTCGACGAATAAAACAATATTTGAGTACCGCGCAACATCTGTAGGAGCTGCCGAAGGCTGCGATATCGATCTGATCCAGTTATCGCATCGCAGCCTTCGGCAGCTCCTACAAGACCGTGCCCCAATGCGGAATCCAGGCTGCCCCACTGATGCCCTCCACTTCCCGCCCCCTGCGCATAACCCTGTATGTCCTGCTGATCCTGGCGGGGGCTGCTGTGTCGGCGGGTTTGGCCATGCGCCATGCTCAACGCGTGACTGTAGAGCAGGAAGCCACGCGGGCACAGGATCAGCTTTCACTCTACGCTAACACCCTGCACACGCTTATTGAGCGCTACCGGGCGTTGCCTGCCGTGTTGGCCCTCGACCCGGAACTGCGCGCCGCACTTAACGGCCCGATCACTGCCGTGTCCCAGGATGCACTGAACCGCAAGCTGGAGAAAATCAACGGTGCCGCCCAATCCTCGACCCTCGAATTGATGGATCGCAACGGCCTGGCCATCGGTGCCAGCAATTGGCGTCTACCGACCAGCTATGTGGGTCACAATTACGCGTTCCGTCCTTACTTCCAGCAAACCAGGGCCACTGGTGTCGGGCGTTTCTACGCAGTCGGCGTAACCAGTGGTATCCCCGGGTATTTCCTGTCCCACGCGGTCACCTCTGATGCAGGCGATTTCATGGGCGCAATGGTCGTGAAGCTGGAGTTTCCCGACCTTGAGCACGAATGGGCCAAGGGCGATGACTTGCTGTTGGTCAGTGACGCCAAGGGCATCGTTTTCATTGCCAACCAGCCAAGCTGGCGTTATCGCGAACTGCTGCCCATCTCTGAAAAGGATCGCGCCGAACTGGCCGCAACGCGCCAATACGACAAACAACCATTGTCCCCTTTGCCCCGCACTGAGTTGCGTGAGTTCAGCAAACAAAGCCACCTGACTCGCGTCGATGGACCGGACGGCAGCGCCGATTATCTGTGGCAATCAATGCCACTCACGGGCGAAGACTGGACTCTACACCTGTTGCGTAAACCTCAAACGGCCAGCGAGGACGCGCGCAACGCTGGCCTCGCAGCCGCAGGCACCTGGCTGACACTGGTTTTTCTCGGTCTGTTTCTCTACCAGCGTTGGCGTTTGGCGCGCCTGCGTGAAAGTAGCCGTGACGAGCTGGAGCGTCAGGTACAGGAACGCACCCGGGATTTGCGCACCGCACAGGAAGGCCTTGTGCAGTCCGCCAAACTGGCCGCCCTGGGGCAGATGTCCGCAGCGTTGGCTCACGAAATCAATCAACCTCTGACGGCTCAGCGCATGCAATTGGCGACCGTGCGGTTGTTGCTTGATCACGGACGCGTTGATGATGCCTACAAGGCTCTAGGACCGCTGGATCAACAACTGATCAGGATGACAGCGCTGACCGGTCACCTGAAAAC
Organism: Pseudomonas sp. HP_14; assembly: GCF_055283875.1. Taxonomy (NCBI): domain Bacteria; kingdom Pseudomonadati; phylum Pseudomonadota; class Gammaproteobacteria; order Pseudomonadales; family Pseudomonadaceae; genus Pseudomonas; species Pseudomonas sp. HP_14. The sequence goes on along the minus strand of NZ_JBTOQI010000011.1, from coordinate 403,451 downwards.
ATTCGCCCGTAAAAGCCCCGGTGGGCTGCGCGAAAGGCTGGATCTTGCAGCCGTCGTTGATCAAGCCCTGTTGCTGCTGGACTCACGGTTACGTGATGAGCATGTCGATTGCGTCCTGAATCTGACGCGACCGGCCTGGGTGCGTGGGGATGCGATCCGTCTTGAGCAGGTGCTGATCAATTTACTGCGCAATGCTCTGGACGCCATGCGCGACAAACCGGTCAAACGCCTGGAAATCCGCATTCACCCTGAACAGACACGCTGGCTGATCAGCGTCAGTGACAGCGGTGGCGGCATTGATGAAGATCATCTGGCAAACATCTTCGACCCGTTTTTCACCACCAAACCTGTCGGCGATGGTTTGGGCCTGGGGCTTGCTGTGTCCTATGCCATCGTCCACGAATTGGGCGGTCGGCTCAGCGCCGAAAACAGGAACGATGGCGCGCTGTTCTGGTTCAGCTTGCCCAATGACTATCTGGAGCCTGCCCCCGCATGTTGAACTCAGTGATTGTGGTCGACGATGAAGCTCCGATTCGCGAAGCGGTGGAACAATGGCTGACGCTGTCGAGCTTCAACGTTCAGGTCTATAGCCGCGCAGAGGATTGCCTGGCGCAGTTGCCGGAGCACTTCCCCGGCGTGATCCTCACCGACGTGCGCATGCCGGGAATGAACGGTATGGAGTTGCTGAATCGATTACGGGAAATTGATGCCGACCTGCCGGTTATTCTGCTGACCGGCCATGGCGACGTCCCCATGGCGGTGGACGCCATGCGTGAAGGTGCCTATGACTTTCTCGAAAAACCTTTCAGTCCGGAAGTGTTGCTTCGTAACCTGCGACGCGCCCTGGAAAAACGCGAACTGATTCTGGAAAACCGTCGCCTTCATGATCAGGCCGACTCCCGCACCAGGCTGGAAGCGACCTTGCTGGGCGTCTCACCCGGCCTGCAAACCTTGCGCCGTCAGGTGCTGGACCTGTCACAACTACCGGTGAACGTGGTCATCAGAGGTGAAACCGGCAGCGGCAAGGAAATGGTCGCCCGCTGTCTGCATGACTTCGGTCCCCGCGCGCACAAACCTTTTGTAGCACTGAACTGTGCGGCAATCCCGGAGCAATTGTTCGAAGCCGAATTGTTCGGCCACGAAAGCGGGGCGTTTACCGGCGCCCAGGGCAAACGTATCGGCAAGCTGGAGTACGCCGATGGCGGTACGCTGTTTCTCGATGAAATCGAAAGCATGCCGTTGGCACAACAGGTCAAACTGCTGCGGGTGCTGCAAGACAAGAAGCTTGAGCGTCTGGGGTCCAACAAGGCCATTGATGTCAACCTGCGTATCGTCGCGGCAACCAAGCCAGACCTGCTGGAAGAGGCCCGCGCCGGGCGCTTTCGCGAAGATCTGGCTTACCGGCTTACAGTTGCCGAGTTGCGCCTCCCGCCACTGCGCGAGCGTCGTGAAGACATCCCTCTATTGTTCGCGCACTTTGCGAGTACGGCAGCGCAGCGCCTGGGCCGCAGCGCCCTGCCACTCAGCGGCGCACAGCTAGGCCAACTGCTGAGCCACGACTGGCCGGGTAATGTACGCGAACTGGCCAACGCGGCAGAGCGACAGATTCTCGGCCTGGAATCGGCCCCTCTGATGACGGGTGATAGCGGGCAATCCCTCGCCGCCCAACAAGAGGCTTTTGAGGCCCAGTGCCTGCGCGCCGCTCTGGCAAGGCACAAAGGGGATATCAAAGCCGTCCTCGAAGAACTGCAACTGCCTCGCCGCACCTTGAATGAGAAGATGCAACGGCATGGTCTGTTGCGAGAGATGTTTGTTGAGTAGAACAGCCTGGGCAGATGTAGCGTCTATCGATAACTGATATGAAATGCGGATCCTGTAGGAGTGAGCTTGCTCGCGATTCGATTTCCCTGTCGATAAATTACTGCCTGACCTGACGGCATCGCGAGCAAGCTCACTGCTACAGGATCCGTGTTTGCGGCGAGATGTCGTAGCGTCAACGATACGATCGTGATCTCACGCCACGAATCGGCAACTTTCCGCTCACGCCAACGCCCTCAATAGGCGGATTTCCGCTCATCCAGCTTGCTACATCCCCTCTAAACCGGCCTTTCTTCACATGGCACAGGTCCTGCTATAGCCATAGCAAGGTTGCGCATTGACGCGCCATTCTAAAAACAATGAATAAAAGGAACATGATGGACACTCCCAACTCTGCCCCTGTCGGGTCGGCCAGCGCACCAGCGGCCGCAAAAACCACCTCAAGTCGTCTCAAGTCAATTTTCAGCGGCTCGGTCGGCAACATGGTCGAGTGGTATGACTGGTACGTCTATGCCGCCTTCTCCCTCTACTTCGCAAAGGCCTTCTTCCCCAAAGGCGACACCACTGCGCAACTGCTCAACACCGCCGCGATTTTCGCCGTAGGCTTCCTGATGCGCCCAATCGGCGGCTGGCTGATGGGGCTGTACGCTGACCGCAAAGGTCGCAAGGCAGCGCTGATGGCCTCGGTACTGCTGATGTGCTTCGGCTCCCTGATCATTGCCTTGACACCGGGCTACGAAGTCATCGGCGTCGGCGCTCCTATCCTGCTGGTATTCGCCCGTTTGCTACAGGGCCTGTCAGTGGGTGGGGAATACGGCACCTCGGCTACTTACCTCAGTGAAATGGCGACCAAGGAGCGCCGCGGCTTTTTCTCCAGCTTCCAGTACGTGACGCTGATTTCCGGGCAGCTCATCGCTCTTGCCGTATTGATCGTGCTGCAGCAGACGCTGACCACCGAGCAACTGTACTCGTGGGGCTGGCGTGTGCCGTTCGTAATCGGCGCGCTGTGTGCGGTGGTTGCGTTGTTCCTGCGTCGCGGTATGGAAGAGACGGAATCGTTCACCCGCAAGAAAAAAGAGAAGCCACAGGAAAGCCTGATGCGCACGTTGATGCGCCATCCCAAGGAACTGTTGACCGTCGTCGGTCTGACCATGGGCGGTACCCTGGCTTTCTATACCTACACGACGTACATGCAAAAGTATCTGGTGAACACGGTCGGCATGAGCATCAGTGACTCGACCACGATCTCGGCAGCGACGCTGTTCCTGTTCATGGTGATTCAGCCGCTGGTGGGCGCACTGTCGGACAAAGTCGGTCGCAGACCGATTCTGATCGCCTTCGGGGTATTGGGAACGCTGTGTACCGTACCGATCCTCACGACGCTGCATACGATTCAGACCTGGTGGGGAGCATTCTTCCTGATCATGGCGGCGCTGATCATCGTCAGCGGCTACACCTCGATCAACGCAGTGGTTAAAGCCGAGTTGTTCCCAACGGAAATTCGCGCTCTGGGCGTCGGCCTGCCCTATGCCCTGACCGTATCGATCTTTGGCGGCACCGCCGAATACATCGCACTGTGGTTCAAGAGCATTGGCATGGAGACCGGTTACTACTGGTACGTGACAGCCTGTATTGCCTGCTCGCTGCTGGTGTATGTCTTCATGAAGGACACGCGCAAGCATTCGCGGATCGAGACTGACTAAGGTCACATCATCGGCAATGATGAAGGGCAGCCCCATTTTGCGGGGTTGCCCTTTTTTATGAGAAGCACAGCCTACCCACAGCCTACAAATCAGTGCAATTCAAGTCTAAAAAAACGGAAAAAATCGCAAACAAAATTAAGATTCAGATTTGTCAAGAGGGTTTATTGCAAGATTTTTCAGGAAAATGCACCACCCTGATGCAATCCAGCCCCTACAGCCCGAAAACAGCGCCCTGCGGCTTACTATCATTTTTAACGATGGTCGTTAGCACTCCTATTCACTTCTGAATAAATTTCAGGCGCGTAGCATTCACTCCATACCGAACTGACAAACAACTCGATTGGAGTAAACATCATGAAAACTAACAAACTGATTTTTGGTCTTGCTTTCTCTGTATTGGCTTCAAGCGCATTTGCTTCTCCACAACTTCCAAGCCTGCCAGGTAACGACCACACTAATGCGGTTGAGCAGACTTCGACGCTGACTGTTGCTGAAGGCGGCTCCAAACACACTAACGTCGGTGGCATTCGTCAGGCTTCTGATGGCGCTGATCACGTAGGCGCAAATCGTCTGGCTGCAGACGGTGCAGATCGCGTTGGTGCAAACCGCCTGACTTCCGATGGCGCTGATCACGTCGGTGCAAACCGCCTGGCTGAAGACGGTGCTGATCGCGTTGGTGCAAACCGCCTGACTTCCGATGGCGCTGATCACGTAGGCGCAAATCGTCTGGCTGCAGACGGTGCAGATCGCGTTGGTGCAAACCGTCGAGTGTAATCGCTCGACGTGTTCCCTCTAGCCCGGCCTCGTGCCGGGCTTAATCGTTTTTGAACCAAGCAGAACTGTCAGGCACGGTGAATTGTCAGGCACTATGGACGCAAATTTCATGCGTCGTAGCGGCTAAACAGGACCCGTACCATGTCAGACGATATTTACTCTTATGAGCCCTCCCAAGGCCATGGCCTGCCTCACGATCCGTTCAATGCCATCGTGGGTCCCCGCCCCATCGGCTGGATCTCCTCGCACGATACCAACGGCAAGTTGAACCTGGCGCCTTACAGCTTTTTCAACGCATTCAACTACATTCCGCCAATCATCGGGTTTTGCAGTGTTGGGCGCAAAGACAGCCTGAACAATATCGAACAGACCGGCGAGTTCGTCTGGAACCTGGCCACACGCTCGCTGGCAGAAGCCATGAATCAGAGCTGTGCCCCCGTTGCAGCGGACGTCAGTGAGTTTGAATTAGCGAACCTGACACCTCTGGCATCGCAGATCGTGGCCGTTCCACGCGTGAAAGAGACGCCGGTTTCGTTCGAATGCAAGGTCACCCAAATCATCCAGCTACAGCGCGCCGACAAGGAGCTTGTGCCCAGCTGGTTGATTCTTGGCGAGGTGGTGGCTGTGCATATTGCCAAGTCGCTGCTCAAGGACGGGATTTACGACACGGCAGCGGGCGAACCTATTCTGCGTGGCGGCGGCCCGGCCGACTACTTCCAGCTGGGACCCGAAGCGCTGTTCAGGATGCACCGCCCTAAAGCCTGAGAAGTGAAGCCAGATCAAAGCGCCTGAAATGACAGGCCGCCTTCAGCATCGATGTCGACCAGACGGTCCAGCTCGGCAGTGGCTGCAACGTCGGCATCGTAGGCGGTCTTGAATTTCTGGCCTGGCAGTATCCGATGAAATACCGGCGCACCACCGGCTCCCAGGCCCTTTACTGCAATGGCGGCATCGTAGCCACCCTCGCCGGGCACCACTGCGGATACGGCTTCGAAGCCATTGAGTTCTTTGCGTGCCATAAATAGTGATCCTGCTTAATACTTTAAAGCAGGGGATTCTAACCGGCGGCGCTCAGACTGTGTTCATCCAGCGAGCGACTTCAATGTCTGCGCCATCAGGCGTAGCGAAGGTGTGGAAATCCAGGCTGCTAACCATGTAGGTCTGGATGACTTCGGAAAACACTTGCAGCTCAGGAGTGGCCAGCCAACTGTTCATGGCTGCGTCACTGGCCCAGCAGCCGGAAATCAACCATAGATCCGGGTCCTTGAGTGAAAGCTGCAAGGTAAAGTTCAGGCAACCGTCGGCGTTGCGCGAGGGTTCGATCAAGCAGAGCAGCCGCTCGCCCAATTGCTCGCTTTGACCTGTCCTGGCGCGGGCGAAAACCAGATGGCTCACTGTTGATGACTGAGGCATGGTCATGGCTCCTTGTGTGTATCAGGATGATGTTCCGGGATTGACGGCAGGAACCGAGATTAGGGCCTGGGCGCAATCATCGTTAGTCAGTTCCTGTCGGCTTCTTGCCTGATCCTGCACCACTGCCGGAAAAGCTTTCAGCGCAATGCGCCATGCACATGATCATTCTGAACAGTACCAGGCAATGCTTGATCCGATCCTGCGGCCCCAATGCTGCACACTGGCAGGATCAGGCAATCATCCCGCAGGATTAGCGTAGTCCTTTGGCTTGCACAAAAATAAGCTAGGCACATTAACGAAGGATTAAGGACTCCCCATGTCGCAACTCCACCTCCCCAAAGAACCGGTCAGCGAAGACATGGAAAAGCAGCGGGCGGAACTGGCTGAGCTGATTCGCCGTTTCGCGCCCTCTGAGGGTGCTTTCCAGACAGCAATCTCGCCGCTGCACATGGTGCGCTATGAAAGCCCGGCAGAATCGTTGCCAAGCCTGATCCAGCCTGCGCTGTGCATCTTTGCTCACGGCAGCAAAGAAGTGCGCCTGGGGGATGAAACCTACACCTACGACCCGCTCAACTATCTGGTGTTGTCCGTGGCATTGCCTCTGAGCGGCAGAATCCTTGATGCCACCCCGGAAAATCCAAATCTGGCGCTAAGGCTGGACATTGACCCTGCGGACATCAATGCATTGATTGCCGAGGCAGGCCCGATGAGCGTCCCCACACGCCCCAGCGGGCGCGGTCTTTATATAGAACGAATCGATGCGCAGTTGCTGGATGCGGTGCTGCGTCTTTCAAAGCTGCTGGACAGCCCGAAGGACATCGCCATGCTTGCGCCGCTGATCAAACGCGAGATCCTCTATCGCCTGTTGCGCAGCCCCCAGGGCCATCGCCTTTACGAAATCGCCATTACCAGTTGCCAGACGCACCGCGTAACTCAGGCGATCAGGTGGCTCAATCAGAATTTCACTGAATCATTGCGCATAGAAGACCTGGCCCGAGAGGTGAACCTGAGTGTTTCAACCCTGCACCATCGCTTCAAAGCCGTGACGGCAATGAGTCCGTTGCAGTATCAAAAGCAGCTGCGACTTCAGGAGGCGCGGCGTCTGATGCTTGCCGATGGACTCGATGCTTCAGCAGCCGGTTACAAAGTCGGCTACGAAAGCCCTTCACAGTTCAGCCGGGAATACAGTCGACTGTTCGGAGCCCCGCCGCTTCGCGACCTCGCTCGGTTGAGGGCGACGGTTTAGCCGAGCGTGGCGGAGCGCTCTCAAGGAACGCTTTGGCAGGCGTCGTTACCCTGCCATCATTCCTCTCATCCACACCCTTTGATCAATCTCGATCAATGTCGGCCCTGGCCGCATCACCGCAACCCGCAAAGCAGCCTTGAGCGAGTCAACGCCGTCCACCGCTTCTGCCTCACACCCTAGAGCCTTGGCAACGCCAATAAAATCCGGCGTATAAATATCCACGCCTACAGGCTCGATAGCGCGGTTGACCATGTACTTCTTGATCTCTTCGTAACCCTGGTTATTCCACAGCAGGATGATGACCGGCGTGCGCGCTTCGACTGCACTGGCCAGTTCCGCCAACGTGAATTGCAGGCCTCCATCGCCAATCAGGCAGGCCACCGGACGCTGCTCACCCGCATCAGCGCGCCCCAGCCACGCGCCTATAGCGCCTGGCAGCGCGTAGCCCAGCGTGCCGTAACCGGTGGAAGAGTTAAACCAGCGCCGCGGCTGATCCAGGTCCAGGGTCAGATTCCCCGTGTAGACCGGCTGGGTTGAGTCACCCACGATGACCACTCCCTCAAGCACCTCCACTACCGTACGCAAGAAGACCGTCTGCCCAAGAGTCGCCGAATCCCATGACGCATCAAGAGTCTTGCGCAATGCGCTTACACGGCTGGCGCCCCAGTCTGAAAGGCGCTCATTCAATGTTTCGTGTGCCATCGCAGTGAGCAGTGCCTGTGCAGCAGCATTGGAATCAGACACCAATGCCACTGATGGCGGGAAGTTACGCACGGTCTGGTCGGGATCGATGTCGATACGAAGCAGCGTTCCCGGGATCTTGAAATGCCCCTGAAAGGTGATGTCGTAATCTGTTTCGGCAAGCTCGGTGCCAATCGCCAAGACGACGTCAGCAGCCTCAATCAACTCACGCGTCGGATCCAGCGCCTGAGTCGAACCTATCAGCAGAGGATGACTGGCAGGCAGCATGCCTTTGGCGTTGATCGTCAGCGCAACGGGAGCATCCAGTTGCTCGGCAAGACAAGTCAGCGCGGCAGCAGCATCAATAGCGCCGCCCCCGGCAAGGATCAAAGGCCGTCGGGCGCCAGCGAGCAGGCGGCTCATCTGCGCAATGGCGGCCGGTGATGGGCCGGCACGGCTGACCCTGACCGGTTCACACCCCAACAGCGCATCGGCATTTTCCACCAATACATCGAGCGGAATTTCGATGTGAACCGGCCGCGGACGTCCGGCCTGGAATACCGCGAACGCCCGCGCCAGAACTCCCGGTAATTCAGCGGCGGACATCAGTGTGTGGGAAAAGGCTGCGACCCCGGCAACCAGCGCACCTTGCGCAGGCAGCTCATGTAACTTGCCACGCCCGCCCCCCAATTGGTTGCGTGACTGCACGCTGGAAATGACCAGCATGGGAATCGAATCCGCATAAGCCTGGCCCATGGCCGTGGTGATATTGGTCATGCCAGGGCCGGTAATAATGAAACACACCCCCGGTTTGCCACGGGTACGTGAGTATCCATCAGCCATGAAACCCGCACCCTGCTCGTGTCGCGGCGTGATGTGTCTGATGCTCGAACTGGCCAGCCCGCGGTAGAGTTCAACGGTGTGCACACCCGGAATGCCGAACACCCGCTCCACACCATAACCTTCCAGTAACTTCACCAACACTTCGCCGCAGGTTGCCATTGTTATTGATCCTCGATTGACTGGAAGACGTTCCGATACGCGCTCACTTGAAACGCCGGTGATACAGCTGCAAAAGCAAATTTCATGCTCAATAGCACCGGCATCAACACGGCTATAACTTTTAAGGCACTAAGCCATGCCTGCTAGATCAATTCTTTCCTACAGCTCTAAAACGCCTGCCCTACACTCCTGTTAATCCTTTCAGTACTGCCATGTAGTCGGAATGAGGGAAGCAGCATGAACATAAAAATAAAAAGATGCGTCACTGTACTGGGTATCAGCGCCGTCATCGCCGTGTATGCGGCAGGCGTATATCGCAATGAGCTGGCTCGGCAGGCACCGCAAGTCGCGACCTGCAATTTTGGTCATTGCGTCCCCAGTAATGCGACATTCAGTGCGTTGCGATGACACAACGCTGAAGCGTTTAAGTCGCGAGAATTGTATGAGGCACCTATCGATTAGGGAGCTATCGGCTTAGACTGATTGCTTCCCCCGTCGGTATTCGGCGGGCATCACTGCCGATCAGGTTCTGCCTTGACCAGTCTTTCCGCCACCACGCCTTCCATCCGCAGCGTCCTGTTTGCGTTGATGATGGCCGTATTTCTCAGCGCGCTGGATCAGACAATCGTCGCTGTCTCGATTCCTGCCATCTCTACCCAGTTCAATGACTTCGACCTGTTGGCGTGGGTGATCTCCGCCTACATGGTGGCCCTGACCGTGGCAGTACCGATCTACGGCAAACTGGGCGATTTGTATGGTCGGCGCAAGTTGATGCTGTTCGGGCTTGGACTCTTCACGCTAGCGTCTCTGTTCTGCGGCATGGCGCAAAGCATGGAACAACTGGTACTCGCGCGGGTTATTCAGGGTATTGGCGCGGGCGGCATGGTTTCAGTCAGCCAGGCAATCATCGGTGACCTCGTGCCGCCCCGAGAGCGAGGACGCTACCAAGGCTATTTCAGCGGCATGTACGCCCTGGCCAGCGTTTCGGGTCCACTGCTGGGGGGCGTCATGACACAGTACCTGTCCTGGCGCTGGGTGTTTCTGATCAACCTTCCACTGGGCGTGATCGCCTGGTGGTTCGCCAAACGTACCTTGCTCGGTCTACCTGTCCCGCATCGTAAACCCATCATCGATTACCTTGGGACAGTGCTGATGATTATCGGCCTGAGCGCGCTGTTGTTGGGTATTACGGAGATTGGCCAAGGCCACGGCTGGCGTGATCGACAGGTAATGACGCTGCTCGGCGTGGCACTGTTGGCCCTGATCTGCTTCGTCTGGTACGAACGGCGCACGCTCGAGCCTTTGCTACCGATGCACCTGTTCGCCAACCGTAGCGCCGTGCTTTGCTGGTGCACGATTTTCTTCACCAGCTTCCAGGCTATTTCGCTGATCGTTCTGGTGCCGCTACGTTTCCAGACTGTCACCGGCGGCGGTGCCGACAGCGCTGCTGTTCACCTTTTACCTCTGGCGATCGGCATGCCGATGGGCGCTTTTTTTGCTGGCCGTCGCACGTCGCTCACCGGCCGCTACAAGCCGATGATCCTCACCGGCGCGATGTTGATGCCGATAGCGATCCTGGGCATGGCGTTCACTCCACCGCAATCGTTGCTGCTGACCAGCCTGTTCATGATGATGACGGGGATCGCCAGCGGTATGCAGTTCCCAACCTCGCTTGTAGGGACACAAAACTCGGTTGCGAGAAACGACATGGGCGTGGCGACCAGCACCACCAATTTATTCCGCTCCCTGGGCGGCGCAGTGGGTGTCGCCATGATGTCAGCGCTATTACTCGCAATGCTGCAAGACACCGGACTGGGCGGCATGAGCGCAGGCCCTATCGGCGCTGAAGGCGCATCCGGCAATGTCCTGCTGGACAGCCTCAACGCCGCCAGCGGCCCTGCCCTGCAAATCTTGCGTGACGAGTTGTTATTGACGTTCCGCCACCTGATGATCGTCAGCGCGGCAATCTCGCTGCTGGGCCTGGCTGCCGCACTGGCGATGCCCAACCACCTGTTGCGGGGCAAGGAGCACAAGGAAGCCTGAAATGAGTTTTGTCGAACTACCCTGTGGGAGCCGGGCTTGCTCGCGATAAGCACCACCAGTGTTATCTGAAACACTGCATCGCGATGCAAGCTCTGCTCCCACAAGATCTACTTGCTGTAATACCCCACCGCCACCAGGTAATTCCCGACCTTGCGCGCGTACGCATGCTTGTTCTCCACCTTGCCGGTTACCGGGTTGCGCCAGCGGTACTCGTATTCAGCGGCGTCCTGTTTTTCAATCAAGGCCAGCATCGGCTCACCCACAGGTTTGCCCTCAGGGTCTTTTACCTTGCGAAAGTCAGTGTTAATCAGTCGCAGGTTAGTACCGTGTGCCACATAACGCTTACTGGTCAGATCGACAACGAACACATAGAGGTCATCCTGCAAAAAGCCGCCTCGCAGGCTATTGATCGCACTGAGTGTGCCCTTTTGGTCACGATTCAGCTCACCGACAGCCTTATCCAGCAATACCCTGGCTTGCTCAGGCGAAGCCCGGGGAACGTAATAACCCACCGCGAGGATCCGCTCGCCAACACGCTGGAAGTAAACACGCTTGCGCTCAACCTTGCCGTCAGCCCAGTTATGCCAGCGGTATTCGGCCTGCTGCACACCCTTGCTCTCAGGGGTTTGCAAAACCTCCTTGAACGCCTTTTGCAGATCCGGCTCAAGTACCTGAGATACATCCCGACCGATCAGCACCACCGAGGGACCGCCGCTGGCGAGCATGACGCCATGAGTGTCGACGACAAACACGTAGCGCTCCCCGTCAACGAACTCGCCCTGACGGCTGAACTCGGCAAATGACTTGTCCCCGGCCTGCTGGTAGCGCGCCACTGCCTTCTCCAGCAGCGCCTTGGCAGCAGGCCCCTGTTCCGGGCTCTCAACGCCCGCCCCGGCCTGGCCAAGCCAGGCGGAACATAGAAACCCCAGGACAACACCGATACGTCGTGGCGAAAGCTGCATGACAGGACCCTCTTTTTTATAAGTCTGCGCAGAGCTTAGCCAAACGCCGGATGATGAAGAATCATTCATAAAGAAGAGGTGAGCGCCGCCGTTCTGTTACCCGCTGAAATCAGTCCAGAACCACTGGGTTCGATCTGCTTTGAGGTGCTCGAAAGCGGGCATGACTTCACCTTTATTGAAGAAACGGCGAGAGCGCGCCATGGCGCTGCTGAACCAGTGCCCGGTCTGCGGGCAAGGTTGACCGGCACGTACCGAGGCCATGGGTTTTTCATCGAAGCGTGCATACCACTGGGCAGTGGACTGCTCCGTAAAACCAATGCCGCGCCCAGGGCAAGGGTGCAGGCATCCGGTATCCTGCACCCGGACAGGCCTGAGTACCTTGTTGACCGCCATATAGGCACTCGACGGCCCTTCTCCCTTGCCTCCCAGCATCGGCAGGACACCCGCACGAATCATAAGACCGCTTTCGTAAGTGTGAAAAACCACATCGCTGTTGGCACTTAGCACACTGCGCAACCGGTCGCTGCCTCCCAACTGCTGAACAAAGCGGTTGCCCAGAACGCTGTACCAACTGACGCCCTTGATCCGGTCCAGCAATCGCAAGCTTTCCATATGAGGCCCGGCATCCACCATCAAGCCAACATAACGTTGAGCCAGCTGGTACTCCAAAGGCAGGTATCGCAGACCATCACCCGGCAAGACACACACGAGACTGCCATAGCCGTGGTCGGCCTGGGTCTGATTGCACAGGTACTTGATCCACCCCTCATACGTTTTGGCCCCGTCCCTGTCCATCAGGACGGTCCATGGCAGGAGCATTTTCAGACAAGAGTGATCGGTGGCCGCCTGGCTCTGAGGAGGCGCCATCACCGACATGCAATGAGTCGCGGCCTCGACTGGCCGGGCACTGGAAATCGACCATAACAGCGGCTGGTCAGGTGAGCTTTCAAGCACCTGCCGTCGGCAGATGGAGAAGCTGCTGGGGGACAACTTTCGAAGTCGCTGGTAAGACTGCCACTCCAGAGCGGGCCGAAACGTCTCGTAAAAGTGCGTAAAGCACGCTTCGATCCGTTGCCGGGTCTGCGCCGTATGGCCTTGCTTGAAGTACAACGTTGTCATCAGCCCAAGTCGGGCGGCAGGTCTGCACTGTGCAGCGTCGACCAGCAACTGATTGGCCTGACACTTGAGCCTTCCCAGAATTCCTGATGCTTCAGATACGGTTTGCAACACGTTTTTATTCTCCCGGTCATCCATAAACAAGAATGCGACGGAAGAGTGAAGGGAGTTGCCAGCGGGAACAATACGGGAAAACCACTTTGGGAAATCAGCTACACACTTCAAGAAGTGTCCTACTCAAATCCTACAAAAATAGCCTCTGCCGAACGCTTTCGATCACTCGCAGTCATAGTGGCATTGCGACACATTTGTAAGCAGTCGGTAAACTGACTGGGCAGTCACTGCATACTTCGATATAGATGTGCAGGGCGCAAGGCAGGGATATTCTGAAAGAAGTTTCAGGTGCGCAGCGCGGGACTTAGGCGCAGCATGTCCAGCCCGGCATCCACCCATTTTTCGGCCCTGTCGTTGAGCGAGTAGCTGTCCGGAACCAGCAGCCACTGACCGAGCATGCCGTCTATATAAGCATGCAGGGCGATGGAAGCGCGGACAGTATCCAGGTCAGCAGGCAACTGGCCTTTGCGGACCGCATTGCTCAGTGCCAAGCCGATACGGTCGTTGCACTCGAGTGCATTAACCTGGCGTTGTTGGCGAAAGTCGCACATTTCATCGGTGAATTCGCATTTATGAAACAAGATCTCGTTAATTCGACGCGTTTTTGGGTCCAGTGTAATTTCATGAAACAAATGAACGAGCAATTTTTTCATGCAACCCAATGGGTCGACTTCGTCTTCGCTTTCGCTCGCCCTGGCCATCTCTTCCAGAGGCTCCTGGATGCTGTCGAGCATCGCCTGCACCAGATCAGCTTTGTTGCTGAAATGCCAGTAAATAGCGCCGCGTGTCACACCCGCCAAGGCTGCAATGTCCGCCAGAGTCGTACGCGCAACACCTCTCTCGTAGAACGCTTTTTCAGCGGCCTCGAGAATTTGGCTACGGGTAACCTGAGCTTCCTCTTTGGTACGACGGACCATGGCATTAAAACCTCATTGAAAATGCTCCACGCCACGAATCATGTGGCTCTGAAGCAACACCGGGCGGCATTTGTATCGCCTTGTCCCGAACCTGCAATCCCCGCCCTGCGCGGCTTCGCGGCAAAGGATAGGGTATTTACAAACAACCGTGAATGTAAGTATATTCATTAGCCTACTACTTATCCAGCCAGAATTTTTCACACCCTTTCACTTTTCTTGAGCACCCAGGCTCCTGACCCGAGGATCTTCATGCAATTCAAGCCAGCTGTTACCGTACTGGTCACTGCCGTCGCCCTGGCAACACTGCTCAGTGGATGCAGTAAAAAGGAAGAAGCCGCAGCTCCTGCAGCTGCACCTCCTCAGGTCGGCGTCGTGACCATCAAAGCTCAACCCTACACCCTGACTTCCGAGCTGCCGGGCCGTACCACGGCTTACCGCATTGCCGAAGTTAGGCCACAGGTCAACGGCATCATTCTCAAGCGTCTGTTTACGGAAGGCGGCGATGTCAAAGCCGGCCAGCAGCTGTATCAGATTGACCCGGCGCTTTACGAAGCCACTGCCAATAGCGCAAAAGCGACCCTGCAATCGGCGAAGTCTCTGGCTGACCGCTACAAGCAGTTGGTCAACGAGCAAGCGGTAAGCCGTCAGGAGTACGACACCGCTCTGGCCTCCAGCCAGGAAGCCCAGGCCACTCTGCAGACTGCTCAGATCAACCTGCGCTACACCAAGGTACTGGCACCGATCTCCGGCCGTATCGGACGCTCCGATGTGACCGAAGGCGCACTGGTTACCAGCGGCCAGACCAATGCCATGGCGACGATCCAGCAACTGGACCCGATCTACGTTGACGTGACCCAGTCGTCCACCGAGATGCTCAAACTGCGTCGCGACCTGGAAACCGGCAAGCTGCAAAAGGCAGGTGACAACGCGGCGTCGGTCAAGCTGACCCTTGAAGATGGCAGCGAATACAGCAAGCCGGGCAAACTGGAATTCTCCGAAGTCTCGGTAGATCAGGCGACAGGCTCCGTGACCCTGCGCGCAGTGTTCCCGAACCCTGATCACACCCTGTTGCCAGGTATGTTTGTTCACGCTCAGTTGCAGGCTGGCATGAAAAGCGAAGCCATCCTTGCTCCACAGCAAGGCGTGACCCGTGACATGCGCGGCAAGCCGTCTGCCCTGGTGGTCAACAAAGACAACAAGGTTGAACAGCGTGAACTCATCGCCAACCGCACTGCTGGTGCTTACTGGTTGATCGAGAAAGGTCTGGAACCGGGTGATCGCGTAATCACTGAAGGTCTGCAATTCGTCAAGCCAGGCGCAGAAGTGACGGTCAAGGAAGCGACCAACCTCACGCCAGCCCAGTCCGCCCCTGCCGCCACTGGCAAAGGTGAGTAACCGATGTCTAAATTCTTTATCGACCGCCCCATTTTCGCCTGGGTATTAGCCCTGGTGATCATGCTGGTGGGTACGCTTTCGATCCTGAAACTACCGATCAACCAATACCCGGCCATTGCACCTACAGCTATTGATATCCAGGTTACCTACCCAGGTGCTTCGGCGCAGACTGTGCAAGACACCGTGGTTCAGATCATTGAGCAACAGCTCAACGGTATTGATAACCTGCGTTATGTTTCTTCGGACAGTAACTCCGACGGCAGCATGACCATCACTGTGACCTTCAACCAGGGTACCAACCCGGATACCGCTCAGGTTCAGGTCCAGAACAAGCTCAACCTGGCGACCCCGCTGCTGCCGCAAGAAGTACAGCAACAGGGCCTGCGCGTTACCAAGTCAGTGAAGAACTTCCTGCTGGTAATCGGTCTGGTTGCCGAAGACGGCAGCGGTCTGACCCGGGAAGACTTGTCCAACTACATCGTCTCCAACATCCAGGACCCGATTTCCCGGACCTCAGGTGTGGGCGACTTCCAGGTGTTCGGTTCGCAGTACGCCATGCGTATCTGGCTGGACCCGGCCAAACTCAACAACTTCCAGCTGACACCGGTTGATGTGAGTACGGCGATTTCTGCACAGAACGTTCAGATCGCCACCGGCCAGTTGGGCGGTCTCCCTGCCCTGCCTGGCACCCAGCTGAACGCCACAATCATCGGCAAGACTCGTCTGCAAACCCCTGAGCAGTTCGGCAACATCCTGCTCAAGGTCAACACCGACGGCTCGCAAGTACGCCTGCACGACGTCGCCCGTATCGGGCTGGGTGGCCAGAACTACAGCATCGACGCTCAGTTCAACGGCAAGCCGGCTTCAGGTATGGCGATCAAGCTGGCTTCCGGCGCCAACGCTCTGGACACTGCCAAGGCCATTCGCGCCACTGTCGCCAACCTGGAACCTTTCTTCCCGGCTGGTATGAAAGTGGTTTACCCGTACGACACCACACCGACCGTAACCGAATCGATCTCCGGGGTTGTTCACACCCTGATCGAAGCGATCGTGCTGGTGTTCCTGGTGATGTACCTGTTCCTGCAAAACTTCCGCGCCACCGTGATTACGACGATGACGGTTCCGGTGGTATTGCTGGGCACCTTCGGCATCCTCGCGGCGTTCGGTTTCACGATTAACACCCTGACCATGTTCGGCATGATTCTGGCCATCGGACTCTTGGTGGACGACGCCATTGTGGTGGTCGAAAACGTCGAACGGGTCATGGCCGAAGAGCACTTATCGCCCAAAGAGGCGACCAAGAAATCCATGGGGCAGATCCAGGGCGCACTGGTGGGTATCGCCATGGTGCTCTCGGCGGTACTGCTGCCAATGGCGTTCTTCGGCGGTTCTACAGGGGTTATTTACAAACAGTTCTCGATCACCATTGTTTCTGCGATGGCCCTGTCGGTTCTGGTTGCCCTGATTTTTACCCCGGCGCTCTGCGCCACCATGCTCAAGCCGATCGACCCGGAAAAACACGGCCAACCCAAAAAAGGCTTCTTCGGCTGGTTCAACCGTACTTTTGATCGTGGCGTAGACAGCTACGAGCGCGGCGTGAAACGCATGGTGACTCACAAGCTGCCAGCATTCGGCGTGTATCTACTCATCGTTGCGGGCATGATCTTCCTGTTCACCCGCATCCCGAGCGCGTTCCTGCCGGAAGAAGACCAAGGCGTGATTTTCGCTCAGGTTCAGACCCCTGCGGGCTCGTCCGCCGAGCGTACGCAGAAAGTCATCGACGAGATGCGTACCTTCCTGCTCGACAAGGAAAACGGTGAAGGCAACGGCGTGAACTCGGTGTTCAGCGTTAACGGCTTCAACTTTGCCGGTCGTGGTCAGAGCTCGGGCCTTGCGTTCGTCATGCTCAAACCGTGGGACGAGCGTGACTCGGAAAATACCGTTTTCAAAATTGCTCAACGGGCTCAGGCACACTTCGCCAGCTTCCGTGACGCCATGGTGTATGCAGTTGTTCCACCTTCGGTACTCGAACTGGGTAACGCTACCGGTTTCGACGTTTACCTTCAGGATCAGGGTGGCGTAGGCCACGAGAAACTGCTGGAAGCGCGTAACCAGTTCCTCGGCATGGCGGCGCAAAGCAAGATTCTTGCAGGCGTACGTCCGAACGGTCTGGGCGATGAGCCGCAGTACGAGCTCACTGTCGATGACGAAAAGGCCAGTGCCCTGGGCATCACCTTGTCGAACATCAACCAGACCTTGTCTATCGCGCTGGGTGGCAGCTACGTCAACGACTTCATCGACCGCGGTCGGGTCAAGAAAGTGTACGTGCAGGGTGAAGCGGCCAGCCGCATGACCCCTGAAGATCTGGGCAAATGGTATGTGCGTAACGACGCAGGGACCATGGTGCCTCTGTCGGCTATTGCCAGCGGCAAATGGATCTACGGTTCGCCAAAGCTCTCGCGTTACAACGGTGTAGCGGCGATGGAAGTCCTCGGTACTCCTGCTCCGGGCTACAGCTCCGGTCAGGCGATGGCGGAAGTCGAAGCGATTGCCAAGAAACTGCCAGCGGGTATCGGTTACGCATTTACCGGTCTGTCCTTCGAAGAACGTTTGTCCGGCTCCCAGGCGCCTGCGCTGTATGCCCTGTCGATGCTGGTGGTGTTCCTCTGTCTGGCAGCACTGTATGAAAGCTGGTCGATTCCGATCGCGGTCATGCTCGTTGTACCGTTGGGTATCATCGGTGCCCTTATGGCAACCAGTCTGAGAGGCCTGTCCAACGACGTGTTCTTCCAGGTTGGCTTGTTGACGACGATCGGTCTGGCGGCGAAGAATGCGATCCTGATTGTCGAGTTCGCCAAAGAGCTGCATGAACAGGGCAAGAGTCTGGTGGACGCGGCGATGGAAGCCTGCCGCATGCGTCTGCGCCCGATCATCATGACCTCCATGGCGTTCATCCTCGGCGTAGTGCCGCTGGCGATCTCCACCGGTGCCGGTTCAGGTAGCCAGCACGCAATCGGTACGGGCGTAATCGGCGGTATGATCACCGCCACCGTCCTGGCAATTTTCTGGGTCCCTATGTTCTACGTTGCCGTGTCGTCGATGTTCAAGAGCAAATACGACAAGGAACACGAGAAACAAACATCACATGATGAGGCTGGCCAATGAGCAAGTCCCTGATCTCCCTGGCAGTCACTGCGGTCATCCTCAGTGGTTGCTCGTTGATCCCTGAATACAAACAACCTGCGGCTCCGGTCGCGGCGCAGTACCCGCAAGGACCGGCCTACTCGCCGACCGAAGCGGCGAATGTCGCGGCAGCCGAACAGGGCTGGCGTCAGTTTTTCCATGATCCGGCCCTGCAACAACTGATCCAGACTGCTCTGGTCAATAACCGCGACCTGCGTGTCGCGGCGCTGAATATCGACGCTTACCGTGCGCAATACCGCATCCAGCGTGCCGATCTGTTCCCGGCTGTTTCTGCCGATGGCAGCGGCAGCCGTCAGCGCTTGCCAGCCGATATGTCGACCACTGGCCAATCAGGCATCAGCAGCCAGTATTCGGCCACGCTGGGCGTCAGTGCCTACGAGCTGGATCTGTTCGGTCGGGTTCGCAGCCTGAGCGAGCAAGCCTTGCAGACGTACTTCTCCAGTGAAGAAGCCCGTCGCAGCACGCAGATCAGCCTGGTGGCCAACGTCGCCAACGCCTATCTGACCTGGCAGGCGGACAAGGAACTGCTCAAGCTGACAGAAGAAACACTCAAGACCTACGAGGAAAGTCTGCGTCTGACTTCCCGCAGCAACGAAGTGGGCGTTTCTTCGGCGCTGGATCTGAGTCAGGCACGCACCTCGGTGGAAAGCGCCAAGGTTGCGCTGGCCCGCTATCAGCGCCAGGTTGCTCAGGATCAGAACAACTTGACCTTGCTGCTCGGCACTAACCTGCCGGACAACCTGCCGCCCGCTCAGCCTCTGAGCGCCGACCTGCTGAGCACGTTGCCAGCTGGCCTGCCTTCGGATCTGCTGCAGCGTCGTCCGGACATTCTGCAAGCCGAGCACACCCTGCAAGCTGCCAACGCCAATATCGGCGCGGCCCGTGCTGCGTTCTTCCCAAGCATCAGCCTGACGGCCAATGCCGGTACGATCAGCCCGGACCTTTCCGGCCTGTTCAAAGGCGGTTCGGGTACCTGGCTGTTCCAGCCAAGCATCAACATCCCGATCTTCAACGCCGGTAGCCTGCGTGCCAGCCTGGATTACTCGAAAATCCAGAAAGAGATCAGCGTCGCCAACTACGAGAAGGCGATTCAAACCGCCTTCCAGGAAGTCTCTGACGGCCTGGCCTCTCGCAAGACTTACAACGAGCAGTTGCAAGCCCAGCGTGATTTCGTCAACGCCAACCAGGACTACTACCGTCTGGCCGAGCGCCGCTACCGGATCGGGATCGACAGCAACCTGACCTTCCTGGATGCTCAACGCTCGCTGTTCAGTGCGCAACAATCGCTGATCACCGACCGTCTCTCCCAGCTCACCAGCGAGGTCAACCTGTACAAGGCCCTCGGCGGTGGCTGGTACGAGCAAACCGGGCAGGCCAAACCGATAGATAAAGAGAAGCCGACAGTTCAGCTGTTCTGATAAGCGACTCACATAAAAAACCCACCTCATCGGTGGGTTTTTTATTGCCGTAGATAAAGCAATCAATCAGTGATCGTGATGCAAGTAAGCCGGTTGTTTCGGCAAACGCAGACTGAACAGGAATGCGACCGCCATCATGATCGTCACGTACCAGTAGAAGTTATTCTCCACGCCCTGATTCTTCAGACTCAGCGCAACGTATTCCGCCGAACCACCGAACACCGCGTTAGCCACTGCATAGGCTAGCCCTACGCCCAACGCACGGACCTGCGGCGGGAACATCTCAGCCTTCACTAGGCCGCTGATTGAGGTATAGAAGCTGACGATCGCCAAGGCGAAGGTGATCAACAGGAATGCCAGGAATGGATTAGTCGTGGTTTTCAAGGTCATCAGGATCGGCACCGTGCACAGCGTACCCAGCGCACCGAACCACAACATTGAGTTACGACGCCCGATCTTGTCCGCCAGCATGCCGAACAAGGGCTGCATGCACATGTACAGGAACAGTGCGCCGGTCATGATGTAACTGGCGGTTTTGGGGTCCATGCCGCCTGTATTTACCAGGTACTTCTGCATGTAAGTGGTAAAGGTGTAGAAAATCAGCGAGCCGCCTGCGGTGTAACCCAGCACAGTGATAAACGCTGCCTTGTGATCACGAAACAGCGCACCAATGCTGCCAGCATCCTTGTCCTGACGCATTTCAGCGGTGGTGGTTTCTTCAAGTGAACGACGCAGAAACAGGGAGATCAGCGCAGCAACGGCACCGATCACAAACGGAATCCGCCAGCCGTAGGCACGCAGCTCTTCAGTGCTGAGAAACTGCTGCATGATCACCACAGTCAACACTGCCAATAACTGACCACCAATCAAGGTCACGTACTGGAACGAGGCGAAGAAACCACGCTGTCCGCGCAGTGCCACTTCACTCATGTAAGTCGCCGTGGTGCCGTACTCACCGCCCACCGAGAGCCCTTGAATGAGGCGCGCCAGTAGCAGCAATGCGGGTGCCCAGACACCAATCGTCGCGTAAGTAGGCAAACACGCGATCATCAACGAGCCGCCGCACATCATCAGGACGGCGATCATCATCGAGTTTTTACGACCATGCTTGTCAGCGACCCGGCCAAACAACCAGCCACCGATAGGCCGCATCAGGAACCCTGCAGCAAACACACCTGCGGTGTTGAGCAATTGAACGGTGGGGTCATCGGAAGGAAAGAAGGCGGGAGCGAAGTAGATGGCGCAGAAGGCGTAAACGTAGAAGTCGAACCATTCGACCAGGTTGCCTGAGGAGGCACCGACAATCGCAAAGATCCTTTTGCTGCGTTCTTCACCCGTGTAATGCGTGGTTGTCATTATTTTTTCCCCATTAAAGCTGAACAGTCATCCAGGACATAACCTGTAACATGTTTTGGGACAACAAACAGCTTTATGGAATTCCATGTCAGGAAGGTCACGTGGATCGATTGACGCTGCGGTCCACCCTGGGCTCGGAATGATCAATCTCCACTATTTGCTCCAATCCTCTAAATACTTAACGAAAGCATTCATCTTCGGAGAGCTTTTCGTCCAAAGAAAGTGCGAACACCGCGAATCGAGCGTCGGGAGGCTGAGTGGAGGTGCCGTGGTGTGGGCCGCTGGGCCAAGGATGGCCCGTCGGCGCGTGCCCACACCACGGTGCCGGAGCGAAGGAACCCCTGCGAAGCGGGGGCCGTACGTCAGCGGTAAATGGTTTCCCCCCTTTGCCGAAACAAAGGGGGTCGACCGTCAAGGCGAAACCGACCTCAAGAGCGCTTTGATGCAATGGACAACTCGCTATGTTCGCCGCGCAGCGCTTTACGCTCTTAACTGGCCTGCCCTACGAATCACTCATCGCTCAATCGCCAACGCAAGCCCCTGCCCTACGCCCACGCACATGGTCGCCAGTCCTCGACGGCCGCCGCTTTTTTCCAGTTGGTGCAGCGCGGTCAGCACCAGTCGCGCACCGCTCATGCCCAATGGGTGTCCCAAAGCAATTGCGCCACCATTTGGATTCACCTGCGGCGCATCGTCGGCCAGCCCAAGCTCACGCAAGACGGCAAGCCCCTGGCTGGCAAAGGCTTCGTTGAGCTCGATCACATCAAAATCGCTGACGGCCAGACCCAGTCGCTCAACCAGCTTGCGGACGGCTGGCACCGGACCTATCCCCATGACGCGAGGTGCAACACCGGCGCTGGCCATGCCTAGAATCCGAGCGCGCGGTGTCAAACCGTGCTTTTTGACAGCCTCTGCCGACGCCAGGATCAACGCGGCAGCGCCGTCGTTGACGCCGGACGCGTTACCAGCAGTGACCGTCTTGTCTGGACCGTTGACCGGTTTCAGCTTCGTAAGGGTTTCCAGGCTGGTGTCGGCACGCGGATGCTCATCCTGCTCCACGACCGTCTCGCCTTTCTTGTGGGCGACTCGCACGGGCGTGATTTCTTCTTTAAAAAAGCCCGCAGCCTGAGCAGCGGCGGTGCGCTGCTGACTGCGCAGGGCGAAAGCGTCCTGATCGGCCCGAGAAATCTTGAATTCATCGGCGACGTTATCGCCGGTCTGTGGCATGGAATCGACACCGTACTGCTCTTTCATCAACGGATTGATGAAGCGCCAGCCGATAGTGGTGTCCTCCAGCTTCATATTGCGCGAGTACGCGGCGTCGGCTTTGCCCATGACAAAGGGCGCACGGGACATCGACTCAACGCCCCCGGCAATTGCCAACTCCATCTCGCCAGCGGCAATCGCACGAAATGCCGTGCCAATCGCATCCATACCTGAGGCGCAAAGACGATTGAGGGTGACGCCAGGAATCGTCTCCGGCAGCCCCGCCAGCAACGCTGCCATACGCGCAACGTTGCGGTTATCCTCGCCTGCTTGGTTAGCGCAACCGAAAAACACCTCATCCACTTCGTTCCAGTTCACCGAAGGATTGCGCTCGATCAGCGCTTTGATCGGCACTGCCGCAAGGTCATCAGCACGAACGCTGGATAACCCACCGCCAAATCGACCAATCGGAGTGCGAATTGCATCGCAGATGAAAACGTCACGCATCATGCTTCTCCCGGTGCTTGGCCATGCGCTTTAGCGGTTCGGGCCTCCAGATCACGCAACGCGCTCAGCTCGGTTTCGCTTGGTTCGGCGGAGTACTCGACGTTGTCGGCAAAACGCACTTCCCAACCGGTAGCCGCGATGACCTGCTCACGGGTCACGCCAGGGTGCAGTGTTGTGACGATGAACTCGTTCGTGCCCTCTTCCGGCTCCATGATGCAAAGATCAGTAATAATCCCCACCGGTCCAGCGCCAGGCAATCCAAGGCGCTTGCGTGAATCGCCGCCTTCGCCATGCCCCACTGAAGTCATGAAATCCAGTTTGTTCACGAAGGCCCTGGCCGATTGCTTGAGGATGATCAGCACTTGTTTGGCCGATCCTGCGATTTCCGGCGCGCCGCCTGCGCCTGGCAAACGGACTTTCGGGTTGTTGTAATCCCCCACCACAGTCGTGTTGATGTTACCGAAACGGTCCACCTGTGCGGCACCAAGAAACCCGACGTCCACCCGGCCGCCCTGTAGCCAGTAACGGAAAATTTCACTGGTGGATACCACCGTGTCAGCAGTTTCCGCCAGCTCACCGTCTCCGATGGACAGCGGCAGTACCGTCGGTTTGGCGCCAATAGGGCCTGACTCGTAAATCAACACGACATCCGGCGACGAAGTGAGACGGGCGAGATTCGCTGCTTTGGAAGGCAAGCCGATACCGACAAAGCAAACAGCGCCATTACGCAGACGACGAGCCGCCGCCACAGTCATCATTTCACTGGTGGTGTAAGTCATTATTTTGCCTCCGAAGCGCTGGCCAACTTGCTCTGGAACTCGCTGAAATCTGCTGTGCCCTGAATATATTCCTTGATCCAGGCGCTAAAGGTCTCACGGTCACGGGCAATCGGGTCCCAAGCCTGATAGAAACGGTTGTCGCGCTCGTAATAACCGTGAGCGTAGGACGGATGCGCGCCACCAGGCACATGGCACACCGCACTCAACGCCCAGGTGGGCAGAACGCAAGCGTTCATCGGCGCATTGAGGTCATCGACGATCTC
This sequence comes from Pseudomonas sp. HP_14, assembly GCF_055283875.1. Lineage (NCBI taxonomy): Bacteria > Pseudomonadati > Pseudomonadota > Gammaproteobacteria > Pseudomonadales > Pseudomonadaceae > Pseudomonas > Pseudomonas sp. HP_14. Next base: position 379,534 of record NZ_JBTOQI010000011.1, on the reverse strand, counting down.
TTCCACGGTGACGATGCAGCGCTTGGCTGCCAGCGCCGCCTCTTTCTGCACACCGAGGATGCCCCACAGCAGCACGTTGCCTTTGCGATCGGCCTTCTGCGCATGAATCACTGTCACATCGGGACGCACCGCCGGCACCGCCGCGAGGACCTCCCCGGTAAACGGGCAAGTCACGGTCTTGATCAATGGATTGACCTTTGGCAGGTCGGAACCGGCGTAGGCGCGCAGGACCGCGAACGGCAGGCCCGATGCACCGGCAACGTAAGCGTTGGCCAGATCGGCGTGACTGTGTTCTTCGATTTCCATCGAGTGTGGCCACTGCTTTTCAACCGCGTCGCGCAGGCGGTGCAACGAGCCCACTCCAGGGTTTCCGCCCCACGAAAAAATCAGACGTTTGGCACAACCCGCACCGATGAGCTGGTCGTAGATCAGGTCCGGCGTCATGCGCACCAGGGTCAGATCTTTCTTGCCCTGGCGAATAATTTCGTGGCCTGCAGCCGTGGGGATCAAATGGGTGAAGCCTTCCAGCGCAACGGTGTCGCCATCGTTGACGAATTGCTTCACGGCGTCGCGTAGAGAAAGAATTTCAGCCATGAGGTGCTCCCGAACTCAAATTACATCCAATGAACAGCGCAGATGGACTACGCTGGAATGGACTCGAGGTTATGCCGGGGCCTGAGGCCAAACAATCCGATAATCGATTATTCGTTCGTTAATCGCACAAATTCAGCGTCCGTCAGGTGAACAGCTGAGTGCTCAGATCTCTGCTTGCATCCAGCATGATAGGCAGAAAGCGCTGCTCCAGCTCACTTCTGGCAACACGCCCCGCACTGGTACTGACATTCAGTGCGGCAAGTACCTGACCCGACGCGTCGTAGACCGGTACCGCAATGGATCGCAACCCTTGCTCCAGTTCCTGATCGACAATACACCAGCCTTGTTGACGAACCTGCTGAAGGCATTCAAGCAACGCATCAGTCGTGCGGATTGTTCGGCTGGTTTTGGGCTGCAGGTCAACATGATCCAGATACTCGCGCAGCGAAACATCATCCAGTGCCGAGAGCAGGATACGGCCCATGGAGGTGCAATAGGCAGGCAATCGACCGCCCACGGAAAGATCGACCGAAATCAGTCGCTGAGTCGTCGCGGAACGAGCGATGTACAGAATGTCCTCCCCTTCCAGAGTCGCCATGTTGCAAGCCTCATGCAACTGGTCACTCATCCGGTCCAGATAGGGTTGGGAGGAAACGGCCAACGGCGTCGATGACAGATAAGCGTGCCCCAGGGTCAGAACTTTGGGCAGCAGCGAATAAGTCCGACCGTCTGTCGTCGCATATCCCAGCTTGATCAAAGTCAGCAGGCAACGTCGGACAGCCGCGCGAGGAATCTCCGTACGGTGACTGATTTGCGCAATGGTCAGATGCCGTTTGCGCTCCTGAAAGGCATGAATCACTGCCAACCCTCTGGCCAGCGAAGTCATGAAATCCGGGTCTCCGGTTAACGCCTGAATCCGCTTGGCGGGTGACGCCACAATAGGCGGGGCTAACGAAGCAAAAGAATTTCGTAGTTCATCATTCATTGCCACTACCTCGGGAAAACCTCTCAGGCCATATGGTTCGCAGCTTTCACGCTTTTTAGGCGAAAACGCTCAGGCCGCTTCGTGCGATTATCGAACGACTGGCCGATAATCGCAATTGACCCATCACAAAGATACTTATACCTTTGCATAGCCTTAAGTGGCTTCTTGGAAATACTGGTCAGGTACCCACGAGAAGTCCAAGGTACGGCCTTGCCCATGAAGCGAGGCCGTTTTTATTTCCTGCATCGTTTCGATACGCATGATATCGAAACGCCACAAATTGCAGTTTTGCATACTTCCCATGCGCCTCTCTGTCACAAATACCGCTCGCATCGCACAGTCCTCGCACTTCCTACGAACTATGTCGCCAGAAATCTGTCTAGGGCTGTCAATATTTCCTACATTGAAGTTTCGTCGCATGTCACTCACTGAAACTTCAGAACAGTCGTACAAGAAAAACTCCAGTCCGGAAGACTTTTGATAAACAGCCTCACATATAGTTGACTGATTCGAAGTTCTTGGAGATAGTGTCTGTCACTTGGTCGGTAATAACGATTCGCAATGGTTGCAGTACCGGGCGCCATGCTCAGGGCATACCACAGGATCGACGCACTGTAGCAGTGCTGCCGCATCGTTATCCTCGCGAACAGATCCCGACCTAAGTAGCCATCGCACTTGTAACTCAAACGACTGTCGCTACGACAATTACGTTTTCTGGTGTTCGTAGCCGCGAGCCGCAAGATGTTCAGAACATGGCACCTCCAGCCTGCTGTTTGGCATATGCCTTCCCGCCACCCTGGACGAGTTATGTGTGAACGCTAAAGCAGCTTTGCGATATCGCCAGATAAATTTTGACTTGATCAGGTAACAACGTGACCAAAGATGAACTGCGCGCGGAACTTGAGCGCCAGGAACAACGCTACAAGGATGTTTACGGTGGTGAGATCACCACCTACGCTGCTCAGCCAGAGCCGGAACGCAAACCTTGGCGCAAGAAGGCCAGCATCCTGGACCAGGCCTTCAAGCAAGAACTGCAGAAAATGGAAAAAGACCTGAACGAAGAGCGCTAACTTCTCCGCTCTTGCGAACCGGGCTGCCTCCATCGCCCGGTCGAAAAGGATTCAGGACAGGTAAACCCTTTGCCTGACAGCCACGAACAGGCCGCGAATATCCCCTTGAGTTATCAACGGGGAGGCTTTGCCGAGGATAAAATTTCGACAATCGGGCGATACCAGTCGGCAGCCGATACATCGATCTGTATTTTTTCTGTCATAATCCCGCCCCCTTCAGACCGGGTCAGAAAACCTTCATGATCGATTTATTCAGCGGACTAGATGCTTGGGTGCTTGTGAGCCTGTTGCTCGCCCTGGCGTTCGTCCTCACCTTCGAGTTCATCAACGGCTTTCATGACACCGCAAACGCGGTGGCGACAGTCATTTATACCAAAGCCATGCCGCCTCATCTGGCCGTGTTCTTTTCCGGGGTATTCAATTTCCTGGGTGTGCTGCTGGGCGGTGTCGGCGTGGCCTATGCCATCGTTCACTTGTTACCGGTTGAGTTGCTGATCAACGTCAACACCGGTCACGGCCTGGCCATGGTCTTCTCGTTGCTCGCCGCGGCGATCACCTGGAACCTCGGCACCTGGTATTTCGGTATTCCGGCATCAAGTTCCCATACGCTGATCGGCTCGATCCTCGGTGTTGGCCTTGCCAACGCGTTGATCAACGATATTCCCTTGGCCGATGGTGTGAACTGGCAGAAAGCGATCGACATCGGCGCTTCGCTGGTTTTCTCGCCGCTCGCGGGTTTCCTGGTGGCTGCGCTGGTCCTGATAGGGCTGAAATGGTGGCGGCCGCTGTCGAAAATGCACAAGACGCCTGAACAGCGTCGCAAACTCGACGACAAAAAGCATCCGCCATTCTGGAACCGTCTGGTTCTGGTGATTTCTGCCATGGCGGTGAGCTTCGTGCACGGCTCCAACGATGGTCAGAAAGGCATTGGCCTGATCATGCTGGTCCTTATCGGTATCGTGCCAAGCCAGTTCGTACTGGATTTGAACAGCACCACCTATCAAATCGAACGGACCAAGGATGCGACCCTGCATCTGAGCCAGTTCTATCAGCGCAACAACGCCACACTGGGCGAATTCCTTGCGCTGGGCAAAGCAGAAAAAGGCGATTTGCCGGAAAGCTCCAGCTGCAATCCAGAACAAACCGAACCCACCATCGCCGCATTGCTCGACAACCTCACTGGCGTTGCCGACTACCACTCCTTGACGCCTGAGCGCCGTATTGAAGTACGCCGTTACTTGCTGTGCCTGGATGACACTGCGCGCAAAGTGGCCAAGCTGCCAAACCTGGCGCCTCGTGAAAAATCGGATCTGGAAAAGCTACGCAAAGACCTGACCGCGACCACTGAATACGCGCCGTTCTGGGTGATTCTGGCCGTAGCCCTGGCATTGGGTATCGGCACCATGGTTGGCTGGAAGCGTGTGGTTCTGACCATCGGCGAGAAGATTGGCAAGCAAGGCATGACATACGCACAAGGCATGTCGGCCCAGATCACGACGGCTTGCGCCATTGCCGCAGCTAACGTGTTCGCCCTGCCGGTTTCCACGACACATATTCTGTCGTCGGGCGTTGCGGGCACCATGGTCGCCAACAAAAGTGGCCTGCAGAGCGGCACCGTACGCACCATCCTGCTGGCTTGGGTCTTGACCCTGCCAGCCACCGTCGCCCTGTCGGCAGGGTTGTTCTGGCTCGCTTCCAAAGCGCTGGCTTGATAAAAAGCGCCAGCGCGGGCATCACCCGCGCTGGCGCGTTGCTGTAGGAGTCGCCCGTTGCCCCTGACCTGACACCGCGCGCTCGCGAAGCAAATACTGGACTGTAGGAGCGAGCTTGCTCGAGATTCGGTCTGTCAGTCGATGGATGTATCGCCTGTGCTAACGTTATCGCGAGCAAGCTCGCTCCTACAGTCCAATGTTTGCTGCGAAAAACTGTGAACCAAGAGACATGGAGCAGTTTACAAACATCCCTGACCTACCGCCGCTTCTTACTCCCACCCAGTAACGACCCCATCAACCCCCGCACCAACTGCCGCCCTAACTGGTTGGCCGCCTGTCGTACGGCGCTTTTCATGGCCTGCCCTGCCACACCTCCAAGAAACTCCCCAGCCATATCACTGAAGCTCTCCTGCTCCTTGGCACTTTTTGCGGGCACGTCTTCCGCCTCAGGGGCAGTGACTTTACGGGCGACAAGCATTTCATAGGCAGACTCACGGTCAATCGGCTTGTCGTAGCGTCCAGCCAAAGGCGATTGGGCGATCAGGCTGGATCGTTCGGCAGGGCTCAGCGGCCCAATTCGGGACTGGGGCGGCGCGATCAGTACTTGCTGGACCATCGCGGGCGTACCCTTTTCCTGCAAGGTACCCACCAATGCTTCGCCAATACCGAGTTGGGTGAGCACCGCCAGCGTGTCGATATCCGGATTGGGTCGGAAGCCGTCTGCCACAGCGCGCAAAGACTTCTGCTCCCTGGCCGTAAATGCTCGCAAACCGTGCTGGATACGCAATCCCAGCTGCGCAAGCACCTGATCGGGCAAGTCATCCGGTGACTGGGTTACAAAGTACACACCGACGCCTTTGGAGCGAATCAACCGCACCACTTGCTCAAGCCTGTCCTGCAACGCTTTGGGCGTGTCGGCAAAGAGTAAATGCGCCTCATCGAAAAACAACGCCAATATCGGTTTGTCCGCATCGCCACGCTCTGGCAGTTGCTCGAACAACTCGGCTAACAGCCACAAAAGGAAAGTCGCGTAGACCTTTGGCGCCTCATGCACCAGACGACTGGCATCCAGCAAATGGATACGCCCTCGCCCGTCGCTTGCCGGATGCAGGATGTCTTCCAGTTGTAAGGCGGGTTCGCCAAACAACGCCTCGGCGCCCTGCTGTTCAAGCACCGCCAGACGGCGCTGTAACGCCTGGCTTGAACCCGTGGTCATCAAGGAGCTGTCTTCACCCAGCAACTGCGGATTGTCCCGCAAGTGATTAAGCAACGCCTTGAGGTCCTTGATATCGAGCAGCAGCAAGCCTTCACGATCCGCCACCTTGAAAGCCGCATACAGTGCCGCCTGCTGGCTGTCCGTCAACTCAAGCAGACTGCCCAGTAATAGCGGCCCCATTTCACTCAATGTGGTGCGAAGCGGGTGACCGGATTGCCCGTGAATATCCCACAACGTGACCGGATAGCTTTTCGGGGTGTGATTGAGCCAGGGCATGCCAGCAATGCGTTCGGCGATCTTGCCTTGCGGTGCCCCCGCTGCGCCCAGCCCGCACAAGTCACCCTTGATATCAGCAGCGAACACTGCGACACCCGCGTCGCTGAAGGCTTCGGCCAAGCGTTGCAATGTTACTGTTTTGCCGGTTCCGGTCGCTCCGGCCACCAAACCGTGGCGATTTCCCAGGCGCAACGCCTGACTCACCGGTAGCCCGTCGGGACCGGCACCTATCACAATGTTCGGAGCGTCTGGCATTTCATCACCCTGTCTTGATCGTTATCTCAGTGTGGTCCACTAGCCGGAAAACAGCGCAAAACTTAATGCTATAGCCGGGAAGGAAGGATGCAACCCCTGGCAGGAGCAGTTCGCGAGGCGGTTTGGCTGGCGATGCTGATCTGTCATTTGTGCCGATGCTTCGCGAACAAGTTCGCTCCTACCGGATAGGCGCAGTTCGCAGGAACGGCTTTAGCCGCGAACGCGTCAGCAACACACTGTCGACCCCATCTGACGAACATCTGTCGTATTCGGTGGTCAACGTTAAACTTTTCCGTGATCATCCAGAGCAGTTTCGGCCTGTAATATCAGGCATGCCGTTACACACTTGCTCGAACAAGGCACACAACAACCCATGACCGCACTTATCTCGCTGACTCAACCGTTGCAAGCTGCAGAGCATCAAAAATGAAGCGAATTGCATGGTTGGCTATTGGCTTGCTGGCCGCGGTGCTGATCCCTTTGCTGTTGGGCGGCGGCGATATCTTTCAGCGTCTGCGCAGCTTTCCCTTCCCGCTATTGATGGTGATGTTCGGCATGATCATCCTTTGCTGGGGCCTTAATACCCTACGCATGCGGATCCTGTTGGGTGAAAGCGCACGCCAACTGACAATCAATAAAAGCCTGGGCCTGATTATGGCCAGCGAGTTTGCCTATTGCGCAACGCCCGGTGGCAGCGGTGGGCCGCTGACGTTGATGGCGGTGCTCGCCCGAAATGGCGTCAGACCAGCAAAAGCCAGCGCAGTATTCGCCACAGACCAACTCAGCGACTTGGTGTTTTTCCTCGTCGCATTAGTAGGGATCATGTTCTATGCACTCTTCCATACGCTCAGTGAGCGCATGGAATGGCTGTTGGGCTTTAGCGCAGTGCTTGTCGTAGGCAGCCTGTGCCTGTTCCTGGGATTCGCCCGCTTCCATCGTCAGGTCATCAAGTTTAACGGCCGGGTGCTAAAGCGCTTCAAAACCAAAAAAACAACCCGGTTTCGTTGGGCGCGCAAGGTTTTGCATTTCCGTGATGCGCTGGCTGAAACCTGGAAAATGCCCCGTCAGAAACTGATCGCGGTGTTTGTCCTGACTTGCCTGCATTGGGGGCTGCGCTACAGCATCCTGTACCTTGCACTGCTAGGCCTGGGCGTCGACGTGCAGTGGGCGTGGACGTTTCTGATTCAGATGCTCTCGCTGACAGCCGGGCAATTCAGCCTGCTGCCTGGAGGCGCGGGTACTGCGGAGTTGACGTCTGCGGCGCTTCTGGCACCGATGGTAGGCAAATCTACAGCCGCAGCCGCCATCCTGATCTGGCGCACCGTGACCTACTACTTCTATCTCGTGGTGGGAGGGCCGATCTTCCTGCTGATGGTCGGACGACCATTGCTGAACAAGTTGATCCGCTTCAATCAAATCTGAATCAGGCGTCGGGCTTGTCGCTGTGTTGCTGTTCTTTTTCCAGTTGAGTAATACGCCAAAGCTCGGCAGCTCCATCGAAATCGGCACCGTCTTCTGGCGTCAACGCATCCGGGTCATAACGACTGAGGCAACCCTCTCCCAAGGTTGGGGGCGCTGTAGACGTAGCTTTGTCGAGAGGACTGGTCATGACGGATACCTCAAGCAAGCGAAGCTGACTGAAATAAATTCTCTGTAGGAGCTGCTGCAGGCTGCGAAAGCGGCATATCTGGCACTCCGCCATTCGCAGCCCTCAACAGCGCCTGCAGATTCAATATTTGCAGAGCTTAGTCGAACACTACCGTCTTGTTGTCATGCACCAGCACGCGGTCTTCCAGGTGATAGCGCAGACCACGAGCCAATACCATTTTTTCCACGTCGCGCCCGAACCGCACCATGTTTTCAATACTGTCGCTGTGGCTGACACGCACTACATCCTGCTCGATGATCGGGCCAGCATCCAACTCTTCAGTTACATAATGGCAAGTTGCACCAATCAACTTCACCCCCCGCAGAGAGGCCTGGTGATAAGGCTTGGCACCAACAAAGGATGGCAGGAAGCTGTGGTGAATATTGATGACCTGATGCGCATATTCACGGCACAGTTGCGGCGGCAGAATCTGCATGTAACGCGCCAGCACCACTACGTCGGCCTGGTGATGAGCGACCAGACGCGACACCTCGGCAAATGCAGGTTCCTTGTCAGTCGGGTTGACCGGAACGTAGTAATAAGGAATGCCATGCCATTCAACCATGCTGCGCAAATCCTGGTGATTGGAAATCACGCAGGCAATTTCGCAGTCCAGTTCATCGCTGTGCCAGCGGTGCAACAGGTCCGCCAGACAATGCGACTCGCGACTTGCCATCAACACCACGCGCTTCTTCTGCGCTGAGTCAGTGATGCGCCAGTCCATTGCAAACTCTTCAGCGATAGGCGCGAAGGCCTCGCGGAAAGCGTCCAGATCGAAGGGCAGCGTATCGGCACGAATTTCGTGACGCATGAAGAACCAGCCACTCAGGTTGTCTGAGTGATGGCTCGCTTCGGTAATCCAGCCGTTATAGGACGCCAGAAAGTTACTGACTTTGGCAACGATGCCGACACGGTCCGGGCAAGAAATCACCAGACGAAAAGTGCGCATTGGGGGAAACTCCAGAACTTCGCAAAGGCCGCTATTCTAGCGACTGCGCGGGAAAACTGCAGTATTCCTGTCAAACTGATTGATCACCACCAAATGCAACAGGGCTTCCTGCAATCTCAGCGCTCCCGCCCCTGCACCGTCGCGTCCACGATCGACTTATCACGTCAGGAATTAAACGCGTCGATATGACTATCTTTGTCGCCTGCGCCAGAGCATCTAGTTATCGCCCGTTTGTAGGACGCTGTATATTTCTAAATAATTCAAATAAAACTTTTATTTAATGTTTACTTGGTCATGGCGCATGACTATTATTGCTTCACTGTCTCCCTGCCACCTCTCAACATAGGTAAGCATCATGTCCCTGATCAACGAATACCGTGCCACAGAAGAAGCCATCAAAGAACTGCAAGCCCGTTTGAAGAACCTGTCCCAAGACGACAAACTGCAAACCGAGCTGGAATTCGAAGGCAAACTGCGCACCCTGATGGGCGAGTATCAGAAGTCGCTGCGCGACATCATTGCCCTGCTTGACCCGGAAGCAAAAGTTGGCAAGTCCGCTCGTGGCGCAGTTAAACCGACTGGCACCAAGCGCGCGCGCAAGGTCAAGCAATATAAAAACCCGCACAACGGCGAAGTCATCGAAACCAAAGGTGGCAACCACAAAACTCTGAAAGAGTGGAAAGCCAAGTGGGGCGGTGATGAAGTTGAAGGCTGGGCTACTCTGCTGGGCTAAACCCCAGGCAAGTCCCGCTTCACTCGTTACGCCAAAAACGCCAGCCACGCTGGCGTTTTTTATTGTCTGGAGAACGCCCGTCAATACGGCCTCAAATGCTTAACCTCTGGCGCAGCGCCTCGACATAGTCCTGCCACTCGCGCAATACCTTGAGCTGCTCCGGGGTCGCACTAAGGGACAATTCAACAAGTGAATGAGTGAAACTTTTCAGCGTATTAGGCGCTCCCGATTCAGGCGTTGTCAGTCGTGTCCTACAAAAATCAAGCCAGCGCTGTTGCTCTTCGGTGCTCAGGGTTTCAGCAAAATTACGCGCCCGATACCGAAATAATAACTCTGGCAAGCGTGCATCATCAAAAGGCCATGACTGATGAGCCAACTCTTCCGGTTCAGCATTGCGAACTTGCTCACAGAGCCTGCGGTCACGGTCGCCAATAAACCCGTCATACAATTGTTGTTCTGGATCTTCGCTGGCAACAAAGTCATCGCCCGCATAAATGACCTCCAGCTTTTCTCGCCAGAGATCCTCACGTTCATTGAGATGACGTACACGCTCATCGAAGACTGTCATGTCCAGATTCAAGCGTTGTTGATCTTCAGGCCGCAACACCTTCAGCGGTGCGATCACCGGGCAACGGTTTATATGCAAAAGTTTGAGTGGGACAGGCAGCTCGCCGTCCATCAACTCTTCGCGACGGGTATATAACCGTTGTCGCAATATGTGGGCGTCCTGTTCCAGTAACGGCAGGGGGTCCTGATGTAAATCGCAAACAATCAGCGCGTTCCGGTTCTGCGGATGCCAGGCGAGCGGAAGCACAACCCCGAGATAATGACGCGCCGCGGAAAAACGCCCGGAGATATGTACCAAGGGCTCCATGAGCCGTATCTGCTGTTGGACTTTTTGCTTGGTGCGCAACTCGAACAGGTACTCGTAAAGGCGAGGCTGTTTCTCACGAATCAAACGCGCCAGAGCAATGGTGGCGCGCACATCGGACAAGGCATCATGTGCCTGGCCGTGATCGATGCCGTTTGCCGCCGTGAGGCGTTCGAGTTTGAGGGTGACCCGGCCATCGTCTTCGGGCCAGACAATGCCCTCAGGGCGCAGCGCATAGGCCGCACGAACGACATCGATCAGATCCCAGCGACTGTTGCCGCCCTGCCATTCACGCGCGTAGGGATCAAAAAAATTCCGGTACAGACTGTACCGTGTCATTTCATCATCGAAACGCAACGTGTTGTAACCCGCGCCGCACGTACCCGGCGCTGCAAGCTGTGCGTGCACACGCGTCATGAAGTCAGCCTCGCACAAGCCCTTCTCGGCGAGAGTCGTCGGCGTGATACCGGTAATCATGCATGCAGCGGAATGCGGCAGGATATCGTCACTGGGCTGGCAGTGAATATTGACCGGAGACGCTATTTCGTTGAGCTCGAAATCAGTGCGTATACCCGCCATTTGCAGCGGGCGATCGTTGCGCGGATTAATACCGGTGGTTTCGTAGTCGTACCAGAAGATGCTGGAAGTCACGGGCTGATCCTGAACAAAAGACCGGCAAAGTGTAGGGCTTGAACATGGAAAAAGGCCAATCAGGCGAGGTTTTCCTCAAAAGAAACCTTTTCTTACATCACATGTAGAAACAGTCTGGTTGCTTAGCATCCCAACAGCACCTAGCATCAGGCTTTGCTCTCAGGCGTCCCTCTCCCGACAATGCCATCTCCGCACGTTTTGCCAAGGACTGCACCGCCAACCGCGCCGCTGGACACCCGTAGCCAGATCGAAACCCCGGAAGGCATTGATCTACATCTGCGACCGGCTGGACTTGTACCGCGCGCACTGGCGTTCGCTATCGATTTCAGCATTCGTGCCGCAGTCATGGGCGTACTCTTCCTGATCTTCAGCCTGTTCGAATCGTTTGGCGCTGGTTCAAGCGCTATTGCCCTGTTCGTGGTGACCTGGTGGTACATGGTACTGTTTGAAGTCCTGAACCAGGGACGCACACCCGGCAAGCAGATCATGGGGCTGCGAGTGATCCACGAGGACGCAACCCCGATCGGCTGGACTGCATCGCTGATCCGCAATCTGCTGCGCTTTGTCGACATGCTGCCGTTTGGTTACAGCCTCGGAGCCATCAGTTGTCTGCAACACCCGCAATTCAAGCGCCTGGGTGATCTTGCCGCAGGCACTCTGGTGGTCTATCAGGACAAACCACCTCACCGCCCAGTAGTGCCGCACGCCACGCCGATCATCGCGCCATTCATGATGAGCCTGGAAGAACAACGGGCGATCCTGAGCTTCGCACAACGTCAGGCCGAACTGTCCTCCGAACGTACTCAGGAATTGGCATCCATTCTCGCCGAGCCGCTCAACGTCAGCCCCGCACTGGCGGTGCCAAGACTCAATAGCGTGGCCAGCGGCCTGCTGGGGCCGACATGAAACAAGGCCTTTTCGAACTTCGTTATCAGGCTGAGTGGACGCGCTTCACAGAGCGCCTGGCCGGCCTTGAAAAAGGCAAAGCGCAAGCTGGTTCGAACGAAACCTTCAGCCGCGATTACCGACGTATCTGTAACCAGTTGGCCATTGCGCAGGAGAGAGGTTACAGCAGCCACCTGATCGATCCTTTGCAGCAGTTGGCGATGCGTGGGCATCAGCAACTCTATCGCCATCGCCACCCCATTGGTGCGCAATTGCTGGGTTTCGTACTGGCTGGATTTCCACGGCTGGTGCGTGCGCAATGGCGCCTCGTGGCCGTTGCCAGCCTGCTGTTCTTCGGCAGTCTGATCGGCATGGCCTTGCTGGTGCACGGCTTCCCCGACCTGATCTACAGCGTCGTTACCCCTGAACAGGTGACGCAGATGGAGAGCATGTACGATCCGCAATCGAGCCGTATCGGCCAGGCGGCGGAGCGTGCTGCCGACGCCGACTGGATGATGTTCGGTTACTACATCATGAACAACATCGGGATTGCCTTTCAGACCTACGCCACCGGTTTGCTGTTCGGGATTGGCAGCCTGTTCTTTCTGTTCTTCAACGGCGTCACGATCGGGGCGGTCGCCGGGCACCTGACCGGTATCGGCTACGGGCAAACATTCTGGTCATTTGTCATCGGTCACGGCGCATTTGAACTCACCGCCATTGCTTTGGCGGGCGCAGCAGGCCTCAAACTCGGCTGGGCACTTCTCGCCCCCGGATCGCTACGTCGCGGCGAAGCTCTGCGGATGGCTGCAAAGACCAGTGTTCAGCTCGTTTATGGCGTCATCCTGTTTTTATTGATTGCAGCGTTTATAGAAGCCTACTGGTCATCCATGACCTGGCCGCAACCGACCATCAAGTATGCAGTCGGTGGCGCGCTATGGGGGCTGGTTATCGCCTATCTGGTTTTTGCTGGCAGGACTCGCCATGCGCCTGACTGATGCCAGCGTTGCGATTCATCCGCGGACCCCATGGGAAGCCATTGATCTGGGTGTTCTGCTGGCGCGCAAGCATCGCGGCTTGCTGATAGCCAGCTGGGCGATGGTGACCCTGCCAATCTTCGCGCTGCTCAGCCTCCTCCTGTGGGACTACCCGAAAATCGCGATCGTGGTGTTCTGGTGGCTCAAGCCTGTTTATGAACGCTTGCCACTGCTCATTCTTTCCCAAGCGTTATTCGACCCGGCCCCAAGCCTCAAAGAGGCACTGAAGGGCTGGCTGAAAACATTGCGTCCGAATCTTCTCGCCAGCCTGACCTGGCGCAGATTCGGCCTGAGCCGCAGCTTTATTTTGCCGGTGCAACAGTTGGAGCAACTCTCTGGCGCTGAACTCAAACAGAGAATCGAAGTGCTCAGCCAGAAAGATCAGTTTGCAGCTCGTTGCCTGACAGTAGTCGGCAGCGCGCTGGAGCTTTGTCTGTGGATAGGCATGATCGTGCTTTTTTACGCACTGATTCCTCAACAGGTGGAGCTGGACTGGGCCTGGCTGATGATGCTCAAGCTGAACAACGAACTGAACTGGCTGGAGCACCTGAGCAATCTGTTCTATGTACTGATACTCATGATATGGGGCCCGATCTACGTCTCATGCGGTTTCACCCTGTATTTGAACCGGCGCACGGTTCTGGAGGCCTGGGACATTGAACTGGTTCTGCGGCGTTTGCGTCAGCGGCTTACGGGTAGCGCCTATGTGCTGATGATCGGCCTTGGCCTGACGCTGATCAGCCCGCCCCCCAAGGCCTGGTCTGCGCAACAGGATTTCAGCTGCCCCATTCCCGAACTTTCAACCGAAAACGAGCCGGGCCCCGACAGCCCACGCCTCGTCAATCAGGACCTGACCAGCACTGCATCGCGGCAAGACATTCACAATCTGCTCCAGCAACCACCGTTCAAAAACCCGAAGACCGTTTCCGGCTGGCGGTTACCTGAAGAGCAGAAAACCTCCCAGGCGGAGAACGGCGCGGACAAGCACAACAATCTGCGCGAGTGGCTGAAATGGCTACTGCAGCTAGGCAACTACCTTGCCCAGGCTTTCAAAGTACTGCTGTGGGCAATTGTCATCGCCGTGACTGGCGTCGTGATCTGGCGCTACAGAAAATGGCTGGCTACATTCGTCAACCGTCGCGCCCCCCGTGAAAAACCGCATCGCCTGCAGCCCGAACAGTTATTTGGCCTGCACATCGGCGCTGAAAGTCTACCGGTAGACGTCGCAGGCAGCGCCGAAGGACTCTGGTCGAGCCAGCCACGTGAAGCATTGGGTCTGCTCTACAGAGCGCTGCTCAGCCGCTTGCTCAGCGATTATCAGTTACCGCTGAAAAGCGCCGACACCGAAGGCCAGGTCCTGCAAAGAATCGCTGCGCTTGATCAGCCCGCCCTTAACGAGTTCAGCCGCAACCTGACCCAACACTGGCAGAACCTCGCCTACGGTCATCAACTGCCGGCGGCTCATGTCCAGCAGGAACTGTGCGAGCAGTGGCGGCACCTGTTTGACCGGGAAGCCCGGCCATGACCCGGCGTAATGGAGTACTGCTCACCCTGATTGTGCTGACTTTGTGCCTGAGCGCAGTTTATCTGCTGAAAAATCTCGAGCACTACGAGGAGACTGTCGACCAAGGCCCGTCCCCTGAAGCTCGCGGCAATCCGTGGCTGGCGGCAGAAAGCTTTCTGCGCAATCGCTCCATCGCGGTAAAGATCGCCGACTCCACAAACAAACTGCCCGATACAAGCCAGGAATCACAAACCCTGTTGCTGTTGGACAGCCGGGAACACATGACCCCTGCGCAAGCTGATCAGGTCCTGCATTGGGCACGCTCAGGGGGGCATCTGCTGTTTGTTGCCAGACAGCTCTGGGATGAAAAAAAAGGCCGCAGCGGCGATTTGTTGCTTGATCGCCTCCATATTCATCAGCTACTCACAAAAGACCTCAAAGGGCAGGAATACTCTCCCGTCAGCCCGATAATCCCGCTACGCGCACCGGCCCCCAAAGCCCCCAGGTTGCCCTGGCCAGATTTGACACGCCTGTATCTGGAAAATGAAGAAGCACCGGCCTATATAGGCTTCGACCCCAGATTCCACCTTGAAGACCCCGAGGACCAGGCCCAGTCATGGGCTAACAGCGCTGGCGCAACGCACATGCTGCAACTGATCTATGGCGATGGCCTGATCACCGTGGTGACCGACGCCGAGCTGTGGAAAACCCGCTCCATCGGTCGCTACGACAATGCCTGGCTACTGTGGTATCTGACTCAAGACAGCAAGGTCACGATGGTCGTCAGGACCCAGCACGATAATCTGTTCAGCCTGCTGCTGCGTCACTTCCCTTTATTGCTACTGATGCTGTTACTGCTCGTCGGTGCCGGGCTGTGGCGGGCAGGCATGCGCCAGGGGCCGTTACGGGCGCCTGCTGCGGGAGCTCGTCGGCAATTGACCGAGCACCTGCGTGCCAGCGCCGAATTCCTGCGTCGTCGCAGCGGTTCGCAATCACTTTTGCGCGCCCTGCAAACAGAAATTCTTCACCGCGCCCGTATTCGCCATCCGGGCTTCGACTCACTAATGGTCGCTGATCAATGGCAAGTCCTGGCACGTTTGACGCGCCAACCCGTCAGCGTCATCAGTCAGGCAATGCGCCCGCGTCCGGCACAGCGCATGTCCAGCTCCGACTTCACCCGTCAGGTTGCCCACCTGCAAACCATCAGGAATGCCCTATGAGCGATCTACCTAACGAACCGTCCGCCAGACCCGAGCCTGTCGTCGAGTTCAATATCGACCCGGCAGCGACTCCAGTAACGCCTGTGAGCAATCAGGCTCAGCAACGCCAGCGCGCCAGTCAGCTGGCCCAAGCGCTGCGCAAGGAACTGCAAAAAGCCGTGATTGGACAGGCTGCAGTCATTGATGACGTACTCACCGCATTGATTGGCGGCGGTCACGTCTTGCTGGAAGGTGTACCGGGCCTCGGTAAAACCCTGCTGGTGCGGGCGCTGGCCCGCTGTTTTGGCGGCGAGTTCGCGCGAATTCAGTTTACGCCCGACCTGATGCCCAGCGATGTCACCGGGCATGCGGTCTATGACCTGCAAACCGAGCAGTTCAAACTGCGCAAGGGTCCGATTTTCACCAACCTGCTACTGGCCGATGAAATCAACCGCGCCCCTGCCAAAACTCAGGCCGCACTGCTTGAAGCCATGCAGGAACGCCAGGTGACACTCGAAGGCAAGGCCATGCCGATTGCGCAGCCATTCATGGTGCTGGCAACGCAAAATCCGATCGAGCAGGAAGGGACGTATCCACTGCCCGAAGCCGAGCTGGATCGCTTCATGCTTAAACTGCGCATGGACTACCCGGACGTCGAAGAAGAATTGGCCATGGTTCGTCAGGTCACACGTTCGACCCGGGCCGACATGCTGGACGTGCAGCCACTACGCGTGGTGCTTCAGGCCAGGGAAGTACAAGCCTTGCAGCGCATCGCAAGCGAACTGCCTCTGGATGATCAGGTGCTGGACTATGCCATTCGGCTGGCCCGAGCCACACGTACCTGGCCAGGTCTGACCCTCGGTGCAGGCCCTCGGGCGTCAATTGCACTTGTTCGGGGCGGCCGAGCCAGAGCGTTGTTGCGCGGGGGGGAGTTTGTCATTCCTGACGACGTCAAAAGCTGCGCGCTCGCCGTATTGCGCCATCGGGTGCGACTGGCGCCGGAGCTGGACATCGAAGGCCTGTCGATTGATCAGGTACTCGGACAACTGCTTGATCAGGTTCCGGCTCCCCGCCTATGAAACACATGCTGAAACCGTCGCTTGCATTGCTCGGTTGGCTGGGAGCCTTGGTGGCCTTGGCGCTGCTCCTCGGCATCCTGTCTGCGCTGGCCATCGAGGTGCCCGATGAACTCGGCCTGCTGTTTGGCGGGTTGCTGCTGGCATTACTGATGATTGCGGCGGTCGATGCATTCCGGTTGAGTCGCACCGCATCACCGCGCCTGCAACGTCAGATTCCAGGCAGCCTGGCATTGGGCCGATGGACCGATGTGCGCCTGGAACTGAGTCATGACTACTCTGGCGAACTCATCGTGCAAGTGTTCGATCATTTGCCGGATGGTTTCGAGGCCGAGCATCTTCCTCAAATCATTACGTTGCGGCCCGGCGAGCAGGCTCAACTGACCTACAGGCTGCGTCCGCTGCAACGCGGGCACTTCAAGCTTGCGCTGTGTGAACTGGAGTTGCCCAGCCCGATGGGGCTTTGGCGGGCTCGTCGCCGCCTGACATTGAACGACAGCACGCGGGTCTATCCAGACTTTACCCGGATCAACGGAGGCCAGTTGCACGCCGTTGAGAACTGGCTTAGCCAAATAGGCGTGCGCCAGCGTCAGCGCCGCGGCCTGGGTATGGAGTTCCGCCAGCTACGGGAGTTTCGAGAAGGCGATAGCCTGCGGCAAATCGACTGGAAAGCAACCGCCCGCCACCGAGCGCCCATCGCCCGGGAGTATCAAGAGGAAACCGACCAGCAAATCATCTTCATGCTCGATTGCGGCCGACGCATGCGCAGCCAGGACGGCGCGCTTTCGCATTTCGATCACGCCCTCAACGCTTTACTGCTGCTGGGGCATGTCGCGCTACGCCAAGGCGACGCAGTGGGGTTATCGACTTTTTCCACCGGGCAGGACCGCTACCTTGCGCCCGTGAAGGGGCCGAGTCAGTTGAACACCTTGCTCAATAGCGTTTACGACCTGAGTACCACCCGCAAATCTGCCGACTACAGCGCCGCTGCACGTCAGCTGTTAGCCAGGCAGAAACGCCGGGCGCTGGTGGTATTGATGACCAATGTGCGCGATGAGGATGACGAAGAATTGCTATCGGCGGTCAAACTACTCGGCCAGAAACACAGGATTCTGGTGGTCAGCTTGCGCGAAGAGGTACTGGACACTCTGCGACAATCGCCCGTCCAGACCTATGAAGAAGCACTGTTGTATTGCGGGACCATCGATTTCTTGAACGCCCGCACCGAACTGCATCAACGCTTGGGCGCTCACGGAATCCCGGTTCTGGACTCACGACCAGCGGATCTTGGCCCAGAGCTGATCAGTCGCTATCTGAGCTGGAAAAAATCCGGGGTGTTGTGATACATCGCACTGCCGTGCAGCAAACCGTAGAGCTGTAGGAGCTGCCGAAGGCTGCGATAGCGGTACGTCAGGAGAAATGCTTCGCAGCCTTCGGCAGCTCCTACAGAAAAACGTAAGAGCCGACTTGTGGGCAAGGCGGCCTTCGCACGATGCAGGCACAACGTCTCGCCAACAAGTTGGCTCCTAAACGAGATAACGCGGTGCGTCAGGCCGACGCTTCCATCGGATAGAAACTGAAGTAGTGCCTTAGGGCACGGATCAGCTCCGCATACTCTGGCGGCGACTCGGTCAGTATGAATCCAGAGTCGTAGCTACCCGGCGTCTCATCTTCATGACACCACAGGCAGGTTGCGGTCACCTCCAGCGTTACAGGCGTTCCGCGCTCACAGGGCACCTGCATACGCAGTTCAAAATCAGCGCCTACCAGCATTGGCAGATCACTGATGAGCATCAATCCCTGCTCGGAAACATTGCCCAGACAGCCTAATTGCTTGTTGGTGTAGCGATTGAAAACCCGTAGGTAGCAAGGCAATTGATGCCGTTCGATTCTTCGCTCTTTCAACATAGATAAAGCCGCCATAGGTGACCATTGAGCATGGTCGCGCTAAAACTCCTGATAACCGCCAAGACGGTCAGCGTCCCTGATTCAGACAAACCTTAGATTTGTCTTAGCAGTGAAACGTGACTCTGACCCGTTACAAGTCCTGGAAGTCACGTGCGTTCGTCTGCTTTTACAGAGACTAGACCAACTGCGCCGTTCAGCCACTCAAAAGCGATACAGAAGATTCAAACGGGTGTATCTAACGCTTTACAGGGTTGACCTGTGCAGTCTGCACCCGTGGATAGTGACCTAATTGCTGAAGGGTCTCCAGGCGGGCACGCGCTCTGAAGGCGTACTCACTGTAAGGGTATTGGGTGATGATGAACTGATAAGTCTGCGCTGCATCGACAAACAGTTTCTGCCGCTCCAGACACTGCCCACGCAACATCGACACTTCAGGCTGAACATATCGCCGCGACCGGCTTTGACGATCGACCTTGGACAGGCTCAACATTACGGCCTCACAGTCACCACGGTCATAGGACCGATAGGCGCTGTTCAAATTGGAATTCATGGCCATCCGGGTGCAGCCGCTGACAGCTGCCAGCAATACTAAAATCATCACGATTCGCATGGGACTCTCCTGTGCTCTGCAATGTATCGGCCTGAAACAAGATTTCTTCAAGCAGGTTTGACACCGATCGTCAGCCGATTGTGCACTGGCAAAACATCGCGGTAGTGCAAAGAAACATGACTACAGATCAAGACAGTAGTAGCCTCTCGCTGCGCTTCATATAAGGAGTTTGTGCATGACCGTTCGCCGCACCAAAATCGTCGCCACTCTTGGCCCTGCCAGTAACTCACCGGAAGTCATCGAACAATTGATCCTCGCGGGTCTGGACGTTGCTCGCCTGAACTTCTCCCACGGCACCCCGGATGAGCACAAGGCACGCGCCAGGCTTATTCGCGAAATCGCCGCAAAGCACGGGCGTTTCGTCGCTCTGCTGGGTGACCTGCAAGGTCCGAAAATTCGTATCGCCAAGTTCGCTGGCAAGAAAATCGAACTGAAAGTCGGTGACAAGTTCACCTTCTCCACTGTTCATCCGCTGACCGAAGGCAACCAGCAAATCGTGGGTATCGACTACCCGGATCTGGTCAAGGATTGCGGCGTAGGCGACGAGCTACTGCTCGACGACGGTCGCGTGGTCATGCGCGTCGACACCCAGACTGCCGACGAACTGCACTGCACCGTGCTGATCGGTGGCCCATTGTCTGACCACAAAGGCATCAACCGTCGCGGTGGCGGCCTCACTGCCCCGGCGTTGACCGAAAAAGACAAACTGGACATCAAGCTGGCTGCCGAAATGGAGCTGGACTATCTGGCCGTTTCGTTCCCGCGCGACGCCGCTGACATGGAATACGCCCGTAAGCTGCGTGACGAGTCGGGCGGTACTGCCTGGCTGGTGGCGAAGATCGAACGTGCTGAAGCCGTGGCTAACGACGAAGTGCTGGACGCGCTGATCCGCGCCAGTGATGCCGTCATGGTTGCCCGTGGCGACCTGGGCGTTGAAATTGGTGACGCAGAGCTGGTTGGCGTGCAAAAGCGCATCATCCTGCACGCTCGTCGTCATAACAAAGCGGTGATCGTAGCGACGCAGATGATGGAGTCCATGATCTCCAGCCCGATGCCGACTCGCGCCGAAGTCTCCGACGTGGCCAACGCCGTGCTCGACTACACCGACGCGGTGATGCTGTCTGCTGAAAGTGCCGCCGGTTCTTATCCGATCGAAGCCGTTCAGGCCATGGCCCGTATCTGTATCGGCGCTGAGAAGCACCCGACAGGTAAAACCTCCAGCCACCGCATTGGTCACTCGTTCACCCGTTGTGACGAAAGCATCGCGCTGGCGGCCATGTACACCGCCAACCACTTCCCTGGCGTGAAAGCGATCATTGCCCTGACTGAAAGCGGCTACACCCCGCTGATCATGTCGCGCATCCGCTCCTCGGTGCCGATCTACGCGTTCTCCCCGCACCGCGAAACCCAAGCGCGCGCGGCGATGTTCCGTGGCGTTTACACCGTACCGTTCGACCCGGCCAACTTGCCACCAGGCCAGGTCAGCCAGTCTGCAGTGGACGAACTGCTCAAGCGCGGTCTCGTTGAGCAAGGCGATTGGGTCATCCTCACCAAGGGTGATAGCTACCACACCATCGGTGGCACCAACGGCATGAAAATCCTGCACGTCGGCGATCCATTGGTCTAAGAACGCCCGCGCAGGAAACAAAAAGCCCCGGTTCGCGAGAGCCGGGGCTTTTTTGTGTCTGATGACCGAGGGTTAACCGCAGCGCACTTCTGTAGGAGAGACGCCGGTGTCTATGGCACCACGCAATCTCGCATTTGAATGCTTTAATCACGCCCCACAAACACATCCGCCAAGACCTGATTACGCGGAATACCCGCCAGATAGAGTCGCTTGGCAAAGATCTCTACACTGTGTGGGCTGCCACAGACCAGCGCCATGGTCTTGCGCGACAGCATGCGCAGGTCTGCAAGCGTTGCCTCCAGTTCATCAGCCGTCACTAGCTGCACCTGGACACTGCCATGATTAGCTGCCAACTCAGTCAGTTCGGCACGCAGGTAGTGCTCGCCGCCGTTACGCGCCAAATGGATAAGCCTGATGGGCCCCAGATGATCCTGACGCAGTGCCTCGCGCAGCACGCCCCATAACGGCCCTAGTCCGGTCCCGGCGCCCAGCAATAACAAAGGCCGCTCTTGCCAGTCCGGATCATATTGCAACGCCCCGCCACGCAGTTCGCCCAACCCTAGGCTCTCACCGACAAGCAGGTTTCGAGCGATATCAGCAAAAGCGCCCGATTGGCCGCAATCGATATGAAACTCCAGAAAACGGTCTTCTCCCGGCACACTCGCCAGTGAATACGGGCGGGCAATACCGCTTTCAGTCCACAACACCAGATGCTGACCCGCGCGGTAACGCAACGGTCGCTGCGGCTCGAGGCGTAAACGCAGCACCGCAGGGCTGAGCCAGGCACACTCCGCGACCTGCGCTGGCAGGCCGTCACGCAGAGGATCAAAAGCCTGGACTGTCAAACTTTGCGTGACACGACATTGGCAAGCCAGCCGCCAGCCCTCCTGACGTTTACCCGCATCCAGCGCCTCTGGCAGCGCATCCTCGGGTTCGCCATCAATGCAGCGCACCAGGCAGGCATGGCAACTGCCCGCTCGACAGCTATAAGGGACGCTTACGCCAGCCTGGTTGAGGCTATCAAGCAAATTGCTCCCTGCTGCAACCGTCCAGTGACGGTCGCCCACATGCAACTCAGGCATCAACGTTTTCCCAACCCGCCATACAACGATTACGCCCGGCACGTTTGGCCCGATAGAGCGCCAGATCTGCCCGCTGCAACGCCTCATCAAGGTTGTCGCCACGCTGTAGCAAGGTCATGCCCACCGACAGGCTCAGGCTGCAGTCGGGCAACGTCGGCAACTCAACCCGGCTAAAAGCCTCACGTACACGCTCACAACAATCGATCAGTTGTTGCTCGTTGCATTGCGGTATGAACAACACAAATTCCTCTCCACCGTAGCGCGCCAGTACATCACTGTCGCGCAGGCAATCTTCAGCACGGGCCGCAAAAGCCTGGAGTACCTGGTCGCCTGCCGAATGACCATAGTTATCGTTGATGCGCTTGAAGTGATCGAGGTCGATCAAGGCCAGCCCATGGGAAGCGTCACTGCCCAGCAGATTCAATTCCCTGGCGGCCATGCGCAAAAAGTAGCGGCGATTGTACAGATTGGTGAGCTCATCGGTAGCAGCCAACTCTTCAAGCTGCGCCATCATCCCGCGCAATGTGTCCTGGTGAGCCTGCAGGGCATAGCGGCGATGACGCATTCGCTGGCGCTGGGCATTTACATAACCGGCAAACAGGCTAAGCCACAGCAGCATGACGAACAGTGCACTGATCTGCAGGAGCACGGTTCCAGGTTTGCGCATGCTTCCGTCGAGGAATTCCCACAGGTTGATACCGGCAAAACTCAGCAGTACCAACACGGCACATCGGGCAAAGACCATTGGCGTCAATTGAAACAGGCCAAACAGAAGGATTGGCGCATACACAATCAAAAATACACCACGGGCCCCATCCAGACATGAGAGCAGCCAGGTCAGCCAACACAGGGCGAGCAACACTTGAAACTCAGTCAGACTGGCATCAGTGAAACGCTGGTTCAGCTTGGTCAGAAATACGGCAAATACGGCAAGCTGACTCAATACCACCAAAACGCAGGTAATCACTGTCACCAGCATCGGCTGATGCAGCTCCCCCGCATAAATCGCCAGCCAACTCAGCACTGTGACTAATAGATAAGTCGCCGCCGCCAGGCCAAAACGCTTCAGAAAAAGGGATTGTGTGGCGGGAGATATTTCCCGTGCGCTTATCGTGCTCAAAAAGGATTCCTTCCCATAGTGGCACCAAGCCCGGAACTTTAGACTCTCATCGAAAAGTTTCCAGCCAATACAGGTTAAATACGTTCAAATAGATTCAATTGCAACTCGCATCCCCGCCGTTGGGTCCCCCTGATACGGGGCTTTGACGGCATTATTGCCAGCGACACCCACCGGTGCTGGGCAAAGCCATTCGACCGGCAAAAGAATGCGAAGCGCAAAACCGATGGATGGACCCAAGAGGTTGCGGGTTATACTGCCGCGCCTTTTTGTCGCAGCCAGCCACGCTGTTGCAACCATGAGACATCGTTCGAACGCAGATGGCTCAGACTATATTTTGAATGTTCCCGTCCTAAAGAGGAGCGCGCACACATGACCGTGATCAAGCAAGACGACCTGATTCAGAGCGTAGCCGACGCCCTGCAATTCATTTCCTACTACCACCCGGTAGATTTCATTCAGGCCATGCATGAAGCCTATCTGCGCGAAGAGTCGCCTGCTGCACGTGACTCCATGGCACAGATCCTGATCAACTCGCGCATGTGCGCGACCGGTCATCGCCCGATCTGCCAGGACACCGGCATCGTCACCGTATTCGTGCGTGTTGGCATGGACGTACGTTGGGACGGGGCCACCATGGGCCTCGACGACATGATCAACGAAGGCGTGCGCCGCGCTTACAACTTGCCGGAAAACGTCTTGCGCGCCTCGATCCTGGCCGACCCGGCCGGTGCGCGTAAAAACACCAAAGACAACACTCCAGCCGTTATCCACTACTCCATCGTCCCGGGTAACACCGTGGAAGTGGACGTGGCTGCCAAAGGCGGCGGCTCGGAAAACAAATCGAAGATGGCCATGCTCAACCCGTCCGACTCGATCGTCGACTGGGTCCTGAAAACCGTGCCGACCATGGGCGCCGGCTGGTGTCCGCCTGGCATGCTCGGCATTGGTATCGGCGGTACGGCCGAGAAAGCCGCCGTCATGGCCAAAGAAGTGCTGATGGAATCCATCGACATCCACGAGTTGAAGAAGCGCGGCCCGTCCAACCGTATCGAAGAGATGCGCCTGGAACTGTTCGAAAAGGTCAACCAACTGGGCATCGGTGCCCAGGGCCTGGGCGGTCTGACCACCGTGCTCGACGTGAAAATCATGGATTACCCGACTCACGCGGCTTCGCTGCCGGTGTGCATGATTCCTAACTGTGCCGCCACCCGTCACGCGCACTTCGTGCTTGATGGTTCCGGCCCTGCCTCGCTGGAAGCGCCATCGCTGGATGCCTACCCGGAAATCGTCTGGGAAGCAGGCCCGTCGGCCCGTCGCGTCAACCTCGACACCCTGACCCCGGAAGACGTGCAAAGCTGGAAGCCGGGCGAAACGGTCCTGCTCAACGGCAAGATGCTCACCGGCCGCGACGCGGCGCACAAGCGCATGGTCGAAATGCTCAACAAGGGCGAAACCCTGCCAGTGGACCTCAAAGGTCGCTTCATCTACTACGTCGGCCCGGTTGATCCGGTGCGCGAAGAAGTGGTTGGCCCGGCTGGCCCGACCACCGCAACGCGGATGGACAAATTCACCCGGCAGATCCTTGATCAAACCGGCCTGCTGGGCATGATCGGCAAATCCGAACGCGGCCCGACCGCTATCGAAGCGATCAAAGACCACAAGGCCGTGTACCTGATGGCGGTCGGCGGTGCTGCTTATCTGGTGGCTCAGGCGATCAAGAAGTCGAAAGTCGTGGCCTTTGCCGAGCTGGGCATGGAAGCGATCTACGAGTTCGAAGTTAAAGACATGCCTGTCACGGTCGCCGTAGACAGCAAGGGCGAATCCGTCCACGTCACCGGCCCGCAGATCTGGCAGAAGAAGATCAGCGACAGCCTGGCGGTGGAAGTGCAGTAAGACTGTCTGGCCGCTCTAAAGCTAGCCTGCCTGAACCGGTGGGCTAGCTTCGCCAGGTCTGTGCTGCACCACTGTTGATAAAGCGATGCAAAGGCATTTTTCTGTTCATCTGCTCTTTGAAGGTGAACGGTTTTGTTCCAGCGACAACAGCCTTCAAATCATTAAATAATTCACCGAACTCTTGATCTGAGCGACTGACAACGTCGGTGAACAGTCCAGGACCAACCGTCCTCGACAACATCTTCAACCGTTCATCTATCGTCTTGTTCCAGAGCAGGTTCAGACCGATTCCCGGCATCCCCATAGGATCTGGCAAGAGTCCGCTTTGCTCTGCCGCTTTATAGCGAGCGACACCTTCCTGCATCATGTCACGCAATATGCTCGCCCCGGCGTGTGCAGCGAATGAACTGTTGTTGATCATGAAGCCCTCGACTGATCCTGGTTTCTCCCAGGGAGCATAAGTAGGTCCCAGCGTGAGGACTTGACCTTCATCGGCTAAAAGCGGTGTGTCCCCTAATCGGCTCATATCATCAGTCGTTTGATCGGCGTAAATATCATCCACGTCAGAATAAGAACCTCCAAACTCATGAACCACACTCATGTGAAGCGCATCCACGGAAAAAGCTCCCAACGCCCGAGCCGCGAGGGTCCTGTACCGAGAGGACCGGTGTATGGCAGCGAACAAGCAAATCCGGGGTCGGCATTGCAAATGTCTCCCGACAAGCCCACTAAGAAATAAATGATAAAGGTCCACCGCTTTAAAATAACCAACTAACACGCACTAACAGTAATAGCCAAATATTCCATTACTCCCGATATGACTATTAACACGTTGTTTTTATTGAAAACTCCAGACTACACAGGGCATGACTGTCATTGATGACAGGTAGACGTCTATTGAAAAAAGTCCACACTCAAAGGGACCCTGGTCGAGAGCGTCGCCGCCATAACAGCCCCATCTTTTTCTTTATTGGCCACTCTCAGCAACGCCCAAACCTCCTCTGCCGCAAAGAGTGATCGTTCCCACAGAAAAATCTCATCATTTCAGAAAGTTATGTGTTTTTTGATAGCAGGGAAGCCAAGACCATGGCCACTCAAGAACAAGCACAACAAGACGCGCACCCCATCGTTGCCACCCCGTCATTGCCCAGAGGCGGCGGTGCCATACAAAGCATTGGCAAAGGTTGGGGGGCTGTGGGTAACAGTGGCACGGCGTCACTGACGCTGGAGCTGCCAATCACTCAGGGCCGGGGCTATGCGCCGGGCCTTTTACTTAATTATCAGAGCACCGCGGGCAATGGCCTGTTCGGCCTGGGCTGGAATCTGAACCTGGGATGCGTGGCCCGGCGCTCCAGCAAAGGCGTACCGACCTACACCGATGATGATGTGATGCTCGGCCCCAATGGCGATGCTTGGCTGCCTGAGCGTGACAACAGCGGTGCCGTTGCCTCTACTACGGCAACACACCCTCATGACGAAAACATCTCATATCAAGTAGTTCGTTATTTCGCCCGGGTCGAGGGCGCATTTGACCTGATCGAACATTGGCGGCTTGATCCTGTCGAGCCTGGCTTCTGGCTGATCCATGGAGCAGACGGCAGCCTGCACTTCTACGGCAAAAAAGCCTCTTCGCGCAGCACCGATCCGGCCAACTCCAACCGGGTGGCCGAATGGTTGCTGGAAGAAAGTATGAACGCCCACGGCGAACATATTCTGTATGAATACAAGGCCGAGGATGAAGAGGGGCTGGACCCGGATCATCCGCGCGACTTCATTGCCCAGTGCTATTTGTGGCGGGTGCGTTGGGGCAACTTTCTGGCCCACGCCGAACTGTACTTGTGGGACGAAGCTGCACTGGAAGAACTGAACTGGCATTTCGATTTGCTGTTCGACTATGGCGAGCGCAACGAAGCCACCGCTAACCAGAAACCGACCTATGAAGAACCCGCTGGATCCAGTTGGTCTATCCGCAGCGATCCACACTCCAGTTTTGCTTACGGTTTTGAGCTGGGTAATTTGAGGCTGTGCCAGCAAATCCTGATGTTCCATCACTTTCCTGATGAGCTGGCAGAATCTCCGCTGCTTGTTCAGGGATTGCTGCTGGAATATGCCAAGGACCCTCTGGATTACAACACACTGATCAAGGCCCATAGCCAGGCCTGGGATGGCACGAGTGCACATAGACTCGACCAGCGCCCACCGATGGAGTTCAAGTACAGCGAGTTCAACCCTGCGAATGGGGTCTTCAAACCTTTCGACCCGATGCCTGGGCTCAATGATGGTCAGTCATACCAGTTGGTCGATTTGTACGGCGACGGCTTGCCGGGCGTGCTCTTTCGCAGTGATAAGTGTTGGCTCTATCGCGAGCCCGTCCGGGCAGACTCAGGCAAGGACGACGTCGCCTATGGGCCTTGGCAGGCATTGCCGCAGATCCCGCTGGCAGACTCGGCAACGACCGTCCTGCAATCACTCACCGACCAGACCGGTGATGGCCGCCTGGACTGGATCGTAGCGCAGCCAGGCATCGCCGGCTTCTTCACCTTGAACCCTGATCGCAGCTGGTCGCGGTTTGTCACCTTTGCCGCCTTCCCAACGGAATTCTTCAACCCGCAAGGGCAAATGGCCGATCTGGTGGGCGACGGTCTGTCGGACCTGGCGATGATCGGCCCGCGCAGCGTACGCCTGTACGCCAACCGCCGCGCCGCGGGTTTCGCCCCGCCAGTCGATGTCCCCCATGACGACGACCGTTTGCCGCTGTTGAGCGACAGCCCCAATGAACTGGTGGCCTTCAGTGACCTGCTGGGCACTGGCCAACAACATCTGATCCGTATCCGCCATGACGAAATCCGCTTCTGGCCGAATCTGGGCCGCGGCCATTTCGGCAAGGGCCAGCTGTTTGCCAAACTGTCTTTCGATGATTACGCAACCTTCGATGCCGGGCGAATCAGGCTGGCGGACCTGGACGGTTCCGGCGCCAGCGATGTTCTTTATCTGCGAGCAGACGACATTCAGGTGTTCATGAATCAGGGCGGCAATGGCCTGGCCACCCCCTTTAGCCAAAAATGGCCGGACGACGTGCGCTATGACCGCTCCTGCCAGATCAGCCTGGCCGATCTGCAAGGCCTGGGCTGTGCCAGCCTGGTATTGACTGTGCCGCACATGACACCGCGGCACTGGCATCTGTCTTACCCTGAAAAACCGTATTTACTCAACCAGACTGACAACCACTTCGGTGGTCTGGGCAAGGTCACTTATCGCAGCTCGGCACAGGAGTGGCTGGACGAGAAACAGACGTTGCGCGCGGCGGACAAGCCGGCGATTTCGTACTTGCCATTCCCTGTGCATGTGGTGGTCAAGCAAACCCAACGGGACAGCATCACCAGCATCACGCTGACCCAGTTGTTCCAGTACCGGCAGGGCTTTTACGACCCGCGCGAACGGGAGTTCCGTGGCTTTGGCCTGGTCTTGCAAACCGACAGCGAAACGCAGCCAAGCCCGCTGGAAGGTTTCACCGCTCCCCTATTGAGCAAAACCTGGTATCACACCGGGCGCTTCCCCGAACCCGAGCACGATGACTACGACGCCAGCGACCCGGACGCCCGTGTACTGGGTGGGCACCTGTTGGCCGAGTTCATCGGTGAGGCCGACCGCCTGATCGAAGATGCCGATGACGCCACCCACCAGGAAATGAGCCGCGCCCTCAGCGGCTCGGTGTTGCGCAACGAAGTATTCGGCCTAGATGAACACCAGCGGCCAAACATGCTGTATTCAGTGCAGGCCTCGCGGTATTTGGTACGCCAGTTGCTCCCGCTGTCTGAACATCAGCCGTATGCCCTGATGCTCCCGCTAGTCCTTGAATCGATCAATTACCGCTACGAGGCCGATGAGCTTGACGACCCCCAGTGCGAGCACAGCCTGAGCCTGACCTGGGACTGTTACGGCGTACTGACCCACGGCGTCAGCGTCAACTATGCGCGGCGCAAGAAACCCGGTGATGCACCGCCCTTCGAGAATGAGCACCAAAACACCTGGTGGCAGGCGTCCCATGACGAGGCGCAACAACAGTTCTACCTCAACGAGGCGCGCGCGCAGGCCATTCATCTGGACAGCCCGCAGAGCTGGCGCCTGGGCCTGCCCTATCAGGCACGCAGCAATGCCATGGTTGTCCCGACTAGTGAGTTGTCCGCCGAGGACATCAGTTATGAGCGGTTCAGCGACCCTCAAGGCAAACTGGCAAGTCTGCCGCGCACACTGACGGGGTTGTCTGTCCAGCGTTACATCGGCTGCGGCGACGGCGAGGCCACTTTCGAGGCACTGCCCGATGCCACGCAAAGCGCCGAACTCGACGACCACGCCCTCAGCGCCTATGAACGGGTCATGGACACCGAGCAACTAACTACCCGACTCGCGGAAGTCGGCTACGAGCAAATGCCCAGCTTCATGCCTGACGGCCTGAATCTCTGGTCGGTAAGACGCGGCTTCGCTCGTTATGCCGGGCTGGAGGGGTTCTACCGGCCCGAAACCGTCAGGCCTACCCGCAGCCATGGCTGGACCACAGTCGAGTACGACGCCTACCACCTGCTCATTACTCAGGTTACTGACCCGGTGGGCTGCATAACCCAAGTGAAGTACGACTACCGAACCTTGCAGCCCCGCCGGATTGTTGACCCCAACCAGAACACCCAGGAAGCGGACTACGATGCGTTCGGCCGTCTATGGGCAACCAGTTTCCATGGCACTGAACTGGGTGCGGCAGTGGGTTTCGAGCCGCTGACCCCGAACGAACGCGAATTGGGCGGCACCACCCAGGCTATCGCATACCCGGAGCTGGCGCTTAAAAACCAGGCCAGTGTCTATTACTACGACGCCGATATGACCTTTGATACCGGCATCGTTCCGTTCGCCAGCGCCACCCTGCAGGCGGATCGCTATCCCGGCGATCCGGACAAACAAATCCGTATCAGCCTGGTATCCGTGGATGGCTTCGGCCGCACCCTGCAAACACGTCAACTTGTTGAGGCGGGCGATGCCTATGCAGTCGATATCCACGGCAACTTCGAGATGGAAGGCGGCCAGCCAAAAATCGTTCATGCCGATAAACGCTGGCGCATCAGCGAGCGGGTGGAATACAACAACAAAGGTCTCGTGGTCAGGGTCTATCGTCCTTACTTCGCCAACAGCCACCGTTACATCAACGACGTGCCAATGCGCAAGTACGGCTACCACGACAAACAGTTCTACGACCCACTGGGCCGCCCCACCATCACCCTCACCGCCAAAGGCTGGATGCGGCGCCTGACCTACCAGACCTGGTACACCATCAGCGAGGATGAAAACGACACCGCCGAAGAAGTGGAAGCCTCGCGATGAGCCATGAACTGCACGCCCAAACGCCGATGCTCAACGTCGTGGACAGCCGCGGCCTGCCGGTGCGCCTGATCGCGTGTCATCGCCAAGCAGTTGCCGACACGCGCGATCTGCGTGTGACGCGCCAAGCCTATGATCCCGCTGGCCGCTTGATCGCCAGCCAGGACCCACGCCTGCCGACGCCCAATCAAATCAGCGTACATAGCCTTTCCGGCCAAGTGTTGTTCACCGACAGCGTCGATGCCGGTTGGCGGGTGGCACTGCTGGGCGACGCCGGACAATTGATTGAGGACTGGGACGGGCGCGGCAGTCACGCGCGGGTTGAATACGATGAGATGCTGCGGCCGGTATTGATCAGAGAAGCTACGGGGGATTCTGTTGGCGCGACCGGGGTGTCGCTCCAACAGGGTTTGGCTGTCGAACGGTTCACGTATGGCGGACCAGAAACGTCCGACCACAACCAGTGCAATCAACTCATCCGCCATGACGATACAGCCGGCACGATCCATTGCCCGGATTACGGCCTGCCCGGTTCACCTCTGACCGAAGTCCGTCACTTTTTGCGCACGCTGGACCTGCCCGACTGGCCGCTGGCGGTTGCCGAGCGAGACGCTTTGCTGGAGACCGACGGCTTTGCATCGACCAAGGGCTTCAACGCACTGGGTGAAGTGATCGAACAAACCGATGCCATGGGCAATACCCGGCGTTTCGAACACACCGTGGCAGGCCAACTGAAATCGGTTTCCCTTGGTGAACAGATCGTGCTCAGCGACATCCGCTACAACGCTTTCAATCAGGTCGAGCAGCAAACCGCCGGCAATGGCGTGATCAGCCGCTCGACTTACGATCCACGAGGGGGAGAGTTAACCGAGCATCACTCGGCGGTCGGCAATGATGCGCCCTTGCAATCTCTAAAATACGGCTACGACCCAGTGGGTAATATCCTGCAGGTGGAAGACGCCGCCCAGCCAGCGCGTTTCTTCGCCAATCAGCGAATTGAGCCGATCAACCGCTATCGTTACGACACCCTGTACCAACTGATCGAAGCTACCGGGCGGGAAGTTAAAACCGGCGCCAGCCACGGCCCCGCCCTGCCCGAGCTGCCGAACCAGCCGCCTGATCCCGGCCAGCTCGCCAACTACACGCAAAACTATGAATACGATGCGGGCGGTAATTTGTTGGAGATGCGCCACGTCGGCGCCCAATTATTTACCAGAGCCATGGAGGTTGCGCCAGACAGTAACCGCAGCCTGCCCGTCGACGAAGTGGACGTGGATTTTGAAAACGGCTTCGACGCCAACGGCAATCTTCAGCAACTGGTGCGCGGGCAGAGTTTGAGTTGGGATGCGCGTAATCAACTTCGGCAGATCACCACCGTGCAACGGGATGACGGGCCGAGTGATAACGAAACCTACGTCTATGACGGCGGCGGCCAGCGCTGTCGCAAAATCAGTAGCGCTCAAACGCAAAGCCGGACCCTGATCGCTGAAGTGCGCTATTTACCAGGGCTGGAAATCCGCAGCAACGCCGATGGTGAAATCCTCCATGTGGTGACAGTGGGCGATGTGCGAATGCTGCATTGGCAGGCTGGCAAACGGCGCGATGTCGCCAACGATCAGTTGCGCTATAGCCTCAGTGATTATCTGGGTTCAACCACCCTGGAACTGGATGACGAGGGAGGCTTACTCAGCCAGGAAATGTATTACCCGTTTGGCGGTACCGCCTGGTGGGCGGTGAGCAGTGCAGTGCAAGCTAAATACAAAACTGTGCGCTATTCAGGTAAAGAGCGCGATGCCAGCGGGCTTTATTATTATGGTTTCCGTTATTACGCGCCGTGGCTGCAGCGCTGGATTAATCCAGACCCTGCCGGGGATGTGGACGGGTTGAATGTGTATCAGATGGTGGGTAACGATCCGATAAATTACAGAGACGGGGATGGACGTTCTCGCAAAGGAGTCCTGAGGTATCACGTTATGGTCTATTGGGAACTACTGGATTCAGCTAAAGAAAACGTCAAAATAGCCCATCAACAAATAAAGAACCATTACGACAAAGAACACCGAAGAAACTCGATTGGTAGACGTGGCAGCGGGGAAGCCTTGAGGTTGGCCGGAAAATTTGCAGCGGATGCCGCTATAGGAGCTGCCGCTGTGGCCTTAACGACGGTGACTGGCGGTGCAGCCGCACCCGTGATCGTTCCATTGGCATTTTCAGTAGCGGCAGGGGCAAATGCAGCAGTTGATTACGCAGTGGACACAACAGACCTTGGCCCCCCTATCAATTTTCGAGCAAGCCCACTTAATCCAGAAAAATTAAAAACAGCGGCTGAACAAAAGTTTGCTCTATACAAAAAACTACCGAAAATGGTGAAAAAATATGACCCAAAAACAGCGACAGGGCGCGATGCAATTGGCAAGTTTGCAGGCAAAAAGGCAGCTGGCTATTACGCGGGTGTGGCCGGGAAATTGGCAGTTTCAGGGCTTTCCATCGGTCATGAAATAAGTCGCGCCAACGCCAGTATCCCAACCGAAAAACTGGATAAGGCGATGGTTCACCTTGAAAACTTAGAGACTTTACTTAATGAGGACCTAAACCACCTTTCGGTTTTATTTAAAAATGCCAACGTTGTGGAAATATCGCATCCTTCATTCGACACCCAATCTGAGAAAACCCTGAAGAGCGCCACAAATAAATTATTAAAAGAAATAGGTGAAGCAGGAGACGCAATAGCAGTTGCGAGGAACATCAATGCAGAACGCAAAAGATCAAGCAATGCAGGAATCACAAGGCTATAGGTAGCCATCACGAACATTACTCTCGAACCGCATGATCATATGAGTGCGAGAGTAAAGCTGCCCCACACTTGATCAAAACGCCGCACGTGACAGCCACACATAACTCGATCACGCACTCGAAAGCCGACTCACACTGGTGATCTGCCCACTCCAGATCATTTCGTAGTGCGCGGTCTGAACAATCGACTTCACGTGTTTGGGCGTCATCAAGGCCCAGCAATGATTGCCCGGCGAGCGAACCGAGTTGTAGCGCAGCCCTGGGCACCCTGCCCGCTTGGCGGCGTGGCCCAGTTGGCGAGCATGGGAATAGTCATTAGGATCGTAAATCGGGTCCGAAAGTGACAGCCCGGTAGCGTCTCGATTTGCCACCTCGTTGAAGGTGCAAGACAGGCCACGAAACAGGAAGCGCTCATAGTTGAGTCCTGCCACTCTCGACCAATAGTGGTTCTGGTGATGCCGCACCTCTGCGATTGCGGTTTCCATCACATCGGCCAGATACAGCACCCCGAAATCCCCTGAACTGAAACGCGAGCCAGCCGGATTCACATGGGTGAACGGCCCGACCGCGTAGGAACAACCGGGAACGCCGAATGGAATCTCGGCGACCGGGATCAACGCAATGCGCCCGATCTCATTCTGCAACCGCGGATTGGTCAGCGCTTGTAGTTGATACAAAACCTCGAACTCGGCGGCATCGGCAACATCGTCAAACAGGTCGATGGGCGGGAATCTCGAATTGACCAACCGATACGCCCGCCGCTCTTGCTCGGCAAGAAGTGGCAGACTGTCGAGCATCACCATTGCGCGCCCCGGAGTGCATCGACGCGGCGGAAGGTTTCATACAGCGAAACGATATCGCCCTGAGCCATGATGTCCAGTGGCTTGCGACCGTTGAAAAACTCGTTTTCGTTGGCCATCGAAGGGAAGCCGTACACGTTGTCCGGGTTATCGAAAACCGTGCGCAACGCCGCATGAATATTCAGTACGAAGCTGATGCGGTGCATCTGATCCATGTCCAGCCCGACTGACCATTCGGAGCCGGTTTGCTTGGCGCGGGTATAAGTGCTGCGCGAGATACGCAGAATCCGACAGGCCTGCTCGCTGGACGCATCCCACTTGTCGAGAATGCGCAGTGCGGTGCGCAGACCGGATACGCATTGTTCTTTGGAGAGCGGCTGGAGTTGCGGAACGGCGGACATGTGCGTGACCTTTTGAATCTGTAGATTCAAACAGTAGCAATAAGAGTCTGCAGATGCAAATAGATCTCTACGCCGTGCGCCGCTCCCATAGGGAATGCGACCTGCAGTTAAAGCCCGTTGACCCGAGACGCCAGCTTCAGTGCAGCTCGAAAAAGCTGACACAACCTCTTCGTGCAGCAAACACAAACCTTTGTGGGAGCCGGGCTTGCCCGCGATGCATGAGACCTAGCCAGAAGACATACCGCATTATCGTTTATCGTCGGAATACCACCCAGACCAAACACCGCTCCCATAAGTACTGTGCATGGCTCGATTTCCGGGAAACTGCGAGACATCTCCTCTTTGTTTGAAGGAAATTTCCGAGAGTGCTCTGAGTGCATTGCGCCCCCGATTCAAGACCTCTAGGGTGCGCCGGTCGCTGCAAAATCAGCGATCAGGTTTGGTAGACCTGAGTATCCTGGGCGCGGTGCGCCACCTTTTGCGAGGCGCATTTTTTCGGCCTATGTTTATGGTGGCCGCGCGCTTGGCGTCTTCGGATGCACCGGGTTTGCCTAGGTTACCGGTCTACCACTTGCGTGCGGCCGCCACCTTTATCGTTGGTAGCGAAAGGAGCGGCTCCTTATAAATATCTGGGAACTGCAAAGATGCTCGAGAACACCAAGACTGCTTCGCCACTCTTCACCATCAACGAAACTGTCAATCAGGAACAAGCGCTCAACTACGCATCTGACCTGCTGCGCTGCATCATCACGACCGCTTACGAGTCAGGAGACAATGCCATGGGCACCAGCCGTGATCTGGCCTTCTCGGTTGTCCACATGGCAGAGATTGCCAAGGCCATGGTGGATCGGTCTATAGATTGCCGGTGACAAATCTGAACACCCCATAGCCCGAGGCTAACGCGCACCCGTGGGACAGGCTTTAGCCGGGATGAGGCCAGTACATTCACTGCATCTTTATCGTCAGAAATGCCGACTTCCCGGCTAAAACGGAACGCCGCCCGGCCGGTCCCACGTCAGCGGCGCCGATCCAGCAAATTCACCACCAACCGATCAACCCACCCCCAAAGCCGCTGCTTGACCCGGCTCCACAATGGCCGGGCTTTCCAGTCAGCCAAGGTGATTTGCTTGCTCACAGCGAAGTCTTTTTCGAAGCTCGCGACCACATCCCGCGTCAGGCCGACGTCAAGAGCCTCCAGATTGGCTTCCAGGTTGAAGCGCAAATTCCAGTGATCGAAATTGCACGAGCCAATGCTCACCCAGTCATCGATCAGGACCATTTTCAAATGCAGGAAGCATGGCTGGTACTCAAAGATTTTCACGCCCGCCCGCAGCAAACGCGGGTAATAGCGATGCCCTGCGTAGCGCACTGAAGGATGATCAGTGCGCGGGCCGGTGAGCAGCAGTCGCACATCAATGCCTTGGGACGCAGCCTTGCGCAATGAACGGCGGACTTTCCAGGTCGGCAGAAAATACGGCGTCGCCAGCCAGATACGTTTGTGACCGCTGTTCAGCGCCCGCACCAGCGACTGCAGAATGTCGCGATGCTGGCGGGAATCGGCATAGGCAACACGGCCCAATCCGTGACCGGAAACCGGCACCTTGGGCAGGCGCGGCAGACCGAAGTTCTCGGCAGGTCGCCATGCCGTGCGACGCGGGTTGGCGTGAAACTGGCGATCGAACAAAGCCTGCCAGTCGATGACCAGCGGGCCAGTGATTTCCACCATCACTTCATGCCACTCACTGACAGGCTCAGCAGGCTGCCAGAACTCATCGGTAACGCCCGTGCCGCCGACCACTGCGAGCTTTTTGTCCACCAACAGCAGTTTGCGATGGTCGCGGTAGAAGTTACGCACACCACGACGCCAGTTGATGCGGTTGTAAAAACGCAGGATCACGCCCGCATCGGTCAGGCGCTTGCGCAGGCCCAAGGTAAAGGCCTGAGAGCCGAAGTCATCAAACAGGCAGCGCACGATCACGCCGCGTTGAGCCGCATCCACCAAAGCGCGTACTACCGCATCGGCACACGCGCCCGCCTCCACCAGATAAAGCTCCAGCTCGACTTGCTGCTGAGCGCCGTCAATAGCGGCGATCATGCGCGGGAAGAACGCGGGGCCGTCGATCAACAGTCGGAACTGGTTGTTTTCACGCCACGGAAAAATCGCCCCGGCCATATCAGCGCGCCGTGAAGATCAAAACAGCACCCACAGGCACCGCGAGGCTGACGGCCGATAAACCCGCTGCACTGCGCAGGGTCGTGAAGCCCGGCACCAGATCAAAATCCTGAGCATTAACCACCAACGGCTCAAGCGTCACGACCTGAAAACGTCGTTCATCAAGACGCGTTGCAAGCAATTCAGCGCGATAGCTGTGGGATTTGCCATGCAGTTGCACCACCAGCGGCAAGCGTAATTCCAGCTGCGCGCCAGGCGCCAGATCATTGATCGGCCCCAGGTCGAGTTGAGCGTTGATTTTAGCTCTGGGGAATTTATCGACGTTAAAGACTTGCTCGCGAATACGCTCATCGCGCAGTGCGATGCCGGTGCTGACCGATTCCAGCTCGACTTCAAGCTCAGCCGCGCCATTACGATCTACTTTCCCGTGCAGGGTCAAAAAGCGATGCACTTCAGCAATATTGGCGTTTTTGGTCGAGGTGAACGAAAGTCGAGAGGATTCGTTATCCAGATACCAGTTCGCCTGAGCGGGCAACGCAGTCAGCGCCAGCAAGGCCA
This sequence comes from Pseudomonas sp. HP_14, assembly GCF_055283875.1. Lineage (NCBI taxonomy): Bacteria > Pseudomonadati > Pseudomonadota > Gammaproteobacteria > Pseudomonadales > Pseudomonadaceae > Pseudomonas > Pseudomonas sp. HP_14. The sequence goes on along the minus strand of NZ_JBTOQI010000011.1, from coordinate 342,541 downwards.
GCAGCAGGCGGGTTGTGATGGGCATGCAAACTCCAGATGCGCATTAAGGGGCAACCGTACCGCCTGTCTGACCGCTGGCGAACTGCTACGTTCGCATCTGGTTTTTCATGGCGCTGACGGCAGCAAGCGACAGCCTTGTCGCTCGCCCTGCCAGGTCGCCACATTGCTGCGGCCAAGACCTTCGGCAGTTACCCGTTTATTCGCCGCGTCGTCGAGCAAACTGCTCGGTACGTACTGTTTGACGTAGCCACGGCAATACTCGGCGGAATTAAGCATGACGTAGCGACAGGAGCAATACTCTTTGGCGGTATAAGCGCTGATGATGCTCGGGAATGCAGCCAATGCGACGCGGTTTTGCCACACCAGCACCGCAATTGCCACCGCCATCAATAGCAACAGACTGCTGAATGATCGTCGACGTATAAAGCCGGTAGTCATTGCTCTCCCCCTATTGAAATGCGTTTTCTGTAGGATCCCATGTTTACTGCGCTACGGCGGCAGGCCCCTCTTTGCCGAAGGCCGCCATGGCCAGTTTTAGAAGCTGATCATGTGAATAGCTGCCATCCCGATCATCGGCATAGCGCACGATCACCAGCCCGGCACTGGGCACCACATACAGCCCCTGCCCCCAATGCCCCAGCGCCGCAAAGGTATCGGCGGGGGCATTGGGCCATGGGCCTTTTTGACCGCTCGCAGTGCGATTGAGCCACCACTGGCCGCCAGATGCATCGGAGTTTGGCTGTTGATTGGCGAACGGCGTCAGAACAAAGTCGACCCAGGATTTGGGCACTAACTGGCGGTCATTCCACAGCCCGCCGCGTTGCATCAATAAACCGATACGGGTCAGATCCCGAGCCGTCATGTAGGCGTAGGAAGAACCGACAAACGTGCCGCTGGCGTCGGTCTCCCACACAGCGCTGCGAATGCCCAGCGGCTCGAACAGTGCAGTCCACGGATAGTCCGCGTAGGCCTTTTCCCCGACCATGCCTTTCAGCGCAGCAGACAGGACGTTGCTGTCGCCACTGGAATACAGGAACGACGTACCCGGTTTGTGAGCACTGCGATGCTCGGCTGTAAAGCGCGCCATGTCGTCACGGCCACGGGTGTAAAGCATGGCAACCACCGAGGAGTTGAGCGGTGCGTATTCGTAGTCTTCCTGCCAATCCAGGCCGGAGGTCCACTGCATCAGATGTTTGATAGTGACGTCGGGATGAGCGCGCAACGGTGGGTAGAATTTCGCTGCCGGATCATCCAGCGCAAAGCGTCCCTCCCCAAATGCAACACCCAGCACCGTCGCCATGATGCTTTTGCTGATGGACCAGGTGAGGTGTGGGGTCTGGGCAGTGGTCACTCCGGCGTAGCGCTCGTACACCACCTCACCGTCACGCAGTACCAATAATGCGTCGGTGCGAATGCCCTCTCGGGTTTGGTCGTTGCGGGTTGGGAAGGCGTAACTCTCAAGGTCCTGGAGCGCGTCGGCGTTCGCGTTGAAGACAACAAATAGCAAAAACAACCAGGCGAGTCGCATGGAGTGGATCTCGAATGTGGACCGCCGCACTGTAGCAGTGAGTTGTGACAAATATTCAGACAGCGCAGATTTCCAGGTAGGAGCCAACTTGTTGGCGAGGGGTTTTACGCGGTGATTCAGGCCTGACGCCTCGCGAACAAGTTCGCTCCTACCGAGGCAATCGCACAAATCAGACTTCCAGGCAGGAGCCAACTTGTTGGCGAGGGGTTTTACGCGGAGACTCAGGCCTGACGCCTCGCGAACAAGTTCGCTCCTACCGAGGCAATCGCACAAATCAGACTTCCAGGCAGGAGCCAACTTGTTGGCGAGGGGTTTTACGCGGTGACTCAGGTCTGACGCCTCGCGAACAAGTTCGCTCCTACCGAGGCAATCGCACAAATCAGACTTCCAGGTAGGAGCCAACTTGTTGGCGAGGGGTTTTACGCGCTGATTCAGGCCTGACGCCTCGCGAACAAGTTCGCTCCTACCGAGGCAATCGCACAAATCAGACTTCCAGGCAGGAGCCAACTTGTTGGCGAGGGGTTTTACGCGCTGATTCAGGTCTGACGCCTCGCGAACAAGTTCGCTCCTACCAAGGCAATCGCACAAATCAGACTTCCAGGCAGGAGCCAACTTGTTCGCGAGGGGTTTTACGCGCTGATTCAGGTCTGACGCCTCGCGAACAAGTTCGCTCCTACCGAAGCACCCGTAACACAACCATCACCAAACCTTCATGGTCATGACATCGCCTCTCCTTAGCCTGAGTTTGTACAGCAGCGCCAGGCCATTACAGCCAACGCCCGCACTTGCAGGGCAGGCTAACGGAGACTTCGCATGACTCAGATCGCCCGCATTCGCGACACAGCATCCGACCGCCGCCTTCAGGCTGAACGTCTGACCGGCAGTAAAGCCTTGCAGGAAGCACAGGCCCTGCGCTTCAACGTGTTCAGTGGCGAATTCAACGCCAAACTCAAAGGCGCAGACCAAGGCCTTGATATGGATGATTACGATGTACATTGCTCGCACATCGGCGTGCGGGACCTGAACACCGGCAAGCTGGTCGCCACCACGCGCCTGCTGGACCACAAAGCGGCCAACAGCATCGGCAGCTTTTACAGTGAAGAAGAATTCGCCCTGCATGGCCTTGGCCATCTGCAAGGTCCGATTCTGGAACTGGGCCGTACCTGCGTTGACCCCGAGTACCGCAACGGCGGCACCATCGCTGTGCTGTGGAGCGAACTGGCCGAGATCCTCAACGAAGGTGCCTACAGCTACCTGATGGGTTGCGCAAGCATCCCCATGCAGGATGGCGGCATTCAAGCCCACGCCATCATGCAGCGTTTGCGCGAACGTTATCTGTGTACGGAAAACCTGCGCGCCGAACCTAAAAACCCGCTGCCAGCCCTGGATCTGCCCAACAACGTGATCTGCGAAATGCCGCCGTTGCTTAAAGCCTACATGCGCCTGGGTGCGAAGATCTGCGGCGAGCCGTGCTGGGACGAAGATTTCCAGGTCGCCGACGTGTTCATCCTGCTCAAGCGCGATGAACTCTGCCCACGCTACGCGCGCCACTTCAAGGCAGCAGTGTAATGAGCCGCTTGCGCGGCTATGCCCGAGTCGCCCGGGTACTGCTGGTGATTGCGCTGGGGCTGACCATTGCTGGCACGTTCGCCTGCATGGAGCGCATGAAGATCGGCAATTCCATGGCCCGGCGTCAGCGCTGGAGCCGATGGTTCATGGCGCGCCTGACCGCTGCCCTGCCGTTTCGCGTAACCGTCAGCGGCGAGCTCCCGCGTCAGCCGATGCTGTGGGTCAGCAATCACGTGTCCTGGACCGACATTCCACTGCTGGGCATGCTGGCTCCGCTGTCGTTTCTGTCCAAAGCCGAAGTACGCACATGGCCGGTGGCGGGTTGGCTGGCCCTAAAAGCAGGCACGTTGTTCATCCGTCGCGGTTCGGGTGACAGCAAGCTGATCCAGAAGCAGATGGGCAACCACTTGCAGCAGAACAACGCACTGGTAATTTTCCCTGAAGGCACCACCACTGACGGTACTGGCCTGCGTACATTTCATGGCCGCCTGATGTCGAGTGCGATTGACAGCGGGGTGTTGCTGCAACCAGTGGCGATTCACTATTCACGCAATGGCGAGCCAGACCCCATCGCGCCCTTCATTGGCGACGACGATTTGCTCTCGCACTTGCGCCGCCTGTTCGCCAATGAACAAGGTGATGTGCACATCCAGTTGCTGACGCCGATTGCCACTGTAGGCAAGGAGCGCGCAGCGCTGGCCTATGAGGCGCAGCAAGCCGTACAGGTCGCATTGTTTGGCGTGCCTCCCGCCGTCGCTGAGTCTTTCGTGACTAAAGAGGCCGTCGCTCAACCTCAGACTGCCGAAAGCCCGCGATCGGCCAGAGCGGCTTGAGAGAAGTCCTGCAGGATCGGATAGAACTCGGCAAAGTCTGCACTCAGGGGTTGGTAAAGGTCATGCAGTTCGAGCATTGCGCCTGCCAACCCTTCTGGCCGTGACAAGCGACGCGAAATCCCCGCCAATACCTGTTCCAGCACCGCAAATTCCCGATAAGAACCCAGCCAGTCGTGAGCGGCCATGTGCGGTGCAATCCGCGCCAGCCGCTCAGGCAACTCCGGCTCGGCGGCCAGCACACCGTAAACCTTGCGCGTGAAAGCTGCCAGCGGCACATCAGCGTAATGCGCCCAGTCCCGGGCCAGGCAATGATCGAAAAACACATCCAGCACGATGCCCGCGTAACGTCTGCGCTCGGCAGGAAAGCGTGCAATCGCCTGTTTGATCAGCGGGTGACTGTCGGTGAATGCATCGATGCTGCGATGCAGTTGAATCGCCTGCACCAATTCGTCCGGGAAACGTCCAGCCACAGGTCCTTTGACGAAATCGCCATAGAGACTGCCGAGGAGTTGAGCCGGTCGCTGGCCACCGAGGTGCAGATGTGCGAGGTAGTTCATGGCGCCCAGCCTACGCCGAATTACGTCCCGCGCCTATATCGATATAACCCGATATAGCGTTTTTCACTATCCTCAGCAGCAAATCATATTTGTATATCGCGAAATACAGATATAAAGTTCGCCTCATCGCGATATAGCGTTAAACCCATATTGAGAACGACATGCCTATCGACCTCGACGAAATAATAAAAGCCCTGGCCCACCCTGTTCGCCGGGAGATTCTTGTCTGGCTGAAGGACCCGCTCAGTTGCTTTCCGGACCAGACCCACTCGACGGAAAACGGCGTGTGCGCAGGTCAGATCGATCAGCGCGCCGGGCTTTCGCAATCCACGGTTTCTGCCCACCTGGCAACGCTGCAGCGTGCCGGGCTGATTACCAGCAAGAAAGTGGGGCAATGGAGTTTTTTCAAGCGTAACGAAGAAGTGATTGCGGCCTTCGTCGAAGCGCTGCTGCTGGAGCTGAATCCGCCGTCCTGAACAGTTCGAAATAACCTGTAGGAGCCAACTTGTTGGCGAGGCTGCGGCCTTGCTTACACAGAAACACCGCCTCGCGAACAAGTTCGCTCCTACCGAGGCAACCAGACAGCACAGAATTTTAGGTAGGAGCCAACTTGTTGGCGAGGCATTGGACCTGCGTAAGAAGAACTACCGTCTCGCCAACAAGTTGGCTCCTGCAGGAACTGTGTTTCTTCAGGAAAACATCAACCATCAACAGGAGACGCCCAGTGCCTCTTTCACTGTTTATTCTGGCGCTTAGCGCCTTCGCCATCGGGACGACTGAATTCGTCATCATGGGCTTGCTGCCCGAAGTCGCTGCCGATCTGGGCGTCTCGATTCCAGGCGCAGGCTGGCTGGTAACCGGCTATGCGCTAGGCGTAGCGATCGGTGCGCCGTTCATGGCCATGGCCACCGCCAGGCTGCCGCGCAAAGCCGCACTGGTCACGCTGATGGGCATCTTCATCGTCGGTAACCTGCTGTGTGCCATCGCCGCCGATTACAACGTATTGATGTTTGCCCGCGTGGTCACTGCGCTGTGCCATGGCGCCTTCTTCGGGATCGGTTCGGTGGTGGCAGCAGGTCTGGTGCCCGCCAATCGTCGCGCTTCGGCCGTTGCGTTGATGTTCACCGGCCTGACCCTGGCCAACGTGCTCGGCGTACCGCTGGGCACCGCGCTGGGCCAATACGCTGGCTGGCGCTCGACCTTCTGGGCGGTCACCGTCATAGGCGTGATTGCATTGATCGGCCTGATCCGTTTTCTGCCAACCAACCGCGAAGAGCTCAAGCTCGACATGCGCGCCGAGCTTGCCTCGCTAAAAGGCGCAGGGATCTGGCTTTCACTGAGCATGACCGCCCTGTTCTCGGCCTCAATGTTCACCCTGTTCACCTACGTCGCGCCGTTACTGGGCGAAGTCACTGGCGTATCTCCGAACGGTATCACCTGGACGCTACTGCTGATCGGCCTGGGCCTGACCGTAGGCAACGTGATCGGCGGCAAGCTGGCTGACCGTCGCCTGGCCGCGACCTTGATCGGGGTGTTCATCGCCATGGCCGTTATTTCCACCGCCTTGAGCTGGACCAGCATCGCATTGATCCCGACCGAAATTACGTTGTTCCTTTGGGCCACCGCAGCGTTTGCTGCAGTGCCAGCCTTACAGATCAACGTGGTGACATTCGGCAAGGCAGCACCAAACCTGGTGTCGACCCTGAACATCGGTGCGTTCAACGTCGGCAACGCATTGGGCGCATGGGTCGGCGGCAGCGTTATTGCTCACGGCTTCGGCCTGACCAGCGTGCCATTGGCCGCCGGAGCGCTGGCCGTGCTCGCACTGATCGTGACTTTGATTACTTTTCGTCAGGGCGGCAATGCCGATCTGGCTCCGGCTACCAACTGATCAATTAAGAGGGTTTCACACATGACAACTATCTTTGACCCGATCAAGCTAGGCGACCTGCAACTCGCCAACCGTATCGTCATGGCGCCGCTGACTCGCTGCCGCGCCGATGACGGTCGTGTACCGAACGCGATGATGGCGGAGTATTACGTACAGCGCGCGTCGGCAGGCCTGATCATCAGCGAAGCCACTTCAGTCACGCCAATGGGCGTTGGCTATCCGGATACACCAGGCATCTGGTCCAGCGATCAGGTGCGTGGCTGGAGCAACATCACCAAAGCAGTACACGGCGCAGGCGGCAAAATCGTGCTGCAGCTGTGGCACGTCGGGCGCATTTCCCACCCGTCGTACCTCAATGGCGAAACCCCGGTCGCGCCAAGCTCCATCAAGCCTGAAGGTCATGTCAGCCTGGTTCGCCCGCTGTCGGATTACGTCACCCCTCGCGCACTGGAACTGGCGGAAATCGCCGACGTGGTTGACGCCTATCGTACCGGCGCGGAAAACGCCAAAGCTGCTGGCTTTGACGGTGTAGAGATTCACGGTGCCAATGGTTATCTGCTGGATCAGTTTCTGCAGAGCAGCACCAACCAGCGTACCGACCAATACGGCGGCTCTCTGGAAAACCGCGCGCGCCTGATGCTCGAAGTGGTCGATGCGGCAATTGAAGTGTGGGGCGCTGGCCGTGTGGGCCTGCATCTGGCACCACGTGCCGACTCTCATGACATGGGTGACGACAACCTGGCTGAAACCTTCAGCTATGTAGCTGCCGAGATGGGCAAACGAGGCATCGCGTTCATCTGCTCTCGCGAGCGCGAAGCGGGCGACAGCATTGGTCCACAGTTGAAAAAGGCTTTCGGCGGCGCGTACATCGCCAACGAGAAATTCACCAAGGACAGCGCCAATGCCTGGCTGGCCAATGGTTCAGCCGACGCTGTGGCGTTCGGCGTGCCTTTCATTGCCAACCCTGACTTGCCAGCACGTTTGAAGCAGGATGCGCCGTTGAACACTCCGCATCCGGAGACGTTCTACGGTAAAGGGCCAGTGGGTTATATCGATTACCCGGCGTTGTAATACATCTGCAGGAGCAAACTTGTTAGCGAAGCTTTGGACCTGACCACTCAGGAAAATCGCTTCGCGAACAAGCTCGCTCCTACCGGGGATACGGCTGTTACCGGCGTGCATTCACCTGCTGTGACAGGTTCTGAATCTGGCTCTGCAGCGTGTTGATGTTGCGGGTCATCTGAGCACGGAAGGCGTCGAATTCAGCAGTGTTGCTGCTGGCTGCCGCTGGAGCCGGACGGTTTTCCTGCTCGCTTTTAAGCACGATCAAATCCTGCTCAAGACGCTCGATGGTTGCCGTCGGGTTGCCCTGTTTCTTCAGTGCAGCGACATCGGCGCTGAGGCTTTTAAGCTGGGTGTCGACTTGAGCGAGATCACCCTGAGCCGCTTTATGATCCGGAATCGAAGCCTTCACCGCTGCTAACTCGGTGGTGACGGCTTTAAGCTGTTCCTGCAGTTGCGTATTGCTCGTCTGCAACTGCGTCGCCTGCGTCGTGATCTGTTCCAGACGCTGCTGCAACTGGTTCTGCTGCCCGGTTGTGCCTTCCTGCTGTTTATCCTGGTCAGCCAACTGGTCTTCGATCAGCTTGATGCGCTGCTTGAGCGCCTCTCCGTCCACCGCCACTGATTCAGTCGCGACGACTTTGCCGGAGATGTCCTGTAAACGGCCGGCGGCTTCTTCGCTGATCCGTGCAAAGCTTTCCTGAGTCGCAACCAGCTGTTGCTCCATCAACGAAATCTGCTGAAAACTCCACCAGCCCAAGCCACAAAAGGCTATGAACAGCGCACCCACCAATGCCCAAAGAGGGCCGGTGCTTGGCCCTTTGACCTTTACTACGGGCGTGTCACGGGAATACACCGTCGTGCGTTTGCGTGCACCGGCGGTGGGCGCAAAGTCGTCGTCATCGTCCTTGGCGCTGAGATTCGGAACGTCATCGACGTCGTCGTAAGGATCGTTACGCATGAATAACCCTGTCTAAAACCGTGATGAAAATGCTCGAAGTTCGCGAGTATAACCGCTGCAGCCGCAGCCTAAAGCGCTCACCTGTGTTGTTGCGTTTGCCACCAGTCACAAAACTCATCCAGCGCCGTCCATAGGCTGACCTGTGGGTCGTAGTCCAGATAGTGCCGGGCGCGGCCAATGTCCAGAGTGAAATCCTTGCTCATGACCTGCATGCCCAACCGCGACAGCGTAGGTTCGGGACGTCCGGGCCAAAGCATGCACGCCGCTTCGTTGATCGCGGCAGCGGAGTAAGCCAGGCCGTACGAACGATACCGTGTGACCTGCGGCAACTGCATGCGACGCATCACGTAATTGACGGCATCCCACAGCGGCACCGGCGTGCCATTACTAATATTGTAGGCCTTGCCCAACGCCGACCTGTCAGCCAGCAGACTGCTGATCAGGGCCTGGTTAAGGTTATGAATGCTGGTGAAGTCCACCTTGTTCAAGCCATTACCGACAATCGACAGACGCTTCTTGCGCTGCATGTGCAGCAGCCGCGGGAAGAGGCTGGTATCGCCTGCCCCGGTTACAAAACGCGGGCGCAAGGCGATGACTTCCAGACCAAACTCTTCTGCGCCAAATACCTTTTGCTCAGCCATATATTTGCTGGCGGCGTAGTGGCTCTTGAAGCGCTTGGGTACGCGCTCCTCATTGATATCCAGATGCGAGTTGCCATCAAAATAGATCGAAGGCGACGATAAATGGACCAGCCTTCTGACCCTTTGTTTCAGGCAGGCCTCAACGATGTTCTCAGTGACTTGCACGTTACCCTGCAAGAAGTCCTGCTTGCGCCCCCAGACGCCCACCGAGCCAGCGCAATGCACCACTGCATCGACATCGGCACATAGCACGCGGACCAGATCAGGGTTGATCAAATCCCCCTGGATGAATTCAGCACCGCGCTTGACCAGGTGCGCGACACCTTCGGCACGACGGCCATTGACCCGCACGCTAAAACCCTGCTCCAGGGCGAACCGCGCAAAGCGCCCGCCAATAAAGCCGCTTGCGCCGGTGACCAGAATTTTCATTTACCGCTCCGTTAGAGATTTTTTTGCTTGTATCAAAAACACAGGTCTATCTGGTTTACAGAGATTCTGTAGGAGCCAACTTGTTGGCGAAGCGGTGTGTCAGGTACGGCGCCTCGCCAACAAGTTAGCTCCACAGGCCCAGTCATCGCACTTGTAGCGGCACCAGCCACTGCCCCGCCTGCTGCGCCAGATGCTCTGTCAATCGGGTCAATAACTGCCCGCCATTACGCCAATGATGCCAGTACAAAGGCACGTCCACCGGCTTGTCTGCGGCCAACTCCACCAGCGAACCCCGCTTGAGTTGCTCGCGCACCTGTATTTCCGGAACCAGCCCCCAGGCTACTCCGGCCTCAGTCATGCGCAAAAAACCTTCTGAAGAAGGACAGACATGATGCTCGAATCCCCCTTCAACCCCCAATGACGCCAGGTAGCGATGCTGTAGAAAGTCATCAGGCCCGAACACCAGAGCCGGAACCCGGGCGAGTTTTTTCGCATCGACACCCTCGGAAAAGTGACGTGCAATAAATGCAGGACTGGCCAGGCCACGATAGCGCATGGCACCCAGTAACAGGCTGCGCGCACCGGCAACCGGTCGTTCGCTGGCACACAAGCAGGCGGCTACATCGCCAGCCCGCATGCGTTTGAGACCGACGTCCTGATCTTCAACGACCAGATCGAGCAACAGATTGTTCTGCGCGCAAAAATCGCCAATCGCAACCGCCCACCATGTCGCCAGACTGTCGGCGTTCAAGGCGATACGCAGGCGCTCCGGCATCCCCTCTTCATCCAGTGCCGGTACCTGACTTTGCAGGTCACGCTCCAGCAGCCGCACTTGCTGAACATGGTTGAGCAAGCGACGCCCGATATCAGTGGGACTGGGTGGAGTGGCACGGATCAACACGGGCTGACCCACGCGCGCTTCCAGCAGTTTGATCCGTTGGGACACCGCAGACTGAGATAATCCCAATACCTGCGCGGCACGCTCGAACCCCGCCTGCTCGATCACCGCCGCCAGGGCAGAAAGCAGTTTGTAGTCGAACATCATTTTTCCTAATGAGCGATCAGCAAGATTTGTTTTTCTTATACATCGCTGAGTACCACACTTGCCACACAAACCTGCTGGCCATTCAGGCTTCGAGGCAGACGGTTAAATACGCTGGAGCATACATCTCATGTGGCAAAGTTATCTCAATGGTCTGCTGGTCGCTGGCGGATTGATCATGGCTATCGGCACTCAGAACGCCTTTGTTCTGGCGCAAAGCCTGCGTCGCGAACATCATTTACCTGTAGCGATGGTGTGCATTATCTGCGATGCAATCCTCATCGCGGCCGGTGTGTTTGGGCTGGCCAATGTGCTGGCACAGAATCCGACATTGCTGGCAGTCGCACGCTGGGGCGGCGTGGTGTTTTTACTCTGGTACGGCAGCCTTGCCTTGCGGCGTGCCTGCTCAAGCCAGAGCCTGCAAAAAAGCGAGATCATAGGCCAGCGCTCGCGCCGGGCTGTCCTGCTCAGCGCCTTGGCCGTGACCTTGCTAAACCCTCACGTCTACCTCGATACGGTATTGCTGGTCGGCTCGCTGGGTGCTCAACAAAGTGTGCCTGAAGCTTATGTTGTGGGTGCGGCCAGTGCGTCATTGCTGTGGTTCAGCACCCTGGCGCTCGGCGCGGCCTGGCTGGCTCCATGGCTTGCCCGCCCTGCCACCTGGCGAATGCTGGACCTGATGGTCGCGGTGATGATGTTCAGTGTTGCCCTTCAATTGATCAGGGCTGCGTAAATCCATAACGCTAAATGCAAAACCCTGTGGGAGCAGAGCTTGCTCGCGATAAATGATAACGCGGTGTGTCTTCTGGCTGCGTCTCATGTATCGCGGGCAAGCCTCGCTCCCACAGGGTTGTTTTTGCAGTGCGACATCTTCGGTGTCAAAAACACAAAGCGATCTCCTCAGGAGATCGTTTCCATTAATCAAATCCTCTGGAACCTCTATCCCACACAGTTGTTGCGTGGTTAACGGGCAGACCCGGTGCTATGATCCTGACCCTGCGCCGCAAAGAGTACAAACTCGCCGGTGCATGTTCTGTCTGGCCGCCCGTGATCGGCCTTGCGCTCACCGCAACTGACCTGATTAGGAGATAAACCATGGCTTTTGAATTGCCGCCGCTGCCGTACGCTAAAGATGCTCTGGTACCGCACATTTCCGCAGAGACACTGGAATATCACCACGACAAGCACCACAACACCTACGTCGTGAACCTGAACAACCTGGTGCCTGGCACCGAGTTCGAAGGCAAAACCCTGGAAGAAATCATCAAGACCTCTTCGGGTGGCATCTTCAACAACGCCGCTCAGGTCTGGAACCACACGTTCTACTGGGAATGCCTGGCGCCAAACGCTGGCGGCGAACCTACCGGCGCACTGGCTGACGCAATCAATGCGGCTTTCGGCTCGTTCGACAAGTTCAAAGAAGAATTCAGCAAAACCTCTATCGGCACCTTCGGTTCCGGCTGGGGCTGGCTGGTAAAAAAACCTGACGGCTCCCTGGCTCTGGCCAGCACCATCGGTGCAGGCAACCCAATGACTAGCGGCGACACCCCGCTGCTGACCTGCGATGTGTGGGAACACGCTTACTACATCGACTACCGCAACCTGCGTCCAAAGTACGTGGAAGCGTTCTGGAACCTGGTCAACTGGGACTTCGTAGCGAAGCAATTCGCTGCCTGATTTCAGATCCAGTCAAGAAAACCCGGCATTGCCGGGTTTTTTTTCGTCGGCAAACTGTATTTTAGGTATTGTCAGCGAGCGATAGCGGACTAATATCATTCGCTTGGGTTTTCAAGATTTCGTTCAAGTTTCAAAGGTTTTTGTCCGACACAGTGAGAATGCCTGACTTTGCGATAAAGTCGGGACGGAGCAGGGAAGCAGGTGACGAGGAGCAAAATCGCTGTTTGGCGATCTCGTTCTGGCTCAACTGTTTTTTGATGGTTGCAAAGGCTTGATGCACCCAGCACGGATTAAGGAATAGCCATTTGAAGCTGGAACTCAAAAACAGCCTGTCAGTAAAGTTGCTGCGTGTGGTGCTGCTTTCTGCACTGATCGTAGGCGTGGTCTTGAGTTGTGCGCAGATTGTCTACGATGCGTACAAGACTCGGCAGGCAGTGGCCAGCGATGCGGAACGAATACTGGACATGTTTCGTGACCCGTCGACTCAGGCCGTTTACAGCCTGGACCGGGAAATGGGCATGCAGGTCATCGAGGGCCTGTTTCAAGACAACGCGGTGCGGATGGCGTCTATCGGGCATCCGAACGAAACGTTGCTCGCCGAAAAATCGCGCCCCCTCAAAGCCTCCTCCACCCGCTGGCTGACCGACCTGATTCTCGGCCAGGAGCGCAGCTTCACCACCCAACTGGTTGGCCGCAGTCCCTACAGCGAGTATTACGGTGACTTGCGCATCACGATGGACACCGCAACCTACGGCGAAGGCTTCATCATCAATGCGGTGATCATTTTCATATCAGGCGTCCTGCGGGCTCTGGCCATGGGGCTGGTGTTGTACCTGGTTTACCACTGGCTACTGACCAAACCGCTGTCGCGCATCATCGAACACCTGACCAATATCAACCCGGATCGCCCCAGCGAACATCAGTTGCCCCTGCTCAAGGGCCATGAGAAAAACGAACTGGGCATCTGGGTCAATACCGCCAACCAACTGCTGGCCTCAATCGAGCGCAACACGCATTTGCGCCATGAAGCCGAAATAAGCCTGCTGCGTATGGCGCAGTACGATTTCCTGACCGGCTTGCCCAACCGCCAGCAATTGCAGCAGCAACTGGACAAGATCCTGATCGACGCCGGCCGCCTGCAACGCCGTGTTGCGGTGTTGTGTGTCGGGCTGGACGACTTCAAAGGGATCAACGAGCAATTCAGCTACCAGACCGGCGACCAACTGCTGCTGGCTCTTGCGGATCGTCTGCGCGGGCATAGCGGTCGGCTCGGTGCACTTGCGCGTCTGGGCGGTGACCAGTTCGCGCTGGTTCAGGCTGACATTGAACAACCTTATGAAGCCGCCGAACTGGCACAGAACATCCTTGATGATCTGGAAGCCCCCTTTGCCTTGGGCCAACAGGAAATCCGTCTGCGCGCCACCATTGGCATCACCCTCTTCCCGGAAGACGGTGACAGCACTGAAAAGCTCCTGCAAAAAGCCGAACAGACCATGACCCTGGCCAAGTCGCGCTCGCGCAACCGCTATCAGTTTTATATCGCCAGCGTGGACAGCGAAATGCGTCGGCGCCGGGAGCTGGAAAAAGACCTGCGCGAAGCCCTGCCGCGCAATCAGCTGTTCCTGGTGTATCAGCCGCAAATCAGCTATCGCGACAACCGGGTGGTCGGTATCGAAGCCCTGATTCGCTGGCAGCATCCGGAACATGGCATGGTTCCCCCGGATCAGTTCATCCCCTTGGCAGAGCAGAACGGCTCGATTATCGCGATTGGTGAATGGGTGCTGGATCAGGCCTGTCGTCAGTTGCGCGAATGGCATGATCAGGGCTTCACCGACCTGCGCATGGCGGTCAACCTGTCGACTGTGCAGTTACACCACTCGGAGTTGCCGAGGGTGGTCAATAATCTGATGCAAATTTATCGCCTGCCGCCCCGTAGCCTGGAGCTGGAGGTCACCGAAACCGGCCTGATGGAAGACATCAGCACCGCCGCCCAGCATTTGCTGAGCTTGCGCCGCTCCGGAGCGCTGATCGCCATTGACGACTTTGGTACCGGCTATTCGTCCCTCAGTTACCTGAAGAGCTTGCCGCTCGACAAAATCAAGATCGACAAGAGCTTCGTGCAGGACCTGATTGATGACGATGACGACGCAACCATCGTACGCGCCATCATTCAACTGGGGAAAAGCCTGGGTATGCAGGTCATCGCTGAAGGGGTGGAAACTGTCGAACAGGAGGCCTACATCATTTCCGAAGGCTGTCACGAGGGTCAGGGTTATCTGTACAGCAAACCGCTTCCGGGCCGAGAGCTGCTGGCTTATCTGAAACAGGCACAGCGCAGTAAGGCCGAGGTTTTGTAGGCGCCCATTGTGGGAGCCGGGCTTGCCCGCGATAACGGCAACCTGATTTATCTGAGATAACCGTATCGCCTGCATCGCGAGCAAGCTCGGCTCCCACAATGCTATGCCGAACCTTGCGAAGTAGCCCAGACCAGGCATTGCTGTCACAGAATCCCTCATCAATCGGTCTTGTAGGCGACACCCTTTGTTACAAGCCCGCCTCCGCTCATCTTTTCCTCAAAGGCAATAGGCCTTTACACCGAATGCAAATCTTTCGCATTATGTTGCAGCTTTTTTTGGGCGCCTGGCGCCTTGAACCCTCTAGACGCAGGATTCCGTCATGATTCGTATGCCATTGGCAACCGCTAGTCTGCTGGCCATCGCTATTTCCCTCGCTGGTTGTGGCGACGAGAAAAAAGCTGCAGCGCCAGCCACCGCTTCCGCACCGGCTCCAGCGCCTGCTGCTGCACCCGCGCCCGAAGCGGCTGCTCCGACACCAGCTGCGCAGTCCAGTGACGCTGCAGCCAAGGCAGTCGTCGCCAACTACGCCAACATGGTTTCCGCCGTATTCAGCGACGCTGAAGCCGCTGCTAAAACCCTGCAGACTGCGATCAACGAATTCCTCGCCACCCCGAATGACAAAACCCTCAAAGCTGCCCGCGACGCCTGGGTTGCTGCGCGCGTGCCTTACATGCAGAGCGAAGTATTCCGCTTCGGCAACACGATCATCGACGACTGGGAAGGACAGGTTAACGCCTGGCCCCTGGACGAAGGCCTGATCGACTACGTTGCCAAAGACTACCAGCACGCGCTGGGTAACCCGGGCGCCACTGCCAACATCATCGCCAACACTGAAGTACAGGTCGGCGAAGACAAGGTAGACGTAAAAGAAATCACCCCTGAAAAACTCGCCAGCCTGAACGAGCTGGGCGGCTCGGAAGCCAACGTCGCAACCGGCTACCACGCCATCGAATTCCTGCTGTGGGGTCAGGACTTGCACGGTAACGGTCCTGGCGCGGGTGAGCGTCCAGCTTCCGACTACATTGAAGGCGCAGGCGGCACTGGCGGCCATAACGACCGTCGTCGTGCCTACCTGACAGCGGTGACTGACTTGCTGGTCAGCGATCTGGAAGAAATGTCCAACAACTGGAAGCCAGGCGTTGCCGACAACTATCGCGCCAGCCTGGAAGCCGAAAGCGGCGAGAGCGGCCTGCGTAAAATGCTCTTCGGCATGGGCAGCCTGTCTCTGGGCGAGCTGGCTGGTGAGCGCATGAAGGTGGCACTGGAAGCCAACTCCAGCGAAGACGAGCACGACTGCTTCAGCGACAACACCCACAACTCCCATTTCTACAATGGCAAAGGCATCCGCAACGTATACCTGGGCGAGTACACCCGTGTAGACGGCACCAAAGTCAGCGGGCCAAGCCTGTCGTCGCTGGTCGCCAAAGCCGATCCAGCCACCGATGCCACCCTGCGCGCTGACCTGGACGCTACTCAGGCCAAGCTGCAAGCCATCGTCGACCAAGCCAACAAAGGTCAGCATTTCGACCAGTTGATCGCGGCTGGCAACACTGAAGGCAACCAGATCGTTCGCGACGCCATTGCCGCTCTGGTCAAACAGACCGGCGCCATCGAGCAAGCCGCTGGCAAGCTCGGCATCACCGACCTGAACCCGGACAATGCCGATCACGAATTCTGATCGGCGGAGTTTGAGCGTTCGCTGATGAATGCTTCGGACGGGTGAACTTGAGAAGTGCCAGTTGGCTTTGCTGACTGGCATTTTTTTATGGCTGTGGATTGCCACTTAGGCTATTGGAGCGGGACGATTCTGCGAGTGTTGTAAGCCCTTTCCGAAACGCCATTTCAGGGTTGTAGCAACCTTCCCCCACCACGAATATGCGCGCTTTCCTATAGCCATTGAGCAAGGCGCGCCTCGATGAAATCTCTCGAATCCGGCCCGGATGACCTGCCGTGGTCGCAAAATGGCTACCTTCTGTTCAACGCCGTACGAACCGGCGACCTGCTGAAGCGGCTTTATCAGTGGAACCCCGGTGTCGACTGCCATCCGCTGTTTCTTGGAACCCGGTTCAAAGAGCTGCTGGATATGTCGCCCGTTGTGGTGGCCGTTGAAGACCAATACGACCCGACATTCGGAGCATTTCTGGAGAACGCGCAAAAGCTCTGGGGCCTCCTGCTGTTCAGCGATGCCAATAAACGTGAGGTTGTCGATCATTTGCGCTGGCTGGTCAGCGTTGATGAGCCGGTCGGCAAAGCAACCCTGCTTAACCTGTCAGACCCGCAAGTCGCCAACGCCTTGTTCGAGCTATATCCCTCGCACACCGATAACGCCCTGTTCGGCCCCATTGAGCATGTATACGCGATAGACCGCTTTGAAGAGCGATGGCGCCATCACCGGCGTCTCGGAACACCCGCGACCAACGACCATCAGACGCTCTATCGCCTGAGCGAAGCTCAGATCGAAGCGCTGGATGAGCTCAGCTTTCGCGCCGTCGTGATCAACATCGAACTCCACGCATGTCGGCATTTTCCTGAGTTTCAGGCGCAGCTCGATTCCCGACAGCGCTTCGCGTATTTCCTCGAAATGGCCAAGGGCGCATATGAGCGTGGCTTTCACAGCGAAAGCGATCTGTTGCACTTCGTAAACGTCATGCAATTTCTCCATAGCCAACCGCCTGATGCCCATCCAGACATCACTACTCTGCTGTACCAAAGCTCATCGCTGACGCCTTCGCAACGGGTACAGAAAGCCAATCTGCTCGCCCTGGAGCGAGCCCGACAATCGCGAGGAACGCAGCCATGACCGGTAAACGTCTGCCCAAGGAAGATCGCGCTTACTGGGAAGCCCGAAGCGGCAGCCACAAGGACGCTCGCACCAGTATCGGAACCTGCCCGCTGATGGGTAAGAAAATCCAGCTGCTACCGCTGCGATATGGTCGGGTAGAACGACTGACCAGCAAAGTAGATACAGAATCCTATCAAGGGCTACAGCGGCCAATTGGTCTGCGGCTGATTCGCGACGGTTTTCTGTACGTCATCGAAGAAACCACCAACACTCTGCATGAGTACCGCATAGAGAATGGCGCGCCCGTAAAGTTGTTGTGGCAAGGTAATGATGTCACCCAGGACGAACGCACTCACGCCACCGGCGAATCGACACTCATCTTCGCCCGTAACAGTGTTTTGCATGTTGCGTATTCGGAGCTGCAATGGACTGCTGCGAAATGCGCCCACGTCATTTCCAGCAGCCCTGACCGCTTTTACTTCATGCAACAAGTGGATCTGGCTGAAGCGAACTGCGAAAACGGCGGCAAGCATCTTCGGGTTCAAAAGCAGATCAAAACAACCGTTGCCGAACTGGCCGAACAACCGGCACCGCAGTGCCCGACGCCGGATGCGCCCGCCGAAGAAAGCCAGGACTACGCGTGGGAACATCAGCCGCTGTTCCGTGAAGCTCATATTGGCGAACTCAAGGATTCACTGAACGCGCTGTACCAATTCGACCATCTGTACCTGATTCTGGAAGACAGTCTCGGCATCATGCGCGACCTTGCCGAGGAACAGGATACGGTTGTCGGCTGGATCGAAGAGTGGACTCAACGCCACAACAACGAAATGCGATACGTGGTGGGCAGCTATATCGACACCCTGATGACGCTGGGCGAGAACAACGCTCTACGGCCTGACGCAACATCGGATCTGTTCGAAAAAACCACCCTGGAACAACGCACGTTCATTTACGACTACATCAATGCCCGGAATCAGTGGCGTTGGGAGAAGAGCCAAGGCCTGGAAGTACCCCGCGGAGAAAACGGAAACTATTCGTCAATGCGCGGTGCACACCTGCGCGAGCGATCTGAAACAGTTATCGCCAAACGTCAGATGGACGAGAAACACCGGCAAATGGTCGATGCGCTGGGCGAGCCGCTCCACAAGAACCTTGAGGATGAAATCGAGGCCCTCGAAGACAGCAGCATCGGCACGCTGCAAGGCGTAGGTCTAGGCTCGCGGGGTATTTTCGATCTGGTCCGGCATGAGGAAATGCAGCGCTATCTAAAACGCGAACGCCTCCACCTCAAACGCTGGACCGAGCGCCTCGACGCCATCACCCACGACCGAACCCGGTTATTCACATTGGGAGAATTTCATCGCAGCGCGTGGTATTTCGACCCAGAGCATCCCGAACAACTGAACAACGCCCTCGCGACAGAGTTCAACTGCACCCGCGACTTGTGCCGCACCGATGAAGCGCTGGAGAAGATCGCCGCGTACTTTCATGACAAGCCGTTTTACGTACTGCCAGTGTTTTATGGTCGGCTGAATCTGGATTTTCTGCGGGTCAAATCAGGCGCGTTGATAAAACTCCTGGACGACATGCGGGGCTTTACAGATGGCCTGGCCGACGCTGAAAAACGGATATCCGATATCGGCCACATAATGGGCAGCCACTGGAGCAAAAGCCTGCAAATCAAAGGCCGCGCTCATTCACTTCATCAAGCCGTTAGCGCGACTTACATCCCCGCTATCGCACTCGGCATGGAAAAATGGCTGGCGCAGATGCAGGCCAAACTCGAAACGCCTGCCATTCATCAGCAGATGGACAACTTCAAGACTTTCACCAACCGTGGGCAAAGGCTGGGTATGTTGGTTGCCCTGCAACAGGAAGGCGCCCACCTGAAAATCGCCAGCGCCGACGATGTCGAGAAATTCACTCACAACTTCACCCGCCTGGTTCATCTGCTTGAACGTGAAGAGCAAATCAAGGCAGATCGCAAAAACTGCGACAAACTCACTCGTAAACGCATGCTGAGCGAAGAAGAACGCTACGGATACCAGGTCCGTAAAGAAGCGTTCAGCAAAGAGTTACTCGCGACACGCAACGAGCGTTCGGCGGTGGTGAGACAACTGGAAGACGGTATTACTCCGACCAGCACGCTTGGTGCGGGGCGAGTCGGGGTACAACTGGATATCAGCCCTGAGAATCTCGCAGCGTTGAATGATGAGACGAGACGTTTTAGGGCTGGGGCGATGCGGGGCTATGCGACTGAGGGCTCGACGAAGGTTGCACTTAAGAGTGGGTTCGTGCCGTTGTTGGCGGTGGGGTTGCAGATCGGAAATCTGGGGGAGGCTTGGAGGGTATGGGAAGCGAGAAGACCAAATGATCCCACTTTATTCAAGCACGCCTTTGTATTGGCCGGCACTATTTCTAGCATCGCATCAGCCACACTTTCACTCTATCAAACTATACATATTGCGCTGATCGACAAAGCATTACATTCAATTATACAAGTGAATGATTCTACTGCTGGAATGCTGTTCGCTGCCCGAGCCGGCAAGTTAGGGCTGGGCCTTGGAATGGCCATTGCGCCTATGGCACTTTTCGGTGCACTTGGCACCACACTCGACAATTGGGACAAGTGGCAACAGGCTTTTCTCACAGGCACACCAGGAGAGAAAGCAGGGGCCATTGCGGCATTGACTGGCGACATCGGATCTACAAGTGTCAGTGGCACTGCCACTTTCAAAGCCTTTTTTGAAGTATCAGGCTTACGCCAAGACTTCATCAACGCCCCGCTAAATGAAAGAAAAATCTCGCTAGCGAAATCGTGGGCGACACGAGGATCTCGATTCCTTCAATTTTCTATGCGCCTTACACCATTAGGACTTGCATTTACAGCACTGCAACTAGGCGGAGAAACCTTATACAACTACAACAATCTCGACGAGCAGCAACGTTGGATGCTGGGGTGCTGGTGGGGGCTGAAACCGGAAAACTGGGATTGGCTGACACACACCCAAAAACTGGCTGAAGCTACCCTGTCGCCGCAGGTACTAGATAAAGGGGTTCATCGTCTGCTGCTTACAGACGAACCTGTACGCAAACTGCATCTCGTTTTGCCCGGGGTCAATCTCCAAACCTTCGACGATACGTCTCTGCGCTGGAGCGCTCGACTGCAAAAAAATCAAAATGAATGGGACGCTGGTCACTCTCTAGCCTCGCTAATACGAGTGGTCTCTGATCGCCCTCTGATTTTGCAATTGGATATTCCTGAGCAATGGCTAGGTCTGCAATCTCAATTACAACTGCGATTAATGGTCAGACCCGCAGTTGCATCCAGTTATCTGAAAGCGGATGCCGGTCACTTGTACTATCGCATCCCACTGTCTCTGGACGTCGTTAATAGTAAGCCAATTAGTGCCTTTTCTGTTACCCCGAAGCCCACAGAGGCCTTCCAGGAAATACAGATCACTCGGAAGCACTTAAATGAAATCTGATAAATATTGGCGGTTACCACGAGCTGGAGACCTAGAGTCGAAAACCGACCACGAAAGCTTTTATTTATCTCCTAAACCCGTGCCTACGGGCGCTACAGCGTTTAGCTCAAGAAATTTGAACAGGGAATCGAACCCTACATTTATGGACTTCGCTTCCGGATCCGCCAACGTAGAGTTCGGAGTAAGAGGATGGATCGGATCAACAGCAATGATAATTCTCTTTTTCGGAATGATCGGTTTTGCGCTAGGCGCGTATGACTATATAAAATACGGAAGTCCGCTGCTCAGCATCGTCGTTATGCTCCTATTGCCTAATTGGTTTGTATGGGGTGTTCTATCCTTTATATCGCTAATAAACGGATATTTATTCCTCCGCACAATCCATCAACAAACCACCTCTCCCCCCATCCGCTTCAACCGCCAACGCCGCGAAGTCGCCTACGTCCCCAAACGCGGTCAGCCACCGCGTTTCATCCCATGGGAAGAAGTCATCGCCTGCGTGACCAGCGGCAAGGTCGTTACCCAATACGGTGTACATAACAGCTTCTCGCTGATGATCGGACTTCGGGATTCGGAAATTGGCGATGTGGTGTGGATAACTGTGCCAACGGGCTCGCTCACATTGGCTATCAGTGAATGGGAGGCCATTCGCGGTTACATGGAGGAAGGCCTTAGTGCCCTGCCAAGGTCTGTAAGCGAGGAATTTGAAGAAGGGACCGTCGCGTATTTCCATTATTGCCGCGAGGTGTATCGCGACAATCACTGGTACATCACCTACCTGCTGGGCTTCGTTCTTATCCAGTTCTGCAGCGGCTGGACTCTGCCCTGCCATATCGCGGCCTGGGTGGAGCGATTGCCCAAAACCAGCTTTCCGAAATCGGTGCTCGACTGGTCTAAACCGCTACCGCAAGATGAATGGAAGCAACCCAGCGATGAATTGATCGAACAGAGCAAGGCTGTCCGCAAAAGCCTGCGCAAGGGTAAAAGTCTTTTTGAGCATTTTCGAGAAGAATGCAGTTCTAGAACCGAAATGGGGAAAAGTGCCTGACCAACGATTTCGTAACAATACATTGCACCCACCAAGGCAAACGATAATCCCTCTTATTCAAAAAGGACGAGGCTGTTAAGCTTGCACGCCCCGATTTTTGGCTCGTTGCAGGATGGTTATGGCTACGCGGCTGCGTCCCTTTGTTGTGTTGCTCAGTGCCCTGATGATGGGTGCGTGCGATGACGCCCCGCGTTTCACGCAGGCAGAGCCTGGCGAGGCGTTGGCGGGGGGCAGAGCGACTGTGAACAAGCGGGATGTGAATGCGTTCTCGATGCCGTCGGCGAATCTGTCGCCTGCGCGGCGTCTGGACTTCAGCGTAGGCAACAGTTTCTTCCGCAGCCCCTGGGTGATCGCCCCGTCCACGACCACCGCCCGTGACGGGCTGGGGCCGCTGTTCAATACCAACGCGTGCCAGAACTGCCATATCAAGGATGGTCGCGGTCATCCTCCCGAGCCCAATGACGTCAATGCCGTGTCGATGCTGGTACGCCTGTCGATCCCTGATGATCCGGCTCAGGCAGAGCTGATCAAGAAGAATGGCGTGCTGCCCGAGCCAACTTACGGCGGGCAGTTGCAGGACATGGCAGTGCCAGGTGTCGCCCCGGAGGGTCGTGTACGCATCGAGTACGAGCCCATGCCGGTCAGGTTTCGCGATGGCACGGTGGTCGAGTTGCGCAAGCCGACTTTGAGCATCACTCATCTGGGCTACGGCCCGATGCACCCGCAAACCCGCGCCTCGGTGAGGGTGGCCCCGGCAATGATTGGCCTTGGGCTGCTGGAAGCGATTCCCGACGCGGCGATTCTGGCCAATGCTGATCCCGACGACAAAGACGGCGACGGCATTAGCGGTCGCCCGAACTGGGTGTGGGACGATGAGCAACAGACCGTCGTCATGGGCCGGTTTGGCTGGAAGGCCGGGCAGCCCAATCTGAATCAACAAAACGTACATGCGTTTTCCGGCGATATGGGTCTGACGACCAGCCTGCGTAATTTCGACGATTGCACGCCCGTACAAACCGACTGCCTTGCGGCTCCCAACGGCAATGGCCCGGACGGCGAGCCGGAGGTCAGCGACAACATTCTGCGGCTGGTGCTGTTCTATAGCCGTAACCTGGGCGTGCCTGCCCGTCGCAACATAGAAAATCCCCAGGTGCTTACCGGTAAAAACCTGTTCTACAAGGCGGGCTGCCAGCAATGCCATACGCCACAATTCAAGACGCGTCATGATGCCGCCGAGCCGGAACTGGCCAATCAGGTAATCCGCCCCTACAGCGACCTGTTATTGCATGACATGGGCGATGAGTTGGCTGACAATCGCACCGAATTTCAGGCGACAGGCCGCGAATGGCGCACGCCGCCTTTGTGGGGCATAGGCCTGACGCAAACCGTCAGCGGCCACACTCAGTTTTTGCACGACGGACGCGCCCGCAATCTGCTCGAAGCGGTGCTCTGGCACGGAGGCGAAGCACAAGCCGCGCAACGGCAGGTATTGGCTTTCGATGCCGAACAGCGCGCAGCACTGCTGGCGTTTCTGAATTCGTTATGACTTCTTTCATTTAAAAACCATAAGGAGCCGGACATGTTCCGTCCCAAGTTGCTCTTCACCAGCCTTGCCGCGCTCGCCCTGGGTGCCTGCGCACCGTCGGACCCGCAAGCGGTCACCTCGGCAGCGATTGCCAAGCAAGTGATCCTGCCGACCTACAGCCGCTGGGTTGATGCTGATCGCAAGTTGGCGACTAGCGCTTTGGCTTTCTGTGAGGGCAAGACTGATCTGGCCACCGCCCGTGCCGATTTCCTCTACGCCCAGAAGACCTGGGCCGAGTTGCAGCCGTTGCTGATCGGGCCTTTGGCCGAAGGTAATCGCTCCTGGCAGGTGCAGTTCTGGCCAGACAAGAAGAATCTTGTCGGCCGTCAGGTGGAACAACTGGTGACGGCCCAGCCGCAGATCAGCCCTGACGCACTGGCCAAGTCCAGCGTGGTGGTCCAGGGCCTGTCCGCTTATGAATACATCCTGTTCGATGCGGCCATCGACATGGCCAACCCCGAACAAAAAGCCCGTTATTGCCCATTGCTGACGGCGATTGGCGAACGCCAGAAAGCCCTGGCTGAAGAGATCCTCAGCCGCTGGAACAGCAACGACGGGATGCTCGCGCAACTGAGCAAATTCCCCAACCAGCGCTATGCAGATTCCCACGAAGCCATCGCCGAGCTGCTGCGTGTGCAAGTCACCGCACTGGATACCCTGAAGAAAAAACTCGGTACACCACTGGGTCGCCAGAGCAAAGGCCAGCCGCAGCCATTCCAGGCGGACGCATGGCGTAGCCAATCATCCCTGAGCAGCCTCGAAGCAAGTCTGGGAAGCGCCCAGACGGTGTGGGCCGGCGTGGACAACAAAGGTTTGCGTGGCCTGTTGCCCGCCGAGCAGAAACCGCTGGCAGACAAGATCGACGCTGCTTACGCAGCCAGTCGCAAACTACTGTCGGAGCTCAAGCCGCCGCTCGCCGATTTGCTGGCCAGTGAAGAGGGTCGCCAACAGTTGAACGCCTTCTACGACAGCCTCAACGTCGTGCATCGTCTGCATGAAGGTGAATTGGCCAAGGCACTGGGCATCCAGTTGGGCTTCAACGCCAACGACGGCGACTGACCGGGAGATCACGATGATGTTGCGACGCCAGGCCCTGGCACTCGGAAGCCTGTTGCTCAGCGCCTGCACCTTGGGCGGCTGGACACTTTTCCGGCAGAAAGGCCAAAGCCCGCTGCTGTTGTCCGCGCGCGACGATGGCGACGGGCAGCATTACGCCGTGGGTTATCGTCTGGATGGCCAGCAGGTGTTTGCAACGCAGGTCGGCCAACGCTGCCACGACATCATCAATCATCCGACGCTGAGTCTGGCGCTGTTCGTCGCCCGTCGGCCGGGCACAGAAAGCTATCTGATCGACCTGAATGACGGGCGCTTGCTGCAAACCATTCACTCGCAGCCTGATCGACATTTTTACGGCCACGCGGTGATCCACAGCAGCGGCGAATGGCTGTACACCACCGAGAATGACACCACTGATCCAGGACGTGGATTGCTTGGTGTGTATCGGTTTGTCGACGAACGTCTGGTGCATACCGGAGAAATTTCTACCCATGGCATAGGCCCGCATCAGGTGTCATGGATGCCGGATGGCGAAACGTTGGTGGTGGCCAATGGCGGGATCCGGACCGAGGCTGAGAGCCGCGTCGAGATGAACCTGAATGCCATGCAACCGAGCCTGGTCCTGATGCAGCGCGACGGCACGTTGCTGAGCAAGGAAACCCTGGCGCAACCCATGAACAGCGTTCGTCACCTGGGTATCGCCAGCGACGGCACCATCGTGTCCGGTCAGCAATTCATGGGCGATGCTCACGAATCCTCGGAGCTGCTGGCAATCAAACGTCCGGGCCAGCCATTTGTGGCTTTCCCGGTACCAGAGCAGCAACTGGCATCCATGGGGCACTACACCGCCAGCGTTGCGGTACATAGCGAGTTGCGGCTGATAGCGCTCACTGCACCGAGGGGCAACCGGTTTTTCATCTGGGACATGGACAGCGGCGCAACACGCCTCGACACCGCCCTGCCCGACTGCGCCGGGGTGGGTGCGGTAAAAGATGGTTTTGTAGTGACCTCCGGGCAAGGCCGTTGCCGCTTTTACGACTGCCGCCAAAACGAGCTGCTCGCCAAGCCTCTGGAACTGCCTGCGGGGCTTTGGGATAACCATCTGCATTTGGTGTGATGCCTTGGGATTTTGCAGGAGCTGCCGAAGGCTGCGAAAGCTCTCGCCTGACACAACGCCATCGCAGCCTTCGGCAGCTCCTACAGGTCCTCTGCTAGCGCCAGAGATTTCTCGGCTGTAGGAAAACTCAGCACACACTGAAAGCACGTCTTTTACTGTACCGACCTGCACGCTCTCGCTGTAATATCCGGCAATGTCGCTCGCCGGGCTCACCCGGTTTTCTCCAAGGAAATGGATATGCTGCGTCGCCGGATGCTGATCATGCTCGGGGTTGTGTTGCTTGTAGTGCTGCTGCTCGCGGCCTACAAGGCGTTTTCTGTCTATCAGCAGATTCAACAGTTCACGGCCCCCAAACCACCCATCAGTGTCGCTGTTGCGACCGCCAGCGAACGGCCTTGGCAGAACCGCCTGGCCGCCATCGGCTCGCTCAAGGCGCTGCAAGGCGTGGAGCTGAGTCTGGAGATCGCGGGGACGGTCAAGACCGTGCAGTTTGAGTCAGGGCAAAAAGTCCGTATCGGGCAGCCTCTGTTGCAACTGGACAGCGACGTCGAAAAGGCCCTGCTGGGCACCGCAGAAGCTGATCTGGGACTGGCTCAGGTCGAGTACGGCCGCGGCAGCCGGCTGGTCGGCGACCAGGCCATCTCCAAAGGTGATTTCGACAAACTTGCAGCCCAGTTCAAAAAAGCCAGCGCTACTGTCGCGCAACTCAATGCCTCTCTGGCGAAGAAACGCATTCTGGCACCCTTCAGCGGCACGATCGGGATTCGCCAGGTGGATGTTGGTGATTACCTCGCCAGCGGAACCGTGATCGCTACGTTGCAAGACTTGAGCAGCCTGTACGTGGACTTCAATGTGCCCGAACAGGCGCTGCCAAAACTGACAGTCGGGCAAACCGCGCTGGTGAACGTAGCGGCCTACCCGAACCAGAGTTTCGAGGCCACGATCAGCGCAATCAATCCCAAGGTCGACGAGGCCACGCGCAACGTGCTGATTCGCGCCACCTTGCCCAATCCGCAGAGCACCTTGCTCCCCGGCATGTTCGCCAATCTGCAGGTATTGCTCCCCGGCCCGAAAACTCAGGTGGTCATTCCCGAAAGCGCCATCACCTACACGCTTTATGGCAACTCGGTTTACGTCGTCTTGCCGAAGAAAAACTCCGAAGGCACGCCAGAGAAAGACGCTAAAGGCGAACTACAGCTGATTGTCGAACGTCGTTTCGTCGAGACCGGCGAGCGCCGCGACGGGCTGGTCATCATCACCAAGGGCCTCAAGGCAGGTGAACAAGTAGTCAGCGGCGGGCAGCTGAAACTGGATGCCGGTGCACACGTCGCCATCAGTGCAGATCAGACACTGCAAGCCGAACAGAACAGCCAGCCGCAGGTTGACTGATCAAGGAATACTCATGGCTTTTACAGATCCGTTCATTCGTCGCCCGGTCCTCGCCACGGTGGTCAGCCTGCTGATCGTACTGCTGGGTTTTCAGGCCTTCAGCAAGCTGACCATTCGCCAGTATCCGCAGATGGAAAATGCCCTGATTACGGTCACCACGGCCTACCCCGGTGCCAATGCTGAAACCATCCAGGGCTATATCACTCAACCCTTGCAGCAAAGTCTGGCCAGCGCCGAGGGCATTGACTACATGACATCGGTGAGTCGCCAGAATTTTTCCGTTATTTCCATCTATGCGCGGATCGGTGCCGACAGCGATCGGCTGTTCACCGAGTTGCTGGCCAAGGCCAACGAAGTAAAAAACAAATTACCTCAGGACTCTGAAGACCCGGTACTGAGCAAGGAGGCCGCCGATGCGTCGGCATTGATGTACGTCAGCTTCTACAGCTCTGAACTGAGTAACCCGCAGATCACGGACTACCTGTCGCGTGTCATACAACCCAAGCTTGCAACACTACCGGGCATGGCAGAAGCACAGATCCTCGGCAATCAGGTATTTGCCATGCGCCTCTGGCTCGACCCGGTGCGTCTGGCAGGGTTCGGACTGACGGCCGCCGACGTGACCACCGCCGTCCGGCGCTACAACTTTCTGGCCGCTGCCGGTGAGGTCAAAGGCGAATATGTGGTCACCAGCATCAATGCGACCACCGAGCTGAAATCCGCAGAAGCTTTTGCCGCCATCCCACTCAAGACCGCAGGCGACAGCCGGGTTTTGCTCGGTGACGTGGCGAGGGTAGAAATGGGCGCGGAAAACTACGACACCGTCAGCTCTTTCGACGGCACACCGTCGGTGTATATCGGGATCAAAGGCACACCCAGCTCCAACCCTCTGGATGTCATCAAAGAGGTACGGCGCATCATGCCGGAGCTGGAAAGTCAGCTGCCGCCCAACCTGAAAGTTTCCATCGCTTACGACGCAACGCTGTTCATTCAAGCATCCATCAACGAGGTGGTTAAAACCCTGATTGAAGCGGTACTGATCGTCATCGTTGTGGTGTTCCTGTTTCTCGGGGCTCTACGCTCAGTAATGATTCCGGTCATCACCATTCCCCTGTCGATGATCGGTGTCCTGTTTTTCATGCAACTGATGGGCTACTCCATCAACTTGCTCACACTACTGGCAATGGTGCTGGCAATCGGGCTGGTGGTGGACGACGCAATCGTCGTCGTGGAAAACATTCACCGGCACATCGAAGAGGGAAAAACACCCTTCGATGCCGCTATAGAGGGGGCCAGGGAAATAGCCATGCCGGTGGTGTCGATGACTGTCACCCTGGCGGCGGTTTATGCCCCTATCGGCTTTCTGGAAGGATTGACCGGTGCGCTGTTCAAGGAGTTCGCTCTCACTCTGGCGGGCGCGGTGGTGATTTCGGGCGTGGTTGCCCTGACCCTTTCGCCCATGATGTGCGCCCTGCTTCTGCGTCGCGACGAGAACCCCACCGGCCTTTCACACAAGCTCGATCAGGCATTCGAGAGGCTGAAGCGGCGCTACCAGCGGATGCTGCACGGCACCCTGGACACACGTCCGGTGGTGCTGGTCTTCGCGGTTATCGTGCTCTGTCTGATTCCGGTACTGCTCAAGTTCACCAAGTCAGAGCTCGCGCCCGACGAGGATCAGGGCATCATTTTCATGATGGCGACGTCACCGCAGCCCACCAACCTGAACTACATCAACACCTACACCGACCAGTTCATCAAGATCTTCAAGGAGTTCCCCGAGTACTACTCCTCGTTCCAGATCAATGGCTTCAACGGCGTGCAGACGGGCATAGGCGGTTTCCTGCTCAAACCATGGGACGAGCGCAATCGCACACAGATGGAGATCCTCCCCGAGGTCCAGGCACGACTGGCAGACATCAGCGGTTTGCAGATCTTCGGTTTCAATCTGCCGTCGCTCCCAGGCACCGGCGAAGGTCTGCCTTTTCAGTTCGTTGTTAATACCGCGAACGACTACGCGTCATTGTTGCAAGTTGTCGAACGGATCAAGGCACGGGCGACCGAGTCTGGAAAATTTGCGTTTTTGGACATCGACCTCGCCTTCGACAAGCCCGAAGTTGTCGTCGATATAGACCGCGCAAAGGCTGCGCAAATGGGTGTCTCCATGCAAGACCTCGGAGGCACGCTGGCGACCCTGCTGGGCGAACAGGAAATCAACCGGTTCACCATCGAAGGCCGCAGCTACAAGGTTATTGCTCAGGTCGAGCGCCCCTATCGTGACAACCCCGGCTGGCTCAACAATTATTACGTGAAAAGCAGCGATGGCCAGCTACTGGCGCTATCGACGCTGATCAAAGTGACTGACCGGGCCCGCCCTCGGCAATTGAATCAGTTCCAGCAACTGAACTCGGCGATCATTCAGGGCTTTCCCATCGTCAGTATGGGAGAGGCCATCGAAACAGTCCGACAGATCGCCAGTGAAGAAGCTCCGGCCGGTTATGCCTACGACTACGCAGGCGCGTCCAGACAATACGTGCAGGAAGGCAGCGCCTTGTGGGTTACCTTTGCGATGGCGCTGGCGATTATTTTTCTGGTACTGGCCGCTCAGTTCGAAAGCTTCCGCGACCCGCTGGTGATTCTGGTCACGGTTCCGTTGTCGATTTGTGGGGCTTTAATCCCGCTGTTCCTCGGCCTGTCGAGCATGAACATCTATACCCAGGTGGGTCTGGTGACACTGATAGGCCTGATCAGCAAACACGGCATCCTGATCGTCGAGTTCGCCAATCAATTACGTCGCGACAAGGGCCTGTCAGTTCGCGAGGCCGTTGAAGAAGCGGCAGCCATCCGTTTGCGTCCGGTCTTGATGACGACGGCTGCCATGGTCTTCGGCATGGTGCCGCTGATCCTGGCAACGGGCGCCGGGGCTGTCAGCCGCTTTGATATCGGTATGGTCATCGCCACCGGGATGTCGGTCGGGACTTTATTCACCTTGTTTGTACTGCCCTGCGTCTACACCCTGCTCGCAGCGCCTGATAAAAAGCCTGTGACAGGTCCGGAACCAGAACCCCACGCGGACTAACGCCGGACACAACAAGGCCCCAATAAAGGGGCCTTAAAGTCGATGTTGCGAAAGCCGTGAGAGCTAACGCGCCGTTCCCGAGCCTTGAGCCAGGCCGAACATCAGGAGCAACAGATCATGACTTGGGCTTACCGTGTCATGCGTCTTCGCTATCCGGGGCAACGGACAATGCCCCTCGCCATGCAATGCGCTCAAAACCTTCGTTCCAGGCTCAACCCAAGCGGCCATGGCGACGGAAGTGACCACCAGCGCACCTAGAATGAACAAACCTCGTGCCAGTTCTAGTTTCATTAGTCTAAACCCTTGATAGCGCTGCCAAACGCTGCCTGATAAAAGTAGACCAACTTCTGCCAATCTGTTGATGAGAACGACGAGTGGCGGCGCAATTGTCTGAGGTCATGACGGGCGGCAGCAACAGGGTTCAAACGGCGTCGACACTTCTCAAGATCGAGCAACGCAATTTCAGCTTTGGCATCTGCACCTTCGCCGACGATACGAACAAATACATGCTTGATGTAAAGACAGCCATGCTGCCAGCGCCCCAAATGCATGCGCGCCAGATTGCTTGCCAGTTCCTGGAGCACTTGATCATGAGTGGCCTCGCCATGCTGCTCCCGGCCACCTGCGGCATACCAGTTATCCAGCTCGACATAGCCGTCAAGCGCAGCAGTCACCAGCAACGCACGCCACTGATGGCTTTCATCACGTTGCGCACCACAGAAAATCAGTTTGGGAACGTTGACATTAAGCTCGCTCAAGCCCTGGATGGCGTCGCGTTCGCGCAACACGGTCGGTCGCCCGAACGGGTGCAGCCAGCTGCGATAGATATGCCCGACCTGCCGTTTGACGTAAATCAGCCGACCATTCTCGGTAAACACTCGTTGTACGCCGCTTTCGCCACCGCGACGCTGGTTGGGTTCTTCAACCCATTCTCCGTGCTGCGTCCAGAAAAAATCGAAACGCTCATCCTTTAAAACCGTGGGCTCCACAGCAACTTGCACGCCCATCTTGTTACCTCTTGCGCAATAGGTACACACGCCACATGGCGTACGTCGGTAAGAAATCCAACCGCTCCTGAATACGAAATCCCGCCTGCTCAAATTCGGCCTCAACAGTAGCGGCCGGTAACACAAAGCGATTCTGGTAACTATCCTGCCCATTCTTCGCGATGCGCTGCTTATCGAGACGCTTGCGCTTCCATGCTTTGAAATTGCCATCCACCCAAAGTGAAACAATCACACTGTCACGTGTAACACGCTGAAACTCCTTTAACAGAGCGAGGCGATGATCGGCTTGACCGACGTGGTGCAGCAGCCGCATACAGAAAATGCTGTCCACGGCGTTATCGGGCAGGTCAATGTCGAATGCAGATGTCTGCAAGGGTTGTACCCGTTTCACCACTTCTGCAGGCTGAGCAGCACAAGCGGTCTTGAGCATGTCTGCCGAGTTGTCTGCGCCGATGATCATCCGGTTCGATTTTTCCGCCAGCAGTGACCAGAAACGACCTGCACCACAGGGCAGATCAAGCACTAACCCAGGATCACCCGCACGATGCAAAGCAGTCCTTGCCAATTGCTCATCGCGCCAATGAGACAAGCGACGGGACAGATTGTCCTTATGCTTTTGCAAATATTGTTGGGCATGCTCTTGGTCGTACTTGCGTGAGAACTCAAGCTCGATGCGCTTGCTCATGGGGCGGCTCCTGAAGTTGATGAACTCAAGATAGCCAGCGCGCTGTCATGATCAGGTCATGCTTATGTGAAAAAAATGTCGGGCAGGAGGACGAATGTTTCCAGATACTTCAATGAGTTAGCAGCCCTGTTACAAAGCACAAAGGCGGGCGTCAGATTTGTTTCAGAACTGAAACAAGGCGGTTATTTAACGGGCGAAAAAGAAGCTGGGTTTACTTTCTGAGTTTCACACTGAATCTGCAACCGTTGGGTTCCATCGGGCTGAGGCTGACACTCCACCCTTGGTTCTCACAGATCCGTTGAACGAGTGACAGGCCCAGGCCAAGACCTTCGCCGCGCTGTTCATTGCCCCGCACGAAAGGTTCGAACATGGCTTCTCGCTTCTCCTCCGGGATTCCGACACCGCTGTCCTCCACCAGAAAGCCTTCCTGCTGCAACGTAAGGGTGATGAATCCCTGATCGGTGTAGTGCAAGGCATTGCGCAGTAGATTACCCATGACCGCATGCAGGAAAGTGGAGTTATAAAGGATCCCTGAAGGCTCGTTTGAGCCGATCGATCGAACGGTCAGTTGCAGCCCTTTGCTTTCGATAGGGTCGCGCCAAAGTGCGATCAGGTCTTCAGCAACACTCTGCAGTGACACCTTGGGGACCATGTTGGCGTCTTCACGTTGCGTGCGGGCCAACATGAGAAAGGTCTGCACAAGGTCACGCATCTCTTCGCAAGCCCGGGCAATCCGCTCGACCTGCGCCCTCGCCCGGGTATCAAGCGCCGGATTGTCCAGCAGCAACTCGCAGGAGCTGGCGAGTACCATCAAGGGGGTTCTTAGCTCATGGCTGACATCGCTGGTGAACATACGCTCGCGAGTCAACGCCTGACGCAAGCGCCCCAGCGTCGCATCGAAGGCGACGGCCAGTTCACCCACCTCGTCAGCGGCGTAATCGGGTGCCAGCGGCGGTGCCAGGCCGAGTAGCTGATCGCGATGGCGTACCTGCCGGGCCAATCGCACAACAGGCGCCATAACCCGCCGAGCCAACACCCAGCCCAGGAACACCGCCAGTCCTAAAGCAAGCACGAAACCCACCAGCACGACTGCGAACAAGACCCGCTCGCGCTCTTCAAAATCGCTCTGATCCTGAAGCAGCGCATAACGGCGTCCGTCCACGACTTCGACCATGGCGTGATACGACAGCGGGCCACGAAACACTTCATGGAAGCCTGGATCGAGGTGCCGGAGGTCGCTGGGTATATCGAAATCGCCGGGGCCGCCGCTGAAATAGAACAGCTGATCAGGCTCCGGACGGTGACTCCAGTCGCTGACACTGTCGAGCAGCAGTAAACGGTGCAGGTCGCCGCCCAGGCCAGCTGAAATCAGTTTCTCTTCTACCAGGTGGACAGTCGCGACGATCCCCATGGCAAAGGAACCCGCCACTAACGCGCTCATCAACGCGAAAGCGATGATGATGCGTTGAGCAAGGCTTTGCTTAAACTCCATCCCGGCCCTCGGCCAGGCGGTAGCCGACACCGTGTACGGTTTGCAGCAGCGGTTTGTCGAAAGGCTTGTCGATGACCTGACGCAACTGGTGCACATGACTGCGCAGGCTGTCGCTGTCCGGGCAATCGTCACCCCAGAGGGCTTCTTCCAAGACTTCGCGACGCAGTACGTGCGGGCTTTTCTGCATCAAAACGGCGAGCAGCTTCAGGCCGACCGGGTTGAGCTTGAGCAGACGACCTTCACGGGTTACTTCCAGCGTATCGAGGTCGTAGACCAGTTCGGCGACTTGCAGGGTGCGTCGCCCGCCTCCTTGGGCACGGCGCAATACGGCTTCGATGCGTGCCGCCAATTCGGACAGGGCGAAAGGTTTGAGCAGGTAGTCGTCTGCACCGGAGCGGAAGCCTTGCAGGCGATCATCCAGTTGGTCGCGGGCGGTGAGCATGATGACCGGGGTGTCGCGGCGCGCATCTTCACGCAGGCGTTTGCAGAGGGTGTAGCCATCAATGCCAGGCAGCATGATGTCGAGGACGATGAGGTCGTAATGTTCGGTTGCCGCCAGATGTAATCCGGAGAGGCCATCCTGTGCACAATCGACGGTATAGCCTTTCATGCCGAGATAATCGGCAAGGTTGGCCAGGATGTCCCGGTTGTCTTCGACAAGAAGAATTCGCATGTGCACGCCCTCCATCAGCAATAGGCTGGCGCAGCTTAAGGCTAACGGTGGGCAAGAGCCAGTAGCAGATGGAGTTACTTGAGGTGAGCTTGACATCGGGTGGCAACAACATTTTTTGTGCTGCTTATTTTGGTTTCGCACTGACGGTCGACCCCCTTTGTTTCGGCAAAGGGGGGAAACCATTTATCGCTGACGTGCGGCCCCTGCTTCGCAGGGGTTCCTTCGACTCCGGTGCCGTGGTGTGGGCACGCGCCGACGGGCCATCCATGGCCCAACGGCGCTCGCTCGGCATCCATGCCGAGCAACCCACACCACGACACCTGCGCTCAGCCTTCCGACGCTCGTTTGGCGTTGTTCTTGAGACTTGTATGGGGCGGTAGCCTGCTGAAGCAAAGCCAGGATCCTGCCTATAAAAAAACCCCGCACAAGGCGGGGTTCTTTTATGGGTTACAGCTAAGCGGTGAAGCTGGCTTACATCATGCCGCCCATACCACCCATGCCGCCCATGTCTGGCATACCGCCGCCAGCTGGTGCTTTGTCGTCCGGAGCGTCAGCGATCATGGCTTCGGTGGTGATCATCAGGCTGGCGATAGAGGACGCAGCCTGCAGAGCAGAGCGAGTCACTTTAGCCGGGTCCAGGATGCCCATTTCGATCATGTCGCCGTATTCGCCGGTAGCAGCGTTGTAACCGAAGTTACCCGAACCCTGCTTGACCTTGTCGACTACAACGCTTGGCTCGTCACCGGAGTTGGCAACGATCTGACGCAGTGGAGCTTCTACAGCGCGACGCAGCAGAGCGATACCAACGTTCTGATCGGCGTTGTCGCCTTTCAGTTCGGCGATTGCTTGCAGGGAGCGGACCAGAGCTACGCCACCGCCAGGTACCACGCCTTCTTCAACGGCTGCACGAGTAGCGTGCAGGGCGTCTTCAACGCGGGCTTTCTTCTCTTTCATTTCAACTTCGGAACCAGCGCCGACTTTGATAACTGCAACGCCGCCGGACAGCTTGGCCAGACGCTCTTGCAGTTTCTCTTTGTCGTAGTCCGAAGTGGTGTCACCGATCTGCTGACGAATCTGCGAGATGCGACCGTCGATGTCGGTGCGAACGCCTGCACCGTCGATGATGGTGGTGTTTTCTTTGTTCAGCACAACGCGCTTGGCATTACCCAGGTGTTCCAGGGTAGTGGTTTCCAGGCTCAGGCCGATTTCTTCGGAGATAACGGTACCGCCAGTCAGGACAGCGATGTCCTGCAGCATTGCCTTGCGACGGTCGCCGAAGCCTGGAGCCTTGACGGCTGCAACTTTGACGATGCCACGCATGTTGTTCACAACCAGAGTCGCCAGGGCTTCGCCTTCAACGTCTTCAGCAACGATCAACAGCGGACGGCCAGCTTTGGCCACTGCTTCCAGAACTGGCAGCATTTCGCGGATGTTCGAGATTTTCTTGTCGACCAGCAGGATCAGCGGGCTGTCCAGCTCGGCAACCATGGTGTCTGGCTTGTTGATGAAGTACGGGGACAGGTAGCCACGGTCGAACTGCATGCCTTCAACAACGGACAATTCGTTTTCCAGGCCAGTGCCTTCTTCAACGGTGATAACGCCGTCTTTGGTCACTTTTTCCATGGCTTCAGCAATGATGTCGCCGATGGAATTGTCGGAGTTCGCGGAGATAGTACCTACCTGAGCGATAGCCTTGGTGTCGGTGCAAGGCTTGGACAGTTTTTTCAGTTCAGCAACGATGGCGATGGTCGCCTTGTCGATGCCGCGCTTGAGGTCCATCGGGTTCATGCCGGCAGCGACGGCTTTCAGGCCTTCGTTGACGATAGCCTGAGCCAGAACGGTTGCAGTGGTAGTACCGTCACCAGCGTCATCGTTTGCACGGGAAGCAACGTCTTTGACCAACTGCGCGCCCATGTTTTCGAAACGGTCTTTGAGTTCGATTTCTTTAGCAACCGAAACACCGTCTTTGGTGATCAGAGGAGCACCGAAGCTCTTCTCGATGATGACGTTACGGCCTTTTGGGCCCAGAGTTGCTTTTACTGCGTCAGCCAGGACGTTGACACCGGCGAGCATTTTTTTACGGCCAGAATCGCCGAATTTAACTTCTTTAGCAGCCATGATCGATCTTCCTTAAATACTTTGAGTAGTAACGGAAACTAGTGGGGTGACTCAGGCTTCGACGACCGCGAGAATTTCGTTCTCGCTCATCACCAGCAGGTCTTCGCCATCTACTTTCACAGTGTTGCTGCCGGAGTACGGGCCAAACACCACTTTGTCACCCACTTTCACGGCCAGCGCACGTACTTCGCCGTTGTCCAGCACGCGGCCGGTACCTACAGCAATGATCTCGCCACGGTTTGGCTTTTCAGCAGCCGAACCTGGCAGAACGATACCGCCAGCAGTTTTGGATTCTTCTTCGCTGCGACGGATTACGACGCGGTCATGCAGAGGACGAAGCTTCATTGTCGATCTCCTAATTATGGTTTTTGAACGGCCAGTGAAGACACCGGCGGGTTAAAACATCCGGCGCTGCCGGTTGCGGTTCGACGAGCGAACCGCAGAATACGGTCTGGCGAAATGGCCAGAAACCTTGCGGTGACCCATACATAAGGGCGGGCATGGTGATTACAAGGCCAGCCATTGAATTTTTTTGTTGAAAGTTACCGCGTCATAAAACACACGCGGCACCCTGAGGTGCCGCGCAGCGGGGCTATGGAGGCGATTATTTGTCGCGATGTTCGAACTCGCCTTCGATCACATCCGGCTCGCGAGTCGGAGGGTGGATCGCTCCCGGACGACCCGGATCGTTACTCGCCGGCATGTCTTCTGCGAAGGCGCGCTGACGAATAGCCTGCTCTTCAGCACGTTTGCGCATGGTGTTGACCAGCACCCGACGTGT
Organism: Pseudomonas sp. HP_14; assembly: GCF_055283875.1. Classification (NCBI taxonomy): domain Bacteria; kingdom Pseudomonadati; phylum Pseudomonadota; class Gammaproteobacteria; order Pseudomonadales; family Pseudomonadaceae; genus Pseudomonas; species Pseudomonas sp. HP_14. The sequence goes on along the minus strand of NZ_JBTOQI010000011.1, from coordinate 305,694 downwards.
AACAGGCAACAGGCAGATCACACCAAGAATGTCGCTGATAAAGCCCGGCAACAGAAGAAGCCCGCCACCGACGGCAATCATCAAGCCTTCAAGCATCTGCTGGGCAGGCAGTTCGCCACGCGACAGGCTTTCACGCGCACGCATGGCAGTAGCAAACCCGGCAACCCGGATAACGAACAGGCCCAACAGCGAGGTTGCGACCACCATCAGGAATGTCGGAAAGAAGCCGATCGACATGCCCACCCGCACCAGAACGAACAGTTCCAATACCGGAAAAAGAAGGAACAGCAGTAGAAAAACACGCATCAATTGAATTCCTCAACGCAAGAATGCCTTGCAGTAGACCCTACGTGACGTCATCAAAGCGTGAATTCAAGCCTCCTGACTATCACGAGTGGGCCATTTTTCCGCGTGAGCCAGCTGAACCAAGGCTTCGCGGACTTGTTTCGGTGTATTACAGGGCTCACTGAAAGCCAGCCAGTATAGGCTCTGACCGATGCGCAAGTGCATGCCTTCGCTGTCGATACCTGCCAACTGTGCCGTCTCACCTTGTGGCAGCCCCGTGAGCTGCACATAGTGGGCAATGGCGTTGGCGTGATCAGCATTCATGTGCTCGACCATGCCGGCTTCAGCGGAGCCCGCAAACGGGTTCGCCAGCTCAACGTGATCCAGCCAGTGAATTGCACCGAAACCGCCGATAAAGCGATAGCGCACCGGCACCAATACCCAGAAATCGAAGTCATGGGCGCTGTGATAGCTCTGCGATTCAGGGAAAAAACGGTAATAGCGCTGAGCAGCGCTCTCGATGGCGTCCGTTTCAACAAGCTTTTGGGCTTCAGCCATGACCGTCACGCGTCCAGTCGCCTGAACGTCGTCAGCTTCGCGCTCGCCCACCAACAGCGAGCATTTAGCGTCCTTGCCCAGGTTGTGGGTGTGCTGAGCGATGCGACTGATCAGAATCAGAGGTCGCCCCTGATCATCAAGGCAATACGGTACCGAAGAACCAAAAGGGAAACCCGGCATGGATTTGGAGTGCGTGGACAGCACGCCTCTGTATTCCTTGAGCAGCAGCTCCCGCGCCTGCTTGATAGCCTTCACACTCATCCAGTGACTCCTCGTAACGAACTCGTCGACGGTCGACGCACGTATAAATAAAGCTGAACAATAATCAGCAGTGATTGGGCACGTGCACGGCTTCGCAAGACAAGTTAAAAATTATTACGATCAGCTTTTTTTTGCAGCGCTTGGGGGGAGTTGCGTGCCGAGGCTGGCGTTGACCGTGGTACCGGATTTATTCGGGAAGAGCGTATTTCAAACAGGCTGAGGATATACCGGCCCTTTCGCGAATGAATTCGCTCCCACGGGGTTTGTAACGCACCCCACAATTTCTCTCCCGCCGAATAACGAATGCAGCGGGAGATATCTGAAAACAGGCTAGCCAGCCGTTTACCAGGTCACACCAAAGCCTGCGGTGTAGCGGGTTTTGTCCAGATCGCCATCGTCGGAGCCGCTGATAACGTTCTTCTCGGCTTTCAGGTTCAACGAAGCCCAGTCAGTGACTTTGTAACGCAGCCCTACTTCTGCATCGAGTGCGTAATCAGCAACGTTGCTCAACGGCCTGCCTAGCTCACCGTTGGTAAAGAATTCAACTTTTTTACCGATCAGGAAGCGGTTGTAGTCCCACGTACCCGCCACGGAATAGAAGTTTTCCTTGTTCCCGTTGGAGAACTCGTAATCAGTGCGGTTAAGCAGAGCGCCGAGCTTGAAAGCGCCCAACTCGTCATCCCAGAACTGGTAGCCAGGGCCCGTACCCACAACACGCTGACGGCTCAGGTCTTCCACTTTGTCGCGCTTGTAGCTGATCCGGCCATCCCAGAAAAATTTCTCGGTCAGGAAGCGGTCGATGGAGTACTCGGCACTCCAGTTGTCGGTGCTGACCACATCATCCTGAGTTTCGCGGTTGTAATCGCCTTTGGCGTTATGCCGCCATTGACCATGCCGAGCCGAAGTCTTGAAGGCCAGGTTGTAGTCGTCGGTATCGTTCTCGGCCTTCTGGAAGTCCATTGCCAGATCGACATTGCCTTTCCATACCAGATCAGTGATGACCGGCTTGGGCTTGAGGATCTGCTGAATGCTGGCCAACTCGACGGTTTTTGGCGCCTCGCCGTTGGTCAGCGTGACTTTGCCGTCATCCGACGCTTTCAACGATTTGGCAATTTCACCCTGATACTGATCCTGCTTGACCATCAACTGCTGGTCACTCTCCAGGGTCTTGACCTGTTTCCAGTCCACAGGGATTGCGCCCCCATAGGAGGTCTCGATCAGCAGCTTGCCGCCGTCGAACAGCTTGATGGTACCGGTGATCTTGTCGCCGTTCTTCAACCAGACGGTGTCGGCGAGCAACGGAGTGGCGGCGATGGAGGCAGCGAGGAACAGCAGAGTTCTGGTCAGCATAAGCAACTAGGAGGCTCAGTTAGCGGAAAATCGGGCATCATCTGCGAAGATGACGTCAAGGCAATCGAAGACCGCCGCGGGCACAGAAAACACAGACAGTGGGATTTTTCTGTAGTTCAAAACCCGGACAGCCGCCCATCTATAAAACAGCTATAAACAGACCTATAAACAGGAGGGAAATGGTGACCAGCGAGCAACGGCACTGCGCGGACCCGACAGGTATGGACCCGGCCCAGGCGCGGCGTACTGCGCTGTACCTTACGCTCAATCAGGTACCGGAAGGAAAAGTTGTCACTTACGGGCAACTGGCTGAACTGGCAGGCCTGGGCCGCGCTGCTCGCTGGGTCGGAAGAACCCTGAGCCAGTTGCCAGACGGCAGTTCACTGCCGTGGCACCGGGTGATAGGCGCTGGTGGCAAGGTCAGCTTGTCGGTCGGGACGACCTCAGGCGACGAACAACGCGCCCGTTTACGCGCTGAAGGCGTCCTTGTGGAGAACAATCGGGTAGATATCCGGCGTCATGGCTGGCGTCCGATAGAGCACAGCGGTTAGAGTGCGCCCTTTGTTTTCGTAACCTGAGGCAGACTCCAGCCCATGCCCCGTAAAACCTGGCGCGCCGCGCTCGCCGCATATGCCAGCCCCTCGACGTTAGTGCTGTTGTTGCTCGGATTCGCTGCGGGCATGCCCTACATGTTGGTGTTCTCTACTCTGTCGGTCTGGTTGCGTGAAGCCGGTGTCGCCCGTGAAACCATCGGCTATGCCAGCCTGATCGGGCTCGCCTATGCCTTTAAATGGGTATGGTCACCCTTGCTCGACCAATGGCGCCTGCCGCTGCTGGGCAAGCTGGGTCGACGTCGTTCCTGGCTGGTCCTGTCGCAGAGTCTGGTAATCCTGGGCTTGATCGGCATGGGCTTCTGCGATCCGCAGCAGCACCTTTCATGGCTGATCGCAATTGCCGTCGTCGTAGCGTTTTCCTCAGCGACTCAAGACATCGCCATCGATGCTTATCGCCTGGAAATCGCCAACGACACTCAGCAAGCCGCCCTCGCGGCCAGCTACATGTCTGGCTACCGTGTTGCGGCGCTGCTAGCCACGGCGGGCGCGCTGTATTTCGCTGAAGGATTTGGGTCTACGGGCTTCGCCTACAAACACTCTGCATGGACAGGCACGTATGTGCTGTTCGGTCTGCTGATGCTGCCAGCCTTGATCACAACCCTGATCATGCGCGAGCCTCCTGTGGCATTGCGCACCCAGCTGTCGGCGGCGCGCTATGGCTTCGCGCACCAACTGGCCTCGGTGTTCGTCTTGATCGTGCTGTTGGTGTCGGTCCCGGCGATGTTTACCCAGCTCTACAACACAGACTTCGCCAGCGTGCTGTTTCAGAACGCCAGCTGGACGGACTTGCTGATGGAAGACCGCGCCTTTCTGCGCGCCATCCTCTACATCGTACTGACTGTCGCGTGCCTGTCTTCAATGGGCCGACGCGGCCTGGCGCCGGTACTGACGCCCATCAACGACTTCATCCTGCGCTATCGCTGGCAAGCATTTCTGTTGCTCGGACTGATCGCTACCTATCGCATGTCAGACACGGTCATGGGCGTAATGGCCAACGTGTTTTATATCGATCAGGGTTTTACCAAGGATCAGATCGCCAGTGTCAGCAAGATCTTTGGCCTGATCATGACGCTGCTGGGCGCAGGCTTTGGCGGATTGCTGATCGTGCGTTTTGGCATCATGCCGATTCTGTTCATTGGCGGCCTGAGTTCAGCTGCCACCAACCTGCTATTCCTGATGCTGGCCGACATGGGGCCGAACCTGAAGATGCTGGTGCTGACCATTTCGCTGGACAATTTCAGCTCTGGGTTGGCGACTTCAGCGTTCGTGGCGTATCTATCCAGCCTGACCAACCTCAAGTTCTCGGCAACCCAATACGCGCTGCTCAGCTCGATCATGCTGCTGCTGCCGCGTTTGTTGGGAGGCTATTCGGGGGTCGTCGTGGAGAAGTATGGCTATCACAACTTCTTCCTGATCACCGCACTGCTGGGTGTTCCGACGCTGATCATGATCATCTTGCAGTGGAGCAAGGAGGCGCGCCAGGACAAAGCGGCTGAGGTGCTTGAGGCAGAGAAGCCCTCGCAAGAACAACTTTAACGCCGCAACGCTGAATCTGTAGGAGCTGCCGAAGGCTGCGATGGCGGCGTGTCAGCCAGAATGCTTTCGCAGCCTTCGGCAGCTCCTACAAAGTCATATGTTAATTACTGCGATGCCGGAGAATCCTGAACCACGCGAATCACTCGCTGCGGGAACGGGATGTCGATATTGGCAGCACGCAGGCGGTCGCGGGCTTCAGCATTGAAGCGGTTCGACACATCGCCAAAATCGCCGGTCTTGACCCATACCCGCAACGAAACAGTGATTGAGCTATCACCCAGCGCAGCCACCACGGCCTGCGGCGCAGGATCCTGCAACACCCGAGGATCGTCTGCCATGTCCATCAGGACTTGCAGCGCCTGTTTAAGGTCAGCCTCGTAATCAACGCCCACATCAAAGGTGATCTTGCGGGTTGGCTGACGATTGGTGTTGGTGATAATCCCGTTGGACAGATTGCCGTTGGGCAGGATCACCGTCTTGTTGTCACCGGTACGCACTACGGTATGGAATATCTGGATATTGTCTACAGTGCCGGCGATACCCTGGGCTTCGATCCAGTCGCCGATACGGAATGGGCGGAAAAGCAGAATCAGTACGCCACCGGCGAAATTCGCCAGACTGCCTTGCAATGCAAGACCAATCGCCAGACCCGCAGCACCGATAGCAGCCACGAACGAGGTGGTTTCAATCCCGATCATCGACGCAACGCTGACGATCAGCAGAATCTTCAGAATGATGTTGGCCAGACTGCTGATAAAGCCCTGCAATGCCAGGTCCGCATTGCGCAGCGCCAATAGCGCGCCCACTTTGGTGGTCAAGCGGTTGATCAGCCACCAGCCGATGGTCAGGGTAACCAACGCCAACAGCACGCGGCTGCCGTATTGCATGATCATTGGAATCCAGGCCTGGGAGGCCTTTATCAGATGATCCATTTCGGCATTCAAATCCATATTTATCTCCTTGCGATCGCGAAACTGGCGGCTGAAGCATTGGATCCGGCCCAATGCGCTCAGCCGCTTGCACTGGCCCCGCGTTCGGGGATAAGTGGCTCCCCCCACGCCAAGGCCGAGTGATCAGTCACGGAAGTTATTGAACTGCAGCGGCATACCAAACTCATTGGCACGTAATACAGCCATGGCTTCTTGCAGGTCATCACGCTTCTTGCCGGTGACGCGTACTTGCTCACCTTGAATGGCAGCCTGAACCTTGAGCTTGGCGTCTTTAATGTGCGCGACGATTTTCTTCGCCAACTCTTTGTCGATGCCTTCTTTGAGCACCGCGTCCTGCTTCATCAACTTGCCGGATGCAAACGCGTCTTTGACCTCAAGGCATTTGACGTCGATCTTGCGTTTGACCAGGCAGAGCTTGAGGATTTCGATCATCGCTTCAAGCTGGAACTCAGCCTCGGCAGTCAGATTGACCGTCAGGTCCTTTTCCTTGAACTCGAACTCACCTTTACCTTTCAAGTCGTAGCGACGGTCCAGCTCTTTGATAGCGTTATCGACGGCATTAGTGACTTCGTGTTTATCCAGTTCGGACACTACGTCGAACGAGGGCATGTCATTTCTCCAATGGATGGCGTGTCGGAACGCCTGTCTTTGATGTGAATAAAACCCGGTTATTATAACGAGACTTTCCCGCGTTCACTGCGAGCCTTCCATGTCGACAGCCGTTTTCTCGCTCCTGCACAGTTTTCTTCGCTTCGCAGTGACTTGCTGATGAGCGTCGTCTGGCATGTGCTAGGGGCCGGAAGCCTGGGTAGCCTGTGGGCGGCGCGCCTGGCGAGGGCTGGTTTGCCCGTGCGCCTGCTACTGCGTGATGCCACGCGCCTGGCAGATTACGAGGCCAATGGCGCGACCCTGACGCTGGTTGAGCAAGGTGTTGAAAGTCGGCTGGCAATCAGCGCACAGCTCGTCGGCAGCGCAGAACCTATCCAACGGCTGTTGCTGGCATGCAAGGCTTACGATGCCGAGCTGGCAGTGGCTGCCCTGGCGCTGCGGCTGGTACCTGACGCGGAAATCATCCTGCTGCAAAACGGTTTGGGCAGTCAGGACGCGGTAGCCGCAAAAGTCCCGAAAGCCCGTTGTATCTGCGCCTCCAGTACCGAAGGAGCGTTTCGCGAACGCGACTGGCGAGTGGTGTTTGCCGGGCATGGTTACAACTGGCTGGGCGACCCTGCTGATCCTGGCCCTCCCGGCTGGTTGAGTGAACTGCAACAGGCCGGCATCCCCCATGAATGGACGCCAGAGATTCTCACCCGGCTATGGCGCAAGCTGGCCCTGAACTGCGCGATCAATCCACTGACGGTACTTTACGACTGCCGCAACGGCGACTTGACGCAGCATCACTGTGAAGTGGCGACGCTGTGCGAGGAGTTAAGCGAACTGCTCCAGTGTTGCGGCCAACCCGAAGCTGCCGTGGATTTACATCGCGATGTGCAACGAGTCATTCAGGCAACAGCAGCCAATTACTCATCAATGCATCAAGATGTCGTGCAACGACGCCGCACAGAGATCAGTTATCTGTTGGGTTACGCCTGCGCAGCGGCTGATCGACATCATTGTTCTGTTCCACATTTGCAACAGCTCAAAAAACGACTGGTTCAGCACCTGACAATCAACGGCCTGCCCATAGATTAGGCTTCAGGCAAAGGCTCGCCCGGTTTGCTCAAGGGCCAGAGTGCGCGCTACCCTGAACATTCCTCATCCGTATGTGATTCGTCTCATGCCATTGCGCCAACGCCTGGAAAACCTGCCGGTCGGCCAGAAGCTACTGGCAGCCCTGCTGGTCTTGCTGACTACCGTCCTGCTGGTCGCCAATCTGACATTCATCGGTGCTGCCTATTACATCTCCCAGGAGGCCATGGCCCCTCAGGCACTGCAGACCATTGGCCGCCTGATCAGCAACCCGAACCTTGCCGAACAAGCGCTCAACTCTTCGACGAATGCCGAATCGTTGCTCAAGGAGCTGAAAAACTATGGCCCGTTGCGTGCTGCCGCGCTTTACGACACAAATGGAGAGCGCCTCGGCCAATTGCAGCAGGGCGAAAAGCTCAAATTGCCCGAGCGCTTCAAAGAGATCGAGGGCTGGCGCATCACGGAGTTTCGTAACACTCAATTGATCCCGGTACCAAAAGCCGGGCAGGCTCCCGGCCACCTGCTGCTGGTAGCCAGTAGCGAATTACCCACCGCGTTCTACACCGGCACCCTGACTGCAAGCCTGGGCATTCTGATCTTCAGCGTGCTGCTCTGGCTGGTTATTGCCCGGCAGATTCGCCGGTTGATTACCGAACCCATTTATCAACTGGAAGAGCTGTCCCGCCAGGTCACCCACGAAGAGAGTTATGCGTTGCGCGCAGCGCCGGGCAACAAGGATGAAATCGGCAGTCTCGCTGAAGCTTTCAACACCATGCTGTCGCGTATCGAGGCCCGGGAGCAGCAACTCAAACGAGCCCGGGATGACTCACAGGAAGCTTACGATCAGGCTCAGGGGCTGGCCGAAGAAACCCGGAACACCAACCGCAAGCTGGAGCTTGAGGTGAAGGTGCGCAGCAAGATCGAGAAGAAGCTCACCGGCTTCCAGAACTATCTGAACAGCATTATTGACTCGATGCCCTCGGCGCTGATCGCGCTTGATGAGCAGCTCTACGTGACTCAATGGAATCAGGAGGCCAGCGCACTCTCCGGGACACCGCTGGATGAGGCTCTCAATCAGCCGATCTTCCTGGCCTTCCCGCCGATGAAAACCTTTCTGCCGCAGCTCAAACAGACGGTAGAGCAGCACAGCGTCACCAAGATCGAGCGGGTGACCTGGATCAAGGATGAGGAACGTCGTCATTACGCGCTGACGTTCTATCCGTTGACCGGCGGCGCAGGCCAGGGCGTGGTGATCCGGGTGGACGACATCACCCAGCGTTTGTCGCTGGAGGAGATGATGGTGCAATCCGAGAAGATGCTTTCCGTCGGCGGCCTCGCCGCAGGTATGGCCCATGAGATCAACAATCCGCTGGGCGCCATTCTGCATAACGTCCAGAACATTCGGCGGCGCCTGTCCGTCGACTTGCAGAAAAATATCGAGCAGGCCGAAGCTGAAGGCATCGAGCTGGAAACGGTGAATCGCTATCTGGTCGGCCGGGAAGTACCGCAGCTACTCGACGGGATCCAGCAGGCCGGAGCCCGCGCAGCAAAAATCGTTAGCCATATGCTCAGTTTCAGTCGCCTCAGCACGCGGCAGATGGCGCCCTGCGACCTTCCTGCATTGATTGATCAAGCCGTAGAGATCGCCAGCAATGACTTTGACCTGACGATCGGTTTCGACTTCAAGGGTCAAGCCATCATTCGTCAGTTCGACCCGGAACTGGGTCCGGTACCGGGGACCGCCAACGAGCTGGAGCAGGTGTTGCTGAATCTGCTCAAAAACGCCGCGCAGGCTATTCATCAGCGCCCCGAGGATGCCGAGCCGGGGCGGATCATCCTGCGTACAAAACTCAATCCCCCCTGGGCTGAGATTCAGGTCGAAGATAACGGCATTGGTATGTCTGAACAGGTGCGCAAGCGTACGTTCGAACCGTTCTTCACCACCAAGGAAATCGGTCAGGGCACCGGCCTTGGGCTCTCGGTCTCGTATTTCATTATCACCAACAATCACAAAGGCCAGATGGAGGTGCACTCCTCTGTCGGCCAGGGCACTTGCTTCACCTTGCGCCTGCCTTTGGCAGGTAGCCAGGTGACCGTGCCTGAGGCGGTTATTTCACCGCTATGACGGAGCATTGAGAATGGGCTTTCGCTTGTCGAAAATTTACACACGCACGGGTGACACCGGCGAAACAGGCCTGGGTGATGGCCGACGCGTGCCGAAGGATCATCCCCGGGTCGAGGCTATCGGCGAAGTCGATACGCTGAACAGCCAGTTGGGATTGCTCCTCGCCGGGCTTGCCGAGCAGTTGTCGCACACCCCTGCTCTCGCTGAGGTCATCGACGTGCTTGCGCCTTGTCAGCATCGGTTGTTCGACCTGGGGGGTGAGCTGGCGATGCCGGTTTATCAGGCCTTGGATCAGGCTGAAATTGATCGTCTGGAAACGGCTATTGACCTGTGGAATGAGGAGTTGGGGCCACTGGAGAATTTCATTCTGCCCGGTGGTTCGGCGCTGATCGCCCAAGCCCAAGTATGCCGCAGCCTTGCCCGCAGCGCCGAGCGCCGTTGTCAGCATCTGAATGCAGTGGAACCACTGGCCGGAGTTGGGCTGGCGTACATCAATCGGTTGTCGGACCTGCTCTTTGTCGCCGCGCGATTGATTGCCAAGCGGCAGGGTATTGCGGAGATATTGTGGGAGGCGGCGAAGAAGCCCAGCCCCGTGCAGAACGGGTAGGCGGCAACTTGTTGGCGGGAGAGCGTTACGCGGTGATTCAATCTTGACGCCTCGCGAACAAGTTCGCTCCTACCAGTTAGTGCTGTATCCGGTAGGAGGCAACTTATTGGCGAGAAGAGTCGCTCGGTGGTTCAGGTATGACGAGTTGCTAATCTTCCGGCCAGAACGCTCTGATCCCCGCCACACCTTGTGCGCCGCTTTCCCAGGCTTGTTGCTGCTCGTCCGGGCCAACGCCACCCAGCAGATACACCGGCTTGCTAAAGCCTGCAATCAGCTCCCGGGCCTGCTCCCAACCCAGTGGCTGAGCGTCAGGATGAGTCTGAGTGGGCTGGACCGGTGACAAGGTCACGAAATCGACGTCCATCAGTTCGGCCAGGGCCAGCTCTTCAGCATTGTGGCAAGAAGCAGCCAGCCAGCGATCCTTCGGAAACGGGCGCCCGTTCGGGGCAAGTTTGCGCAGTTGCGCCGAAGTCAGGTGCCAGCCCGCTGCCGGAAAGTCGCCCAGCCACTCCAGTGGCCCCTTGAGCATCAACTGCGCCTTGCCGGCACACAAACCCACGGCGTCCACTGCAAGATCGCGGTACTGCGGGTCATAGCCATTCGGCGCACGTAGCTGGACCAGCTTGATACCGCAAGCAATCGCCTTTTGCATGCCGCGAAGCAGCTGCGGAGTTTCCAGTTCACCGGGGGTAATCAGGTATTCGCCGGGCAAACGCGCCGCCGCAACAATAGGCTGATTGGCAGCCGGGAATTCATAACTCGCCAGTTCTCGATTGGACACCCAGGCCAACGGCTGCCCTTCGACGCCGTGAGGTTCACCGGTAAACGCCGACACCTCCCAGACATCCAGCAAAACTTGCTTGTCCGGGTAGTCATGCTGAATCTTGATCAGCGGCCTTGCCTGGGTGACGACGATGTTCAGTTCTTCCTGTAGTTCGCGACCAAGCGCTGCCTCGACGGTCTCTCCCGGCTCGACCTTTCCTCCAGGAAACTCCCACAAACCGCCCTGATGCTGAGTGTCGGCACGCCGGGCGATAAGGATTTTGCCGTCAACGCCGCGGATCACCGCCGCAGCTACATGAATACGTTTCACCCTTCAACTTCCTCTAAAGCAGCCTTCTGCCAACGCTGGAACAACGGCCATTGGTAGATGGTTTCGATGTACGCCAGCGCTTCGGCTGGCAGTTCGACCCGATAAGCGCGCAGGCGGATCACCACGGGGGCGAAGAATGCGTCAGCAGCGCTGACCTTGCCGAACAGAAACGGACCGCTTTCAATCGCGACAGCACGGCATTCAGCCCAGAGCTGAACGATACGTTCGATGTCACCCTGTGTATCCACAGGAATGACTTCCAGCGCTTCGTCGCGGCGCAAATCCATTGGCATGCTTGAACGCAATGCAGTAAAGCCGCTGTGCATCTGCGCACATGCCGAACGGGCCTGAGCACGGGCGGATATATCGCTCGGCCACAAACCTGCGTCGGGAAATTGTTCGGCAAGGTATTCAATAATTGCCAGCGAGTCGGCAATTGCACCGTGTTGGGTTTTCAGCAGCGGGACTTTGCCGGTTGGCGAGTGCTCGAGAATCAGCTGGCGGGTGTTGTTCTGATTCAGGCGAATCAGTTGTTCGGTGTATGGCGCCCCCGTCATGTACAGCGCCAGTGCCGGGCGCAGAGACCAGGAGGAAAAGCGTTTGTCGCCGATGATCAGGTGCAGGGTCATTTCAGGTGTCCTTGCTTGGATGAATAGCTATACAGACTGCGTAGCCGCGCCCTTATCAAACAACATGCATTTTCTGAGTTGATACCTATCCTGTAGGAGCTCACCGAGGTTACGAGGCCAGCGATGGCGGAGTTTCAGGCAAACCGCAATCGCTGGCCTCGTAACCTCGGTGAGCTCCTACAGTCCAATGTTGCCGACACAAAGCGCGGTGTCATGGCGCCGAGGCCGTACCTGCAGAAACACCGCACCATCATCGTGAAACAACTTATGTGCGGTATTCCGCGTTGATCTTCACGTACTCATGGGACAGGTCGGTGGTCCAGATAGTCTCGCTGCAATCACCACGGCCCAGCTCAATGCGAATAGTGATTTCAGATTCAGCCATTACCGCCGAACCTTGCTCTTCAGTGTAGGTAGTCGCGCGGCAGCCCTTGCTGGCGATGCAGACGGAACCGAGGAAAACGTCGATCTTGCTCACGTCCAGATCCGGTACGCCAGCACGGCCTACAGCCGCCAGAATACGACCCCAGTTCGGGTCGGAGGCGAACAGCGCGGTTTTGATCAATGGCGAGTGAGCCACTGCATAGCCGACGTCCAGACATTCCTGATGATTGCCACCGCCGTTGACCTCAACGGTCACGAACTTGGTAGCACCTTCGCCGTCGCGCACGATGGCCTGAGCCACTTCCATACACACGTCAAATACGGCTGTTTTCAACGCATCGAACAGCGGACCTTTGGCCTCGGTCACTTCCGGCAGATTGGCCTGGCCGGTTGCGATCAGCATGCAGCAGTCGTTTGTCGAAGTGTCGCCATCAATAGTGATGCGGTTGAACGACTTGTTGGCGCCGTCGCGAATCAGGTCCTGCAGGACACTTTGCGAAACTTTAGCGTCAGTGGCGATGTAGCCCAGCATGGTCGCCATGTTCGGGCGAATCATGCCCGCGCCTTTACTGATGCCGGTCACAGTGACGGTCACGCCGTCGATCTGGAACTGACGGCTGGCGCCTTTTGGCAACGTGTCGGTGGTCATGATGCCGGTTGCCGCAGCAGCCCAGTTATCCACAGACAGGTCGTCCAGGGCAGCTTGCAATGCGCCCTCGATCTTTTCCACAGGCAGCGGCTCGCCAATCACGCCGGTGGAGTACGGCAGCACGGCATTGGCGTCGACGCCGGTCAGCTCGGCGAGCCTGGCGCAAGTGCGCGCAGCATTGACCAGTCCTGGCTCGCCGGTACCGGCGTTGGCGTTACCGGTATTGGTCAGCAAATAACGGACAGGGCCGTTTACACGCTGCTTTGCGAGGATCACCGGTGCCGCGCAGAACGCGTTGAGGGTGAAAACACCGGCGACACTGGAGCCTTCCGCGCAGCGCATCACCACGACGTCCTTGCGGCCCGGACGTTTGATGCCGGCAGATGAAATGCCCAGTTCAAAACCTGGAACCGGGTGCAATGTCGGCAAAGGACCAAGACCAACAGCCATGAGGTGCGCTCCTTGAAAGATATCTGTGCCGCCCGCATCGGTACGGCAATCGATTGAAAAACGCCGCGACAGGTAAGCCGGTCGCGGCGTTAATACTTTTTGTTGCTCAAAACACGCTACGGGTTCAAATCAGTATCAGTTGATTTGGCCGTGGCAATGTTTGTACTTCTTGCCCGAACCACACCAGCACAGCTCGTTGCGACCCTGCTTCTGGTCATTACGGACCGGTATGGAGGCTACATCAACACCCTCTTCAACCAGAACTTCCGGCTGCTCAAGGCCTGGCGCTTCAGCATGTTCGAACTGCATGCGCTGCGCCAGCTCTTCGGCTTCGCGACGCAGACGAGCTTCTTCCTCGGCCGGATCTTCGCGGCGTACCTGAACGTGCGACAGCACACGGATGGTATCGCGCTTGATCGAATCCAGGAGTTCCTGGAACAGGGTGAAGGACTCGCGCTTGTATTCCTGCTTCGGGTTCTTCTGAGCGTAGCCACGCAGGTGAATACCGTGACGCAGGTGATCCATGGTCGACAGGTGGTCTTTCCACAGATCGTCCAGAACGCGCAGCAGAATCTGTTTCTCGAAGGTGCGCAACGCATCGGCGCTGGCTTGCTCTTCTTTCTCGTTATACGCGCCCAGCAGCTCTTCGAGCAGCTTCACACGCAGCGTGTCTTCGTGCAGGTGATCGTCTTCATCAAGCCACTGCTGAATCGGCAGCTTCACACCGAAATCGCTTTCCAGTGCGGCTTCCAGACCTGGAACATCCCACTGTTCCGGCATCGACTGCGGCGGAATGTGCTGACTGATCAGGCTGTTAAGCACGTCTTCACGGAACTCGGCGATAGTGTCACCAATGTTGGTAGCGGCCAGCAGGCTGTTACGCATGTGGTAAATCACTTTACGCTGCTCGTTGGATACGTCGTCAAACTCGAGCAATTGCTTACGAATATCGAAGTTGCGCCCTTCAACTTTGCGCTGTGCCTTCTCGATCGCGTTGGTCACCATGCGGTGTTCAATCGCTTCACCGGACTGCATGCCCAGCGCTTTCATGAAGTTCTTCACCCGATCAGAGGCGAAGATACGCATCAGGCTGTCTTCCAGCGACAGGTAGAAGCGGCTCGAACCGGTGTCGCCCTGACGACCGGCACGGCCACGCAGCTGGTTGTCGATACGACGCGATTCATGACGCTCGGAAGCGATAACGTGCAGACCACCTGCTTCGATCACTTGCTGATGGCGTTTCTGCCAATCGGCCTTGATCTGTGCGATTTGCTCCGGACTCGGGTTTTCCAGCGCAGCAACTTCAACTTCCCAATTACCGCCCAACAGGATGTCGGTACCACGACCAGCCATATTGGTAGCAATGGTCAGCGCGCCAGGACGACCTGCCTGAGCAATAATTTCAGCTTCTTTTTCGTGGAACTTAGCGTTCAGAACCTTGTGTTCGATACCTTCCTGATTAAGCAGCTTGGACATGTGCTCGGAAGTTTCGATGGTTGCCGTACCCACCAGTACCGGACGATTCTCGGCCAGGCAGGCTTTGATGTCGGTGACGATGGCGGCGTACTTCTCTTCCGCCGTCAGGTACACGAGGTCGTTGAAGTCTTTACGCGCCAACGGTTTGTTAGGCGGAATGACCATAACCGACAAGGTATAGATCTGGTGGAATTCGAACGCTTCGGTGTCCGCTGTACCGGTCATGCCAGACAGCTTGTTGTACAGACGGAAGTAGTTCTGGAAGGTAGTCGACGCCAGGGTCTGGCTTTCGGCCTGAATATTCAGGTTTTCCTTCGCTTCGATGGCCTGGTGCAGGCCTTCGGACAGGCGACGACCCGGCATTGTACGACCGGTGTGCTCGTCGACCAGCAGAATCTGGCCGTCCTGAACGATGTACTCGACGTTGCGATGGAACAGCGTGTGCGCACGCAAACCGGCATAGACGTGAGTCAGCAGACCCAAGTTGTGTGCCGAATAAAGGCTCTCGCCTTCAGCCAGCATGCCAACTTCAGTCAGCATCTCTTCGATGAACTGGTGACCGGCTTCGTTCAGTTCAACCTGACGGGTTTTCTCGTCAACGGTGTAGTGACCGGCTTTGGTCACCTCGCCTTCCACTTCCTCGATATGCTGCACGAGGCGTGGGATCAGACGGTTGATTTCGGTGTAGAGCTTGGAGCTGTCTTCAGCCTGACCGGAGATGATCAGCGGCGTACGCGCTTCGTCGATGAGGATCGAGTCCACTTCGTCGATCACGGCAAAATTGAGTTCGCGCTGGAACTTGTCGTCCATGCTGAACGCCATGTTGTCGCGCAGATAGTCGAAACCGAACTCGTTGTTGGTACCGTAGGTGATGTCCGACGCGTAAGCCGCACGCTTTTCTTCAGGCGGCTGGAAAGGCGTGACGATGCCGACGCTCAGACCGAGGAACTCATACAGTGGACGCATCCAGTTGGCGTCACGGCGGGCCAGATAGTCGTTGACCGTTACCACGTGTACGCCCTTCCCGGAGAGCGCATTGAGGTAAACCGCCAGCGTACCCACCAGGGTTTTACCTTCACCGGTACGCATCTCGGCAATCATGCCTTCGTGCAGAGTCATGCCGCCAATCAACTGAACGTCGAAGTGGCGCATACCCATGACGCGCTTACCCGCTTCACGCGCGACCGCGAAAGCTTCAGGAAGCAGCTTATCGAGGGTCTCACCTTTGGCTAAGCGGGCCTTGAACTCTTCGGTCTTGGCACGTAGTTGCTCGTCCGAAAGGGCCACCATTTGCTCTTCGAAGGCATTGACGACTTGTACCGTCTTGAGCATGCGCTTCACTTCACGCTCGTTCTTGCTTCCAAAAAGTTTTTTTAACAAAGGCGCAAACATATCGACAGGATCTTCCAGACATAGGAATGGAGGGCGGCCCCGTGAGTCGCCCGTGCAGCCCTCATGGCCGCATGCGAACGAGCATTCTACCCGGAAACGATGGTGAGGAAAGTGGCGTTATTCCACGATGCTGGCACAGCGCTGTGACGGGGCTGTTTGTAGATAGGGTCATTTCCTGAGAGTTCAACCCATTCAGCACGTAAGTTAACCATTGATTTTGCGGGTAAAACTGGCAAAACCGCGTGGGACAAGGGCTTGCGGGCGCTTTCTGATAACATGACAAACTTGTCATCCAGGGTTCTCGCACATGGCGTTTCGTCCACTCCCCGCTCGGGCACCCGCAGTATTGCTGCGTGAAGCGAAGCCGCTTAAAGGTATTTTTCACCATGCTCAGCGTTTGGGGCACTTGCAACGACTGCTTGAAAGCCAGTTGCAGCCTGCTGCGCGCGAACATTGTCATGTTGCTTCATGGCGCGAAGGCAGCTTGCTGCTGATTGTGACCGACGGTCATTGGGCAACGCGATTGCGCTATCAACAGAAACGCCTACAGCGGCAGCTCACAGCGTTTGATGAATTCGCCAACCTGACCCGCATTGTTTTCAAGGTTCAGCCACCCACAACCCCTCAAGGCGCGACAGGCCACACAATGGACTTGTCGACCGTAGCCGCCGAAAGCATTCAGGCAACGGCTGACGGGATCACTGATCCGAAACTGCGAGCAGCGCTGGAGCGCCTGGCGGCGCATGCGAAGCCGAAGGCTTGATTACGAATCGCTTATTCCTCTGCCTGTAGAAGCTCACCAAGATTACGAGGCCAGCGATGGCGGTTTGTCTGACACGCCGTCATCGCTGGCCTCGTAACCTCGGTGAGCTCCTACAGGTCCGTGCAGTGCAGAAATCCCCCATAAAAAAAGGCCGCCCGAAGGCAGCCTTTAAAAACAGCAAAAAAGGAAGGAGAGTAAAGCTGACCTTACACGGCCGCTACAGGGCGCATGTAAGAAATCGGTGCAGTACTGGCATCTTCGAAGGTCACGACTTCCCAAGCGTCTGTCTCTGCGATCAATTTACGCAGAAGGCGATTGTTCAGTGCATGCCCCGACTTGAAGCCAATGAACTCACCTATCAGGCTGTTGCCCAGCAGGTAGAGGTCACCAATTGCATCAAGAATCTTGTGTTTAACGAATTCGTCCTCGTAACGCAGGCCGTCTTCGTTCAGTACGCCATCCTTATCAACCACGATGGCATTTTCCACGCTGCCGCCGAGTGCGAGGTTGTGCTTGCGCAGGTACTCGATGTCACTCATGAACCCGAAGGTCCGGGCACGGCTGACTTCCTTCACGAAGGAAGTGCTGGAAAAGTCCACGCTTGCACTTTGGGTGCGATCGCGGAAGACCGGGTGATCGAAATCGATCTCGAAACTGACTTTGAACCCTTCGAAAGGCACGAAAGTAGCGCGTTTACCGCCCTCCTCCAACGTAACTTCCCGCAGGATCCGGATGAATTTCTTCGGCGCGTCCTGTTCTTCCAGGCCAGCCGATTGAATCAGGAATACGAAGGGACCCGCGCTGCCATCCATGATCGGAACTTCGGAGGCAGAGAGTTCAACGTAAGCGTTATCGATGCCCAGACCAGCCATGGCCGAGAGCAAATGTTCTACGGTGTCGACTTTGACATCACCGCTGACCAGCGTGGTCGACAGAGTGGTGTCACCGACATTTTCCGCGCGGGCAGCAATATGCACGACGGGGTCGAGGTCAGCACGTACGAACACGATACCGGTATCCACAGGTGCAGGCTTGAGGGTCAGGTAAACCTTCTCCCCGGAGTGCAGACCGACACCTGTGGCACGGATAATATTTTTCAGGGTGCGTTGTTTAATCATGGCATTGGCCGCTTCAGCGCAAGTTGCGAACTGGTATCAACAAAGGCTGGCGATAATAGCAGACCCGGCCTTTGCTGAACACCAATCACCCTAATACCCCTGATACATTTCATCAATCAGCCTGACGACGCAGGAAAGCCGGGATGTCCAGGTAATCCAGATCGTCATTCGGACTCATTTTTGCGGCTGTAGCGCCTGCGTGAGCCTGATTGCGCATCACGGTAGGACGATCCAGATCGCGGTAGTTGACCGACGGGGCTTCCTGACGAGCAGCAGCAGGCTGAGCCTGAGACGGCTGGGCAGTTTGCAGGGTGTTGTCGATAACCTTGACCGGCTTCTCGATTTTCGCGCCCAGACCAGTGGCAACCACAGTCACGTGCAGCTCGTCGCGCATGTCCGGATCGATAACAGTACCGACCTTGACCATTGCGTGCTCGGAAGCGAACGCTTCAATGATGCTACCTACGTCCGAGTACTCACCCAGAGACAGGTCAGGACCGGCGGTGATGTTGACCAGGATGCCGCGAGCGCCCTGCAGGTTGACGTCTTCGAGCAGCGGGTTACGAATGGCGGCTTCGGTCGCTTCACGTGCACGGTTTGGACCGCTGGCGCAGCCAGTGCCCATCATTGCCATGCCCATTTCGCTCATCACGGTACGCACGTCGGCGAAGTCAACGTTGATCATGCCCGGACGTTTGATGATGTCGGAGATACCGCGAACGGCACCGGCCAGAACATCGTCTGCCTTGGCGAAAGCCGACAGCAGGCTGGCGTCTTTACCGAGGATGGTCAGCAGCTTCTCGTTAGGAATGGTGATCAACGAGTCGACGCTTTCAGACAGCATGCGGATGCCTTCATCGGCGATCTGCATACGCTTGCGACCTTCGAACGGGAACGGACGAGTCACCACCGCTACGGTGAGGATGCCCATTTCCTTGGCCACTTCAGCAATGATCGGAGCTGCACCGGTACCGGTACCGCCGCCCATGCCAGTGGTGATGAAAACCATGTTGGTGCCCTGCAGAACTTCTGCAATGCGCTCACGATCTTCCAGAGCAGCCTGACGGCCAACTTCAGGGTTGGCGCCAGCACCAAGACCTTTGGTAACGCCAGTACCCAGTTGCAGGATGGTACGTGCGCCGATGTTTTTCAGCGCTTGAGCATCAGTGTTGGCGCAGATGAATTCCACACCTTCGATGTTGCTCTTGACCATATGATTAACGGCGTTGCCGCCACCACCACCCACACCGATAACTTTGATTACCGGGCTTTGCGGGACGTTGTCTACGAGTTCGAACATTTTCCCTCTCCTTTCATTCTCTAGTTTTTTTGCCTGGTGCCCACTGCTGCCATTACTGCTTTGAGGCTTAGAAGTTGCCTTGCACCCAGCGCTTGAAGCGTTCAAGCACTGGAGCTTTAGGCTCATCTCCATAGCCGCTACTGCTACTACTGATCCCGGACAAAGAGAAACCGTCAGACTGCTTTTGCAGCCCGTACAGCAACAAGCCGACACCGGTGGAATAAATCGGGTTACGCACGACATCTGCGAGCCCTTTGACGCTATGCGGCACGCCCAGGCGCACCGGCATATGGAAGATTTCCTCGGCCAGTTCGACCGCGCCTTCCATTTTCGAGGTACCGCCGGTCAGCACGATGCCGGCCGGGATAAGATCTTCGTAACCACTGCGACGCAGTTCCGCCTGAATCAGGGTGAACAGCTCGTCGTAGCGAGGCTCGACCACTTCGGCCAAGGCCTGACGCGACAGTTCGCGAGGTGGACGGTCTCCAACGCTTGGGACTTTGATCGTTTCACCTGCACCGGCCAGTTTGGCCAAGGCACAGGCGTAGCGAATCTTGATCTCTTCGGCGTATTGCGTCGGGGTACGCAAGGCCATGGCGATATCGTTGGTCACTTGATCACCGGCAATCGGGATCACCGCGGTGTGGCGAATCGCGCCTTCGGTGAAGATCGCGATGTCGGTCGTGCCGCCACCGATGTCCACCAGGCAGACGCCCAGCTCTTTTTCGTCATCGGTGAGGACCGAGTACGCCGAAGCCAGTTGCTCAAGAATGATGTCGTCAATTTCCAGACCGCAGCGACGCACGCACTTCTCGATGTTCTGCGCAGCGTTCACGGCGCAGGTCACCACATGCACCTTGGCTTCCAGACGTACGCCCGACATGCCCAGTGGCTCACGAACGCCTTCCTGGTTATCGATCACGTAATCCTGCGGCAAGGTGTGCAACACGCGCTGGTCAGCCGGAATAGCGACAGCCTGAGCGGCGTCGAGTACGCGCTCCAGGTCCGCCGAGCTGACCTCACGGTCGCGAATCGCGACGATACCGTGGGAATTGAGGCTGCGAATGTGGTTGCCTGCCACCCCGACGAACGCCGAGTGAATACGGCAGCCCGCCATCAACTGGGCCTCCTCCACTGCGCGCTGGATCGACTGAACGGTGGATTCGATATTCACCACCACGCCCTTCTTCAGGCCGCGGGATGGATGAGTACCGATACCGACGATTTCCAGCGTGCCATCGGCCGCGACTTCGCCTACCAGCGCCACCACCTTGGAGGTGCCGATATCCAAGCCAACGATCATTTTGCCGCTTTGCACGTTTGCCATGGTCCTGCCTCTTGTCAATTCTTCGCGACGGCGGGTTTGTCCGTCGGAGGCGCTGTCTGCTCGCGCCACCCGACGGCAAGGCCGTTGGAGTAGCGCAGGTCGATGCGCGCAATATTCGTGATCTGTTCTTTAAGCGTTTTGTCGTAAATGGCGATAAAACGGCGCATTTTTTCTACAAGGCGATCGCGTCCCAGCAACAATTCGATACCGGGACCCGCACTGCCCGCGCCCGTGGTCAAAAACCAGCTTCCACGTTCACGTAATTCCAGCCGAGCGATGGAAAACCCCATAGGGCGCAACATCTGACTCAACACCTGATACTGCTGCATCACTTGCTGCTGGGCCCGCTGTGGGCCGAACAATTGCGGCAAGTGTTCGTAATTGGCCAGCTCGCGTGGTGTAAATGCTTCGCCCTGATTGTTGAGCAAAGCTTCATCACCCCAGCGCGCCACTGGCAATTGTTCTTCCAGGCGGATCACAACCTGATCCGGCCATACACGTCGTACTTCTGCGTGGGCAATCCACGGCATCTTTTCCAGCTCGCTGCGCATAGCGGCGAGATCGATGGTGAAGAAGCTCGCCGCTACATAAGGCGCGATCCGCTGCTGCACCGCTTGCTGGCTGATATAGCTCAGGTCGCCCTGAACATTGATCTTGGTGATCGGCCGGTCGGCGTAGGGCAGCAACCGCTGTGCGCCCTCATAAACGCCATAACCCAACGCAACCATCAGTACCAACCAGCCCAGCTTTTTAAAGAAACCGCCCACCTTGGCTTTCGGCAAACGTGCCGACAGCGGCTCCTTGGCAACCATGCGACTGGCACCACGCGGCACCGGCTTGCGGCCGGTTGCAGGAGGCTGATGACGCGCCGTCGCGTTCATGACTTACCCCCGCACCTGGACGCTGTCAGCCAGAATGGCCAACACCAGTTGCTGAAAGTCCAGCCCCGCCGCACGGGCCGCCATCGGCACCAGGCTGTGATCGGTCATGCCCGGCACTGTGTTCACTTCCAGCAGCCAGAACTTGCCATTGGCATCCTGCATCACATCGGTACGCGCCCAGCCGGTAACGCCAACTGCTTCGCAAGCGCGAGCGGTCAGTTGCTTGAGTTCCTGTTCCTTGGTGTCATCGAGCCCGCACGGAATCCGATACTGGGTATCGTCAGCCAGGTACTTGGCGTCGTAGTCGTAAAAACTGTGAGGAGTGCCCAGGCCGATGGGAGGCAACACCTGGCCACGCAGCGATGCGATGGTGAACTCCGGACCTTGAATCCATTGTTCAACCAAAACTTGCGAATCGTAGGTACTGGCGGCTTTCCACGCGACGATCAACTCTTCGACGCTGGTCACCTTGGCCATACCGATACTGGAACCTTCATGAGCCGGTTTGACGATCAAAGGCAGGCCCAGTTCCGCAGCCGCAGAAATACAATCAGATTCACTACCAAGCACCGCGTGCAAAGGCGTTGGCAGGCCAAGACTCTGCCAGACCTGCTTGGTCCGCAGCTTGTCCATCGCCAGCGCTGAAGCCAGTACGCCGCTGCCGGTGTACGGGATTTCCAGACACTCCAGCAGGCCTTGCATGGTGCCGTCTTCGCCACCGCGTCCGTGCAAAACAATGAACGCCCGATCAATCTTTTCACTGACCAGACGCTGCAGGAAATCGTCACCGACATCGATGCCGAATGCATCGACACCGGCGCTCTGCAACGCTTGCAACACCGCTTGCCCTGACTTCAATGAAACCGGCCGCTCAGCGCTCTTGCCGCCGAACAGCACGGCAACGCGGCCGAACGATTTCGGCTCCAGCGTCGAGAGTAGGGACGATTGCAGTGGCGCAGTCATTTCAGCTTCCCTTCGGTAGGCGCGATGACAGCACCCGCGAACAACGGGCTTCTCAACAATTGCGGAGCCAGCCCGCCGATATCGCCAGCGCCCTGGCACAGCAGGATGTCGCCCGCACGCAGCAAAGGTTTCACCAACGGCGCCAGCTCGACGCCGCGCTCGATGTAGATAGGGTCCAGCTGACCACGCTGGCGAATGCTGTGGCACAAGTTGCGGCTGTCCGCACCCGGGATCGGCTCTTCGCCTGCCGGATAGACTTCCATCAGCAGCAGCACATTGGCCTCGGCCAGTACCTGCACGAAGTCGTCGTAGAGATCGCGAGTTCGGCTAAAGCGGTGTGGCTGATAAACCATGACCAGACGACGGTCCGGCCAGCCACCGCGAACAGCGTTGATCACCGCGGCTACTTCGCGAGGGTGGTGACCGTAGTCATCGACCAGCATGACGTTGCCACCTTCAACTGGCAGCTCGCCGTACACCTGGAAGCGTCGACCGACACCCTGGAAGCCCGACAGGCCTTGGACAATGGCTTCGTCACTGACGCCTTCATCCGTCGCAATGGCAATGGTCGCCAGCGAATTGAGTACGTTGTGGTTGCCCGGCATGTTCACCGATACGTCCAGCGGCTCGCGGTCGCGACGCAATACAGTGAAAAACGTCAGCATGCCTTCCTGGCGCACATTGATAGCGCGCACATCAGCCGTTTCGGTGAAACCATAAGTCACGGTTGGACGTTTGACCTGCGGCAGGATTTCCCGCACCACCGGGTCATCGATACACACCACCGCCAACCCGTAGAAAGGCAGGTTGTGCAGGAACTCGACGAAGGTTTTCTTCAGCTTGTTGAAGTCGCCTTCATAGGTCGCCATGTGATCGGCGTCGATGTTGGTGACGACGGCAACCAGCGGCTGCAAATGCAGGAAGCTCGCATCGCTTTCATCAGCTTCAGCGATCAGATAACGGCTGGTACCCAACTGCGCATTGGTACCGGCAGCGTTCAGACGACCACCGATCACGAACGTCGGGTCCAGGCCACCGGCCGCGAACACCGAAGCGATGAGGCTGGTGGTAGTAGTTTTGCCATGCGTACCGGCAACGGCGATGCCGTGGCGATAACGCATCAGCTCGGCCAGCATTTCGGCACGTGGAACAACCGGGATACGACGCTCAAGAGCAGTCGCCACTTCCGGGTTGGAGGTGTTCACCGCACTGGAAACCACCAGCACATCAGCACCAACGGTGTTTTCTGCGCGGTGGCCGATGAAGATATGCGCACCAAACGATTCCAGACGCTCGGTCACCGGGGAAGCCTTCAGGTCGGAACCAGAGACTTCATAACCCAGGTTCAGCAGCACCTCGGCAATCCCGCACATGCCCACGCCGCCGATACCGACGAAGTGGATGCGACGGATGCGGCGCATTTCCGGCTGTGGCATCGCGCGTTGATTCTCAACCATGAGCCACCTCCAGACAGATATCTACAACGGTATTGGTCGCATCAGGCTTGCCCAGCCGGCGGGCGGTACGAGCCATCGTGTTGAGTTGTTCGGGTTGCATCAAAACCTCTTTCAGACGCGCCGCCATATCGGCTGCGTCAGTTGTCGCTTGTGGCATGACGAAAGCGGCGCCTTCGTGAGCCAGATAGTCGGCGTTACGGGACTGGTGATCGTCGATCGCATGGGGCAACGGCACCAACAGCGAGGGCAGTCCGGCCGCCGCCAATTCACTGATGGTCAATGCGCCTGCGCGACAGACCACCAGGTCGGCCCAGCCATACGCTTGGGCCATGTCTTTGATGAACGGGG
Organism: Pseudomonas sp. HP_14; assembly: GCF_055283875.1. Classification (NCBI taxonomy): domain Bacteria; kingdom Pseudomonadati; phylum Pseudomonadota; class Gammaproteobacteria; order Pseudomonadales; family Pseudomonadaceae; genus Pseudomonas; species Pseudomonas sp. HP_14. The sequence continues at coordinate 281,492 of NZ_JBTOQI010000011.1, read as the reverse complement.
CGACCTGCGCCTCGACACCGGCAGTGCGATAACGCTCTGAGGTGATTTCATCGTGATTCTTGCCAGCCTGATGAAACACCTCAGGCCGAAACTCGGCAGGCACCAGCGAAAGCGCCTCCGGCAATAATTTGTTCAGCGGCTCGGCTCCCAGACTGCCGCCCAGCACCAGCAAGCGCGCCTTGCGCCCGGCCAGCGCCTGACGCGGAGTTTCCAGGAACAGCTCGGTACGCACCGGGTTACCCGTAGTGCGACGCTTCTCAGAAGCCGCAAATGTGTTCGGGAAAGCTTCACACACCCGACTCGCGAACGAGGCCAGACTGCGATTGGCAGTACCGGCAACAGCGTTCTGCTCATGAATGATCAACGGCACCTTGCCCAGCTTCGCGGCAAGGCCGCCTGGACCGGTGACATAACCACCGAAACCCACCACGCAAACCGGCTTCAACTCGCGCACGATTTTGCGGGCCTGCATCAAGGCTTTGAGCAACATCAGCGGAGCCTTGAGCAAGGACAGGCGGCCCTTGCCTCGCAAACCGGTGACATTGATAAGGTGCAAAGCGAATCCAGCCTGCGGCACCAGTTCGTTTTCAATGCCGCGTGGCGTACCGAGCCAGTGAACCTTGTAGCCGCGAGCCTGAAACTCTCGCGCGCACGCCAGGGCCGGGAACACGTGCCCACCGGTACCGCCCGCCATGATTAGCACGTTAGCGTCCATGGTTGGGCTCCTCGGCGAAGTCACTTTCATTGAATTCCGCTTCTTCGCTGCCCATGTTGTTGCGCGACTCCCACTCGATCCGCAACAGCAGGCCAAGGCTTGCGCAGCAGATCACCAACGAGCTGCCGCCGTAACTAAGGAACGGCAAGGTCAGACCTTTGGTTGGCAACAGGCCGACGTTCACACCGATGTTGATCAGGAACTGGCCGATCCACAGGAACGCCAGACCGTAGGCCACGTAGGCACCGAAGAATTGCTTGGCGCGCTCGGCCCACATGCCGATGTACATCGCGCGAATACTGACGAATACGAACAGCGCTACGGTCAGCAGCGAACCCACTACGCCCAGCTCTTCGGCGAGTACCGAGAAGACAAAGTCAGTGTGGGCCTCTGGCAGATAGAACTGCTTCTGTACGCTGTTGCCCAGACCAACGCCCAGCCATTCACCACGGCCGAAGGCGATCAATGCCTGGGTCAACTGATAGCCGGAACCGAACTGATCAGACCACGGGTCGGTGAAGGTAATCAGACGCGCCATCCGATACGGTTGTGCTTGCACCAGCACGAACACCGCACCAACCGCCAGAGCTACCATCAAGCTGAAGCGGAACAGACCCACACCACCAAGGAACAGCATGGCCGCCGCAGCGCCCATCATCACGACGGTGGCACCGAAGTCAGGCTCCATGAGCAGCAAACCGGCCATTGGCAGCAGGACGATGAAAGGCTTGAAGAAGCCCATCCAGCTTTCACGGACTTCCTGCTGGCGACGAATCAAATAACCCGCGAGGAAAATCACCACGAATACCTTGGCAATTTCCGAAGGCTGGACGTTGAACATGCCGAAGCCGATCCAGCGCATCGAGCCGTTCACCTCACGACCGATACCCGGCACCAGCACCATGACCAGCAGGCCGAATGCACCCAACAGCATCATCCAGCCGAGGCGCTGCCAGGTCGCGACCGGAATCATCATGGTCAGACCGCAGGCGAAGATCCCAATGATCATGTAGATCAAATGGCGAGTCATCATATAAAGGGTGTTGCCGGAATTCACGGCCGCCACTTCCGAGGAAGCGGAGGTGATCATCACCAGACCCAGGCCCAGCAACGCCAGGCAACCAGCCAGCATCGGGAAGTCCAGGTCAATGCCACGACCACTGATTATCGGGGACGGGAATGGCTTGATTACGCCGAAAATCATGACAAGTCCCCCACGGCTTGCGCGAACAGACGACCGCGCTCTTCGTAGTTCTTGAACATGTCGAAACTGGCGCACGCCGGAGACAGCAGTACCGCGTCACCCGACTGTGCGATCTCGGCGCAACGCAATACAGCGTCGTCCAGGGTTGCAACGCGGACCAGTGTTACATCGTCACCCAGAGCCTGTGCAATGAGCTCGGCGTCACGGCCGATCAGTACCACCGCGCGGCAGTTGGCAGCCACAGGTGCACGCAGGCCGCTGAAGTCGGCGCCCTTGCCGTCACCGCCGGCGATCAACACCAGCTTGCCTTCGATATCAGCACCGAGGCCTTCGATAGCGGCCAGTGCAGCACCGACGTTGGTGGCCTTGGAGTCGTCGTAATAGCTCACGCCATTGCGCTCACGCAGCCATTGGCAACGATGCTCCAGGCCGCCGAAGCTACGCAGGCTGGAAAGCATGGCGTCCATCGGCAAACCGACAGCATGGCCCAGCGCGAGCGCAGCTAAGGCATTGGCCTGGTTGTGAGCACCACGGATTTTCAATTCACGTACGGGCATCAGATTGTCGAACTGGAAGGCGAGGTGCTTTTCGCCATCTTCTTCGCGCAAACCGAAGCCATGGAAATCGGGCTTGTTCAGACCAAAGGTCCAGCACGGCAGGCCTTCGCCAATCAGCGGCCGGGTCAGCACGTCCTGACGGTTGACCACAACCTGACGAGCGCCACGAAACACGCGGTGCTTGGCCAGATGGTAAGCAGGCAAACCGCTGTAACGGTCCATGTGGTCTTCACTGATGTTCAGCACGGTCGCGACTTCTGCGCCGAGTTGATCGGTGGTTTCCAACTGGAAGCTGGAGAGTTCCATGACATAAAGTTCGATGTCATCGCTGAGCAGATCCAGCGCAGGCGTCCCCAGATTGCCGCCAACAGCAACGCGCTTGCCCGCTGCCGCAGCCATCTCACCAACCAGCGTGGTGACGGTGCTTTTGGCGTTGGAGCCAGTGATGGCAATGATTGGAGCCTTGGCATTACGGGCGAACAGTTCGATGTCGCCGGACAGCTTCACGCCTCGGGCAGCGGCCTGCTGCAATGCCGGGGTAGCGAGCGCAAGACCGGGGCTCACGTACAACTCGTCCGCACGGCACAGGAATTCGACGTCCAGTTCGCCACAACGCACATCCACCTGCGGATAATCGCGACGCAGTGTCGCCAGTTCCGGTGGATTTTCCCGCGTATCAGCGACGGCAAACGACACGCCCCGGCTCGCCAGAAAGCGAACCAGGGACATGCCGCTCTTGCCGAGGCCGACAATGATGCGGAAATGGTCTGAAGCGATAAGAGACACTCGTTCTACCTCAGTTTCAGCGTGGCAAGACCGATCAACACGAGAATCACGGTGATGATCCAGAAACGGACGATCACACGCGGCTCGGGCCAGCCTTTGAGTTCAAAGTGGTGGTGGATCGGCGCCATGCGGAAAACGCGGCGGCCGGTCAACTTAAAGGATGCAACCTGAATGACGACTGACAGGGTTTCCATCACGAACACACCGCCCATGATGAACAGAACGATTTCCTGACGAACGATGACCGCAATGGTGCCCAGTGCGGCACCCAATGCCAAGGCGCCGACGTCACCCATGAAGACCTGGGCCGGATAGGTGTTGAACCATAGAAAACCAAGCCCCGCACCGATCAAAGCACCACAGAACACAATGAGTTCGCCTGCGCCCGGTACATAGGGGATCAGCAAGTATTCAGCGAACTTCACGTTGCCGGACAGGTAGCAGAAGATACCCAGCGCGCCACCCACCAGAACCGTTGGCAGAATGGCCAAGCCGTCGAGGCCATCGGTCAGGTTGACCGCGTTGCTGGAGCCGACGATCACGAAATAGGTCAGCACGATGAAGCCGATGCCCAGCGCAATACTGGCGTCTTTGAACATCGGAATGATCAGTGTGGTTTCCACGGCCGAAGGCGCGGTCACATACAGGAAGATCGCTGCGCAAAGACCAAACACCGACTGCCAGAAATACTTCCAGCGACTCGGCAGGCCTTTCGAGTTCTTTTCGATGACTTTGCGGTAATCGTCCACCCAGCCGATACCACCAAACAGCAGCGTCACCAGCAGCACCACCCAGACATAGCGATTGCTCAGGTCAGCCCAGAGCAACGTGCTGATGCCGATGGACGACAGGATCAACGCCCCGCCCATGGTCGGCGTACCGGATTTGGACAGGTGAGACTGTGGCCCGTCGTTACGCACGGACTGACCGATCTGGCGCATCTGCAATGCACGGATCATCCAGGGTCCCAGGCACAGCGACAGCGACAATGCAGTAAGCACGCCGAGGATCCCGCGCAGGGTCAGGTATTGGAAGACCGCGAAGCCTTTGTGGAACTGTTGCAGAAACTCGGCCAGCAGCAGCAGCATTAATGTGTCTCCAGGCTAGAACCGCATAGGGCGGCAACGACGTTTTCCATCGCAGCGCTCCGCGAGCCCTTGATCAATATTGTGGTTTGAGGATTCTGCTCGGTGCCCAGCGCAGCGATCAGGTCAGTCTGATTGGCAAAATGGTGCGCATGCTCGCCGAAGGCCTTGACTGCGTGGGCCATCAACGGACCAACGGCATATAGCGCCGACACTTTGCCCGCGGCATAAGCCCCGACATCGCGATGACCTTGTTCGGCCCAGTCGCCCAGCTCGCCAATGTCGCCGAGGACCAGCACGGTGCGGCCAGGGAAACCGGTGAGGATGTCTACGGCAGCATTGATTGAGCTTGGGTTGGCGTTGTAGGAGTCATCAATAACGCGCACACCATTGAGACCCAACTGCGCAACTGTGCGCCCTTTGACTGGCTGAACAGCGTTGAGCCCGGAAACGATACCGGCCAGATCAACGCCCATTGCATGACCAGCAGCCGCAGCAGCCAACGCGTTAGCCACGTTGTGCACACCCAGCAGATTAAGCTGGACCGGAGCCGAGCCCAGCGGGCTCTTCAGGATAAAGCCGGGGCAACCCCGAGCATCAAGAGTCAGCTCCTGCGCATGGAAGTCAGCGCTCTGATCCGCAATCGCGAAGCTCACGATGCGGCGATCACCTGCACGGGCAGCCCAGATCGGGAAAGCCTTGTCTTCTTTATTAAGAACAGCGACGCCAAAGCTGTCGAGCCCTTCGAGAATCTCGCCTTTGGCTACAACTATTTTGTCAGGTCCGCCGAATTCGCCGACGTGAGCAGTACCCGCGTTGGTAATCAGCGCCACGTGAGGCTTGGTCAGACTGACAGTGAAGGCGATTTCGCCTACACGAGACGCACCCATTTCAATCACGGCAGCCGAGTATTCAGGCGCCAGTTCAAGAAGGGTAAGAGGCACACCCAGTTCATTGTTCAGATTGCCACGGGTAGCCAGGACCGGCCCCTTGGTGCGCATGACGCTGGCGAGCATCTCTTTGACAGTGGTCTTGCCGCTGGAACCGGTAATCGCTGCCACCGGCTTATCGACGAAAGCATTGCGGTTGAGCGCACCCAGTTGGGCAAGCGCCTTGCGGGTATCGAGTACCACCAGTTGCGGCAGCACAGCATCCGGAATTTCGCGCTCGACCAATGCCGCTACAGCGCCTTTGGCTGCAACTTGATTCAGGTAATCATGGCCATCAAAACGCGGGCCTGTCAGGGCTACAAACAGCTGACCGAGCTTGATAGCGCGGCTGTCGATACTCACGCCATCGAACGTGCGATCGTCACCCACAAGACGTGCGTCAAGCACAGTGGTCAATTCACTGAGAGATAACGGCCTAAGCATCGGTTACCTCCCACGCGGACAAGGCCTTGGCTGCTTCTTCCAGATCGGAAAATGGCTGGCGCTCGCCGTTGATTTCTTGATAGTCCTCGTGACCTTTGCCAGCGAGCACAATCACATCGCTGGCCGCAGCGCCTGCAATAATCTCGGCAATCGCCTGACCACGACCCTCTACAAAACGGATATTTTGTGCTGCGCTGAAACCCTGACGAATATCATCGAAGATTTGCGCGGGGGCCTCGGTACGCGGGTTGTCGTCGGTGACGAGCACGCTGTCCGCCAGACGCTCGACGACCTCGGCCATCAACGGGCGCTTGCCGCGGTCACGATCGCCGCCACAGCCAAACAGGCACGATAAACGCCCCTTGGCATGAGGACGCAGCGCAGTCAGGACTTTTTCAAGCGCATCAGGGGTGTGGGCGTAATCGACCACCACCAGCGGCTTCGCACCACCGCCCAGACGCTGCATACGCCCTACCGGGCCTTCCAGCTTCGGCAGCACCTTGAGGATCTCGTCCAGCGCATAGTCCAGGCCCAGCAATGCGCCAACGGCAGCCAGTACATTGCTCAGGTTGAAACGGCCCAACAAGCTACTGCGCAAGAAGTGCTGACCTTGCGGCGTAACCAGAGTGGCGCGCACGCCTTCGTCGTCGAACTTCGCATCGCGGCAATACAGATAAGCGCTGGAGTCTTCCAGGCTGTAGGTAATCAGGCGGGACTCGCGCTTTTCAGCAGCCAGAGTGCGACCGAACTCATCATCGATGTTGATCACCCGGCAACGCAGGTCGGACCAGGCGAACAGCTTGGCTTTCGCCGCGCCGTAAGCTTCCATGGTGCCGTGGTAGTCCAGGTGGTCACGGGACAGATTGGTCAGTACCGCGACATCAAAGGCCAGAGCCGTTGCACGGCCCTGATCCAGACCATGGGACGAAACTTCGATGGCGACTGCGCGTGCACCGGCCTTTTTCAGGTCAGACAGCGTTGCCTGCACCGCGATAGGATCCGGGGTGGTGTGCCGACCGCTCTGCAATGAGCCGTAGAAGCCGGTACCCAACGTCCCGACAATGCCGCAATGCTGACCCAACAAGTCCAGCGCCTGCGCGACCAACTGGGTCACACTGGTCTTGCCGTTGGTGCCCGTCACGCCAACCATATTCAGGCTGCGGCTCGGATCACCATAAAAACGCCCGGCAATATCCGACAACTGAGCAGCAAGGCCTCTGACCGGAATCATCGGTACATCAGTAAGCGGCAATACTTTCGCGCCTTCAACTTCATAGGCCACCGCTGCGGCACCATGCGCCAAAGCGTCGGTGATGTGATCGCGACCGTCAAAGCGGCCACCGGGAACGGCGAGAAACAAATCGCCGCCGCGCACTTTACGGCTGTCCAGCGTCAACTCGCGAATCTGCAAATCGCTCGAAGCGTGGGCAAAAATCTTGTTCAGGCTGGACGACATCAACCACGCCCTCCTTTAACGACAGGTGCTGCGTTGACCTGCTCCGGCGGAATCGGAGCCAGGTTGTCAGGCGTCACGTTCATCAGGCGCAATGTGCCGGACATGACCTTGCTGAAAACAGGAGCAGAAACCAGGCCGCCGTAGTAGCCGCCTTTGCTTGGTTCATCAATCACGACAACCACGGCATAACGCGGATTGCTCATCGGACCGAAGCCAGCAAACAGCGAGCGGTAGGAGTTCTCTGCGTAACCCTTGGTGCCGACTGAGGTTTTACGCGCCGTACCACTCTTGCCAGCGACGTGATAGGAGGGAACGCGGGCACGATAAACGCCGCGAGAGTCTTCGATCACAGCCTGCAACATGGTCTGCAAGGTCTTGGCCGTCGCTTCCGGAATGGCCTGAGTCGCGACGGGAGGGTTGTCACTTTTCAAGATAGTCAGCGGCACGATGCGGCCATTGTTGGCAATGGCGGCGTAAGCATGAACCAGCTGCAAAGCCGTCACCGACAGGCCGTAGCCGTATGATAGCGTTGCAGTTTCAGCCTTGCGCCACTCACGGTAGTTCGGCAAGTTACCCACACGCTCACCGGGGAAGCCCAACCCTGTGTACTGGCCCAGACCTACGCGCTGCATGGCCTGGAAGATCGCTTCGCCGCCCACATCGAACGCGACCTTACTCATGCCGACGTTACTGGAGTTGATCAGAATTCCAGTCAGGTCGAGGACCGGCCCTTCGGTCTTGGTAACGTCACGGATCGTGTATTTACCGATCTGCAAGGTGCCTGGATAAACCTCGACCTTGTCAGTCGGTTTCCAGCGGCCACTGTCCAGCGCGGCGGTCATGGAGATCGGTTTCATGGTCGAGCCTGGCTCGAACACGTCAATGATCGCCCGGTTACGCATCGCTGCCGGAACCATGGTGCGGCGATTATTCGGGTTATAGGTTGGCGAGTTGACCATCGCCAGCACCTCACCGGTTTTGACGTCCATGATCACCATGCTGCCTGCTTTGGCTTCGTTCTCGACGATTGCGTTACGCAGTTCGCGAGTGGCCAGATATTGCAGGCGCAGATCAATAGACAAAGCCAAGGTCTTTCCAGCCTTGGCGTTTTTGGTGACCTGAACGTCTTTGATGAGTCGTCCGCGCCTGTCCTTGATGACCTGCCTTCTGCCGGGCACACCAGCAAGCCAGTCGTCGTAGGCAAGTTCGACACCTTCGCGACCGTGATCATCCAGGTCGGTGAAGCCGACCATATGTGCAGTTACATCGCCTGCCGGGTAGAAACGGCGGAATTCTTCGATGCCGTAGACGCCGGGCACTTTCAAATCCAGAACAGCCTGACCATGCTCAGGCGTCAGGCCACGAACCAGATAGATGAACTCCTTACCGGCTTGCGAGTCGAGTCGCTCGGCAAGTGCCTTGGGATCCTGCCCCAATGCAGTGGCCAGAACCGCCCACTTGCTCTTGTCCTGCTGCATTTCTTTCGGGTTGGCCCACAGCGTGGTTACTGGAGTGCTGACAGCCAGAGGCTCACCGTTACGGTCCGTTATCAGACCGCGATGCGCCGGAATTGGAATATGTCGAAGACTGCGCGCGTCACCCTGTTCCTTCAGGAAGGTGTGATCGATCACTTGCAGGTCGATGATGCGCCAGCAGATAGCAGCTACCAGTGCCAACAGTAAGCCGACGACTACGCGGAAGCGCCATGGGTAAAGTGCGCCGTCGAGCTTCATCATGGCGCCACCATCCGGACTTCAGCTGCGCTGGGGATGCGCATCTTCAGTTGTTCAGTGGCCAGGGTTTCGATACGGCTATGTGCTGTCCAGGTGCTCTGCTCAAGAATCAGACGACCCCATTCAGCCTGCGCCTTGTCACGCACGCTCAGCTCGGAGTACAGCGAATTGAGCAACTGACGATTCCAGTGCGCGCTGTACGACACGCCAATCGCCGAAACAAGGACAGCAACAAACAGCAGCAGCATGAAGAAGCTGCCACCTGGCAAAGGCTTGAGGAACAAGCGGCTCACCTGAGCTTCTCCGCTACACGCATGACGGCACTGCGCGAACGCGGATTGGCTTTGGTTTCTTCGTCCGAAGCGAACTGGGCTTTGCCGATAAGCCTGATTTTGGGCTCGAAGGCCTTGTACTGGATCGGCAGGTTACGCGGCATATTGTCCGCCTCACCCTTGACGAGTTTGCGCATGAACAATTTGACGATGCGATCTTCCAGCGAGTGAAAGCTGATAACGACCAGACGACCACCGACTTCCAGCGCATCAAGTGCGGCCTCAAGACCGGTTTCCAGATCGCCCAGCTCATTGTTGACGTGAATGCGCAGGCCCTGGAAAGCACGGGTCGCAGGATTCTTGCCTTTTTCCCAGGCAGGATTGGCTACCTTGAGGACTTCAGCCAGATCGGCAGTTCGCTCGAACGGCTGTACTTCGCGGCGCGCAACGACGGCGCCCGCCATGCGCTTGGCGAAACGCTCTTCACCGTATTCCTTGAATACACGGGCAATTTCTTCGACCGGCGCAGTGGCGATGAACTCGGCAGCGCTGACGCCACGAGTCGGGTCCATGCGCATATCGAGTGGGCCGTCGTTCATGAAGCTGAAGCCGCGTTCCGGGTCATCAAGCTGCGGCGAGGAAACACCAAGGTCCAGCAAAATTCCGCTGACCTTGCCCGCAATCCCGCGTGCTTGAGCCTCTGAGCCCAACTCCGCGAAGCTACGCTGCACAATGACAAAGCGGCCGTCTTCGGCCGCTAGCGCTTGCCCGGTGGCAATTGCTTGAGGATCCTTGTCAAATCCTAGCAATCGGCCATCAGGGCCAAGCTTCTGTAACACCAGTCGACTATGCCCGCCGCGCCCAAAGGTGCCGTCCATATAGCAGCCATCAGCGCGCACCGCGAGAGCCTCTACGGCTTCGTCGAGCAGTACGGTGATGTGGGTAAAGCCGCTATTCATAGTCACAGGATCAGATCACGTAATTCATCAGGCATCGCGCCCGGTTGTTGAATGGCCGCCAGATCCGCATCAGCAAGAGCGTTCCAGGCGTCCTCGTCCCACAATTGAAACTTATTGAGCTGGCCCACCAACATCACGCGCTTATCCAACTTGGCATATTCGCGAAGACGTGGCGGAACCAGAAAACGCCCGCTGCCATCCAGCTCCAGATCAACCGCGTTACCGATCAGCAAACGCTGCAAGCGACGGTTTTCTTCGCGGAAAGTCGCAAGCTCACGCAATTTCGCCTCGATCAGCTCCCATTCGGAGAGCGGATAAAGGCACAAGCAAGGGTCAACGGCGTCAATGGTCACGATCAATTGGCCGGCGCTACGCGAATCCAACTCGTCACGGTACCGGCTCGGCATAGCGAGACGGCCCTTTGCATCGAGATTGATTGCGTTTGCACCACGAAACACAGGCGCTTTCTCCGAATTCTAACTTTTTGCGTTAAAAAAACCCACTTCACGCCACTTTCTGCCACTTGCGCACACTATAGGAACCCGCCCACCACACCGTCAAGGCACGGTCTTAAGGAAAACCCTTACAGAACTGGGATTTAGGTGCGATATCGGACGGTTAGCGCGAATTTCAGGAGGGGTCTTACGGAAAAATCCGACACAGCACAAAAGGCTGCGCAGCGAACTTAAAGTGATTTATGAGGTTTAAGATTTTTTTGATATTACGAGGGGTGTAATGCTGCTGAAACGAGAGGGGATAAAAAGGTGGAGAGTCGATCTGTAAGCCGGGTTCTGTCGAGGACAGTCATTCCTCTACGACGGCCATCACTGGACGTCTTTAGCAACCTACCCGGTTCCAGCGCGGGCCACGCCTAGGAACCCTATTTGGTCTTGCTCCGAGTGGGGTTTACCTTGACCACGAACTGTTGCCAGACGTGCGGTGCGCTCTTACCGCACCTTTTCACCCTTACCGGCGCCGAAGCGCTTAGGCGGTTATTTTCTGTGGCACTTTCCGTAGGCTCACGCCTCCCAGGCGTTACCTGGCACTCCGCCCTATGGAGCCCGGACTTTCCTCCCCCCCTTAATTGCGAACAATAAGAGGCAGCGACTGTCCAATCGACTCTCCGCCGACAAGGTTAGCGGCACAGCCCACTCAGAACAAGCTTTAAAACGTCGCAGAGCTGCGCCGCAGGGATTTATTCGCCCTTTTGCTTGTCTAGCGCCAACTGATAAAGCAGATTCTTACGCACGCCGGTAATTTCCGCCGCCAGCGCAGCAGCGCGCTTGAGTGGCATCTCATTGAGGAGCAGGTCCAGAACACGTCGAGCTTCACTGCCAATAACGTCTTCGTCCTCAGGCTCAGTCCAGCCCGCAACCAATACTACGCATTCACCACGCTGTTGATTGCTGTCGCTTTCTACAAACTCCCTCAGCTCTGCCAATGGCAAACCTTTGAGCGTTTCAAATGTTTTGGTCAGTTCACGAGCCAGCAGTGCGGGACGCTGCCCACCGAATACCACCTCAAGATCCTGCAGGCATTCAAGAATCCGATGCGGTGCTTCATAAAAAATCAGCGTGCGCGGCTCTTCCTTGAGCAACTCCAGTCGAGCGCGACGCCCCACTGCCTTGGCAGGCAGGAAGCCCTCAAAGATAAACCGGTCAGACGGCAGCCCTGCCGCCGATAACGCGGCGATCAATGCGCAAGCACCCGGTACAGGCACAACAGCGATACCAGCAGCACGCGCCTGCCGAACCAGGTGATAGCCCGGGTCAGAAATCAGCGGCGTTCCCGCATCCGATATCAGCGCTACGTTATCGCCCGCCAGCAGGCGGGTGATAAAACGACTGCCTTCCTCACGCTCGTTATGCTCATGACACGCGGCCAACGGAGTAGAAATACCAAAATGCTGCATCAATCGTGAAGAGTGACGCGTATCCTCGGCAGCGATCAGCGCCACCTCGCGCAACACCTTCAACGCCCGCACGCTCATGTCATCCAGATTGCCGATTGGCGTGGCCACTACATAAAGCGAGCCCGCGGCGGAATTCAAAGCAACTGGAGCAGTCAAAGCGCAGACCTCATGATTTGTTACCCTTTAAGGGCGAAGGTCATCATTGTACAGACTACAACCGAGACCAATGCCCCACAGACCTATGGAAGACCTGAAAAAAGGGAGGAAAAGTCATGATGGGCACCCGACACCTGTCAGCGCAACACTCTCATATGGACCGTATTGCCCCGCTTAATCGGGCACTGCCTGCCATATCACAGCTTTAAATGTTAACGACGTCGCACCCATGCCAGTGCTTGGGTACAATTCCCCGCTAATTTGCTCGAGTATCAGGAACATACACATGATCGCTTGCCTGCGGCTGTTCTCTGCCCTCTGCCTTGCTGCCCTGTTGGCGGCTTGTGCCAGCTCGCCTTCGTCCAGCCTTGGCGAACTTCCACGCACCCCTGACGCCAGCATCGAGCAATTGCTCGACCAGGCGGCCAGCGCAAAAACGCCGGATCAGGCAGCCCTGCTCCGACTCAGCGCTGCGGACATGGCCAATCGGCAGAACAATCCTGGCCGCGCGGCGCAAATCCTTGCGCAAGTGCAGATTGAATTGCTCAAGCCGGGCCAACAGGTCTTTGCCGCTACCCTCGATGCCGAATTGGCGATGGGGCGTAATCAGCCAAAAGCCGCACTGACCGCGCTCAGCCACCCAAGCCTGCAGCGTCTGGGCGAACTGTCTGTTGAACAGCAGATCCGCACCCACACGGTCCGTGCCCGCGCACTCGAAGCCGATGGTCAGGTTCTTCCTGCAATCAGCGAACGTGTTTTTGTCGGCCCGCTACTTCAGGGGAACGACCTGAGCGCCAACAATGACGCGATCTGGAAACTGGTCGCGGCGCTGCCTCCAGAGCAATTGCAAAGCACCGCAACCGACGATATGGGCGGCTGGCTGAGCCTGGCGCGCAGCATCAAAGGTGCTGGCACACTTGAGCAACAACAAGCCGCTATTGATACGTGGAAAGCACAGAACCCTAAACATCCTGCTGCCATCCAGCTGCCTGCGACACTGGCGCAACTGCGTGCGCTGACCAGCGAGCCGCTCACCAAAATCGCCCTGCTGCTGCCTCAGGAAGGCCCGCTCGCCGCCGTCGCCAAAGCACTGCGCGAAGGTTTCATGGCCGCTCACTATCAAGCGCAGCAAGCGGGTCAGAACCCTCCTGCAATTCAGGTCTTCGACAGCTCTCGTCTGACCTCGATGGATGAGTTCTATCGCCAGGCCCAAGCAGCCGGTGTGCAACTGGTCGTGGGCCCACTGGAAAAACCACTGGTCAAGCAACTCAGCAGCCGCCCGCAATTGCCTATCACCACCCTCGCGTTGAACTACAGCGACTCAGGCCCTGAAGGCCCACAGCAACTGTTCCAGTTCGGCCTTTCCGCAGAAGACGAGGCCCGTGAAGTTGCTCGCCGCGCCTGGGCTGACGGCAAGCGCAGCGCAGTTGCCATGGTGCCCAAAGGCGAATGGGGTGATCGGGTCCTCGACGCTTTCCGCCAGAGCTGGCAAGCCAAAGGCGGCAAGTTGATTGCCGCAGAACACGTCGACCAGCCTGTTGCCCTGGCGCAGCAAGTTGCCGACCTGTTCCAGCTGCGCAATAGCGAAGGCCGTGCACAACGCCTGCAGAGCACCGTAGGCACGCAAGTTGCCGCGCAGCCAACGCGTCGTCAGGACATCGACTTCATGTTCCTTGCCGCCACACCACAACAGGCTCAGCAGATCAAACCGACCATGGTCTTCCAGTACGCTGGTGATGTTCCGGTCTATGCCACTTCGCACCTGTTCACCAACAGTAACGATCACGCGCAGTACATGGATCTGAATGGCGTGCGCTTCTGCGAAACCCCTTGGCTGCTTGAAGCCAATGATCCGCTGCGTCAGCAAGTCATCGCCCAATGGCCTCAAGCCTCCGGCAGTCTGGGTCGTCTTTATGCAATGGGCGTCGACGCCTATCGTCTGGCACCGCGCCTTGGCCAACTCAAAACCATGCCTGAAAGCCGCATCGATGGCCTGTCCGGTAGCCTGAGCGTCAACCCGGCTCGCCGTGTGGAACGCCAACTGCCCTGGGCGGAATTCGTTGACGGTAAAATCCAGCGTCTTCCGGATACCGCTCCGTAAATGTCCGGCAACACCCGTCAAATCGCAGGGCGCGAGGCTGAAGCATGCGCCCTGCGGCATTTACAGCAGCAGGGATTGCAGCTGATCGCACAGAACTGGTTGTGCAAACGCGGCGAGCTTGATCTGGTCATGCTCGACGGGGATACAGTAGTATTCGTCGAAGTTCGCTACCGCCGCCATTCAACATGGGGCGGAGCTCTGGAAAGTGTTGATTTTCGCAAGCAGCAAAAGCTGGTTCTGGCGGCACAATTGTTCCTGCAGAACGAAACACAATGGGCAGATGCTGCATGCCGCTTCGACGTCGTCGCTATTGAAGGTGATCCGCTTGACGGCCCACCCTTGAACTGGATAAAGCATGCATTCGAATGCTGATCCCCACGGCATACGGACGATGCAGGCAGACCGCAGCACCGTAATGCCGTTTCATGCCACACGCCACCCAATACAGATTTCGCTTTTCGCTTTGCGGGCTGCACAGCAATGCGCCAGGAGCCTCTGAGCTCAGCGCACCCGGTCAGCCACGATACGTTCTAATTAAGGTCACCCAGATGGACATGCAATCCCGAATTCGCCAGCTTTTTCAGGCCAGCATCGACACCAAGCAGCAGGCGATGGAAGTCCTCGCACCCTACATCGAGCAAGCCAGCCAGGTCATGGTCAATGCACTGCTCAACGAGGGCAAAATGCTCGCTTGCGGCAACGGCGGTTCGGCTGGTGATGCACAGCACTTCTCATCGGAGCTGCTTAACCGCTTCGAACGTGAGCGCCCTAGCCTGCCAGCCATTGCACTGACCACTGACAGCTCGACCATCACGTCGATTGCCAATGACTACAGCTACAACGAGATCTTCTCCAAGCAGATCCGGGCGCTGGGCCAACCGGGCGACGTGCTGCTGGCAATCTCCACCAGCGGGAACTCTGCAAACATAATTCAAGCGATCCAGGCCGCACATGATCGCGAAATGATTGTCGTAGCATTGACGGGACGCGACGGCGGCGGCATGGCCTCGCTGCTTTTACCAGAGGACGTGGAAATCCGCGTACCGGCGAAAGTCACCGCACGAATTCAAGAAGTCCATCTGCTGGCGATTCATTGCTTGTGCGATTTGATCGACAGCCAACTGTTCGGGAGTGAAGAATGACCGTTAATCGTCTCAGCCTGCTGGCACTGACCCTGTGCGTAAGCCTCAGCGGATGTAGCTCGGTGCTGACTGCCACACGCGACAACCCGATCGAAGATGATCGCGGCACGCGCACATTCGGCAGCAAAATCGATGACTCACTGATCGAAACCAAGGCAGCCGTGAACATCGCCAAGGCGAGCCCTGATCTGGACCAGAACTCGCACATCGTCGTCACCAGCTACAACGGCATCGTGCTGCTGGCCGGTCAGACACCCCGCGCAGACCTCAAAGCCCTGGCCGAAAAAGAAGCCAGCGGCGTACAACGGGTGAAGAAGGTCAACAACGAGCTGCAGGTCATGGCGCCTTCATCGTTGCTGGCCCGTAACAATGACGCCTGGCTGACCACCAAGATCAAAAGCCAGATGCTGACAGACAGCGCCATTCCTGGCTCGCGCATCAAAGTCGTTACCGAAAACGGCATCGTCTTTCTGCTCGGCCTGGTCACCCAGCAGGAAGCCACTCGCGCGACCAACCTCGTACAGAGCGTGTCCGGCGTGCAGAAGATCGTGAAGTTGTTCGAGTACATCGACTGACACCAGCCATCCTGCACACATGAAAAAGGCGACCATGAGGTCGCCTTTTTTGTGCACGAGACGTTTACTTCACCACTTTCAGACTCGGCCGACCGCTTGGACGCGGCGGTTCGGTGCCCGGTGGCGGAAGATCATCGTCCGGATCAACACTGTCATCATCCTCGAAAGGAGGCTCCAGCTCGAAAACCATACCCTGACCATTCTCCCGGGCATAAATACCCAGAATGGCCCCTACAGGGACGTACAGGGTATGCGGAACGCCGCCGAAGCGACCTTCAAAACTGACAGCGTCGTTGTCCATGTGCAAATGACGCACAGCAGACGGGGAAACGTTCAGGACAATCTGCCCATCATTGGCAAACCCTTGCGGGACCTGCACGGATGGGTATTCCGCATTAACCAGCATATGCGGGGTGCAATCGTTATCGACGATCCACTCATAGAGAGCACGAATCAGATAAGGGCGACTGGAGTTCATCAACGGCTCCTTAGGCCTTAGCGCATGTCACGTTCGGCAGCAGACAGGCTTGCCTGGAATGCCTCACGCGCAAACTGGCGCTCCATATAATCAAGCAACGGCTTGGCAGGCCGCGGCAACTCGATACCCAAGACAGGCAAACGCCAGAGTATGGGCAATAGACAGCAGTCAACCAGACTTTGCTCGTCACTGAGGAAAAAAGCTTTCTCGGCAAAGAGAGGTGAAACGCCGGTGAGGCTTTCACGCAGCTCTTTGCGGGCCACTACACGAGCCGACTCCTTGCTGCGCGGATCCAGAATCAGGTCCACCTGAGCACACCAGTCTCTCTGAATCCGATGGATCAGCAAACGACTGTTGGCACGCGCCACTGGGTAAACCGGCAGCAACGGTGGGTGCGGATAACGCTCATCCAGATATTCCATCACCACAGTCGACTCATACAACGCCAGATCACGATCGACCAGGGTTGGCACGCTGCCGTATGGGTTCACCTCGATCAACTTCGCCGGATGAGTCCCCGACACAACATCAATGATCTCGGCGCTGACACCTTTCTCGGCGAGCACGATGCGCACGCGGTGGGAATAGTGGTCGGCGGGGTCGGAGTAACAGGCCAACCGATTGGTCACGCCCATGGCGGTCCTCCTCGCTTGTTGAATTTATCGAAATACACAAAAACGGAAACGCCCTCGGACGCCTCCGACAACAACCGCATTGGGGCAGTGGTCATCGCGGGCGACAAGATAGCTCATTTACGCACAGTAAATTCTGCAATCTTGCAGTCACAATCACTTTTGCCCTGCATTTGTCGCCTAAAGAGGCGCCCGAAGGCGCAGGTGTTACATCAGCGTGACAAAGATCAGTGAACGTCCTTCCAGTATTCGCGCTTGAGCAGGTAGGCGAAGACAAAGAAGAAAGCCAGATACAGCAACACGTACGTGCCTATACGCTGATGTTGCAGCTTCACCGGGTTAGCCGAATAAGCGAGGAAGGTCACCAGATTCTTGATCTTCTCGTCGAACTGGGCCTCATTCAGAGTGCCTGTATTCGGAACGATGGTCAGTTGATCGCAGGCTTCATGTGTCAACGGCGCACCGGTCAAAGGGTCGTACTGCTTCTTACCCTCTTCCACCAGCTGAATCTGTTTGCACCCGATGACCTGGCGACCTTGCAGGCCAACCAGCACATTCGGCATGCCCACGTTCGGGAACACCATGTTATTCACGCCCCATGGACGCGCCTTGTCCTCATAGAACGAGCGCAGATAGCCGTAGAGCCAATCCGTGCCGCGAACCCGCGCCACCAGCGTCAGGTCTGGCGGAGCAGCGCCGAACCAGGCCTTGGCGTCTGCAGACTGCATACCGATGTTCATGTGGTCGCCGATCTTGGCCCCCGTGAACACCAGCTTTTCCAGCATTAACTCGTGCGGTATACCCAAGTCATCTGCAACGCGCTCGTAACGCTGGAACTTAGCGCTGTGACAGCCCATGCAATAGTTGGCGAATGTCCGCGCACCGTCCTGCATAGCGGCCTGATCAGACACATCGATGTCGACGCTTTCCAGCTCGGGACCACCATGCTCCGCAGCAAAAGACAGCATCGGCAGAGCCGCAAGAATCAGTACAGCCAATAGCTTTTTCATCAGCCAGTCACCCTTTCTGGAACCGGTTTGGTCTTCTCGAGCCGGGTGTAAAACGGCATCAGAATGAAGTAGGCGAAGTACAGGAACGTACACACCTGCGACAGCAACGTGCGCCCAGGTGTAGGCGCAAGAACGCCCAGCACACCAAGAATCACGAAGGACACACAAAACACCAGTAACCAGATTTTGCTCAGCCAGCCTTTGTAGCGCATCGATTTGACAGGGCTTCGGTCCAGCCAGGGCAGTACAAACAACACAGCAATCGCAGCCCCCATGGCCATTACCCCCATCAGCTTGTCGGGGATGGCACGCAAGATTGCGTAGAACGGCGTGAAGTACCAGACCGGAGCAATATGCTCAGGCGTCTTGAAGGCGTTTGCCACCTCGAAGTTAGGTTTTTCGAGGAAGTAACCATCCATTTCAGGGAAGAAGAACACAATGAAGCAAAATACGAAAAGGAACACCACGACACCCACGATATCCTTGACCGTGTAGTAAGGATGGAAAGGAATGCCGTCCAGCGGAATGCCGTTTTCATCTTTGTGCTTCTTGATATCCACCCCGTCAGGGTTATTCGACCCCACCTCATGCAGCGCAAGAATGTGCAGCACGACCAGCCCCAGAACAACGATGGGCAGTGCAACCACATGCAGCGCAAAGAAGCGGTTCAGGGTAATACCGGAGATCAGGTAGTCGCCGCGAATCCATTGCGTGAGGTCATCACCAATCACCGGAATGGCGCCGAACAGAGAAATGATCACCTGCGCGCCCCAGTAGGACATCTGCCCCCATGGCAGCAAATACCCCATGAATGCCTCAGCCATCAGCGCCAGGTAAATCAGCATGCCGAAGATCCACACCAGCTCACGGGGCTTTTGATAAGAGCCGTAAAGCAGGCCGCGGAACATGTGCATGTAAACGACAATGAAGAATGCCGAAGCACCGGTGGAGTGCAGCAAGCGCAAAATCGAACCGTATTCGACATCGCGCATGATGTATTCAACAGAGGCGAACGCCTCTTCTGCTGACGGCGTGTAGCTCATCGTGAGCCAGACACCGGTCAGGATCTGATTGACCAGCACTAGCAGGGCAAGAGAGCCGAAGAAGTAGAAGAAGTTGAAGTTTTTTGGCGCGTAATACTTGCTGAGATGGTCTTCCCACATTTTTGTGGCGGGAAAACGAGCATCAATCCAATCCATGAACTTGCTCATCACGCGTTCTCCTGATCGACGCCAATGACAATAATATTGTCCGACTCATAGGAATGCGGCGGCACTGGCAGATTCAAAGGTGCAGGTTGAGCTTTATAGACGCGGCCAGCGAGGTCGTAATGTGAGCCGTGACACGGACAGAAATAACCACCAACCCAATCCTTGCCCAGATCGGCTGGCGCTACCTCAGGACGGAAAGTCGGAGAACACCCCAAGTGGGTGCAGATACCGATCAACAGCAGAATTTCGGGCTTGATTGATCGTACAACGGGGTCAACGTAGGTGGGCTGAACCGAACTCCTGGATTCGGGATCTGACAGCTGGCCTGTAATCTTGCCAAGATTGCCCAATATCTCTTCGGTACGACGAACGATGAAGACCGGTTGACCGCGCCACTCAGCAATCATCTGCTGTCCTGCTTCGATCTTGCTGATATTCACCTTGACCGGTGCGCCTGCGGCTTTCGCCTTGGCACTGGGGAACCATGACCCTACGAACGGGACCGCAGCCCCCACCGCTCCTGCTGCACCAACCACAGATGTGGCTGCCACGAGGAAGCGACGCCGGCCTGCATTCACGCCGTCATTGCTCATTCCGTCCTCTCCCATCAGCTATGTGGCCTGTTCGATCAGGCGTCTAATTTGAAAATTTAAGTATCTAAATTTTGCCGAATGGTAAATAGAAACCCTTCAAACTACAAGGGCATTACTTTTCCCGAAAAGCCGAAGGCCTTGTAATCCGGGGCCTGCGCGGAATGAGTCACGTTGTCACATGTATAATAGACGCCCACAAAAAAACGCCCAGCTCCGTGATGAGGCTGGGCGTTCTTTTTGAACGAAGTGCGAATTAACGCTTCGAGTACTGCGGACGCTTACGCGCTTTACGCAGACCGACTTTCTTACGTTCAACTTCACGGGCGTCGCGAGTAACGAAGCCAGCTTTGCGCAGAGCGCCACGCAGGGTTTCGTCGTACTGCATCAGAGCGCGAGTGATACCGTGGCGGATTGCGCCAGCTTGACCACTTACACCACCGCCGATCACGGTGACGTAGATATCGAACTTCTCAACAGTCTCAGTCAGTTCCAGCGGCTGACGAACTACCATGCGGGCAGTTTCGCGACCGAAGAAATTGTCCAGCGAACGGTTGTTGATGGAGATGTTGCCGGTACCTGGACGCAGGAAAACGCGTGCGGTAGCGGTCTTGCGACGGCCAGTGCCGTAATTTTGAGTCGCCGACATAATCAACTATTCCGTTAAAACTTCAGTTCTTGGGGCTGCTGAGCAGTATGAGGGTGTGCAGTGCCCGCATAGACTTTCAGCTTACGGTACATGTCGCGACCCAGCGGGTTCTTAGGCAGCATGCCTTTAACCGCGGTCTCGAGCACACGCTCAGGAGCTTTGGCGATCAGCTTTTCGAAGTTGATCGACTTGATCCCGCCCGGAAAACCGGAGTGAGAGTAGTAGATTTTGTCGGTGGTTTTAGCACCGGTAACACGGATTTGCTCAGCGTTGATAACAACGATGTAGTCACCAGTGTCAACGTGCGGAGTGTATTCCGCTTTGTGCTTGCCACGCAGACGGCTAGCGATTTCTGTAGCCAGACGACCGAGGGTCTGACCAGCAGCATCGACTACGAACCATTCGCGCTTAACTGTTTCCGGTTTAGCAGTATAAGTTTTCATTATTTAGCCTCAGGGGCCGCCCTGATAAATTGAGACGGCGGATCTTACTGAATAGATCGTACTTTGACAAGCAGCATGTCAAAGGCAGCCGAGATACAGACGCTGCCGAGGGCTCGGGTCGGCGCATCTGTGGTACGGCAAAGATGTCTCTCCGGCAACTGGAGCATCACTTCCACTGCAAAGAGGCGCGCGATTATGCGGATTGCGAAATAAATTTCAACCTGCTTTTATGGTTCTCCTACCTGAGGAGAAGCAAATGGACTATCGCCAACTTGGCAGAACCGACCTGAAAGTCAGTGCAATCTGCCTCGGCACCATGACCTGGGGCGAGCAAAACAGCGAGCCTGAAGCCTTTGCCCAGATCCAGCGTGCCAAAGAGGCCGGCATCAATTTTCTCGATACCGCCGAAATGTATCCGGTGCCGCCCAAAGCAGAAACCTACTCCGCAACCGAGACCATCATCGGTAACTGGTTCAAGAAACAGGGCGACCGCACCGACTGGATTCTGGCCAGCAAAATAGCCGGCCCGGGCAATGCTATCGATCATATTCGCGGCGGCAGCCTCAAGCACAATCGCGAGCACATAGTGGCGGCCCTCGATGCCAGCCTGGCCCGGCTGCAAACCGACTACCTCGACCTGTACCAATTGCATTGGCCGGAGCGCAGTACCAACTTCTTCGGCAAACTGGGCTACACCCATAAAGAAGAAGACTTCACACCGCTCGAAGAAACTCTCGAAGCGCTGGACGAACAGGTCAAGGCGGGCAAGATTCGCCACATCGGCCTGTCCAACGAGACGCCATGGGGCACCATGAAGTTTTTGCAGCTGGCCGAAAGCCGTGGCTGGCCGCGGGCAGTGTCGATCCAGAACCCCTACAACCTGCTCAACCGCAGCTTTGAAGTGGGTCTGGCTGAAGTGGCCATTCGCGAACAGTGCGGGCTGCTGGCTTACTCGCCACTGGCGTTCGGCATGCTTTCAGGCAAATACGAGGGCGGTGCTCGCCCGGCCAAAGGTCGCCTGAGCCTTTACAGTCGTTTCACCCGCTACTTCAACCCGCAATCGGAAGCGGCCTGCAGCCGCTACGTCGCACTGGCTCGCGAACACGGTCTGGAGCCTACGCAGATGGCCCTGGCTTTCGTGACCCGCCAACCGTTCGTAACCAGCAACATCATTGGCGCCACTACCCTTGAGCAGCTGGATAGCAATATCGCCAGCTTCGATCTGGAACTGTCCGACGAGGTGCTGGCCGGTATCGAGGCGATTCACAAGGATCACCCGAATCCCGCGCCGTAAACAGCAATGAAATGCAGGAGCGCGCTTGCCCGCGATTAGCATACCGACAGGCGATACATCGTCGACTGCCGAAGCCTGTCGCGGGGCATGCGCGCTCCTACAGAGTCAGCTACAAATTCCGGGCAATGATTTCTTTCATGATTTCATTGGTCCCCGCATAAATCCGCTGCACTCGGGCATCAGCCCACGCGCGTGCAATCGGGTATTCCCACATAAATCCGTAACCGCCATGCAACTGCACGCATTCGTCGAGCACCTTGCACTGCAGGTCGGTCGCCCAGTACTTGGCCATCGCGGCAGTCGGCACATCCAGCTTGCCCTGTAGGTGCAACTCCAGACAGCGATCAATGAAAACCCTGCCGATCTGAATCTCGGTGGCGATTTCAGCCAGCTTGAAGCGCGTGTTCTGGAAGTCGGCAATCGCCTTGCCGAAGGCCTTGCGTTCGCGGGTGTAATCCAGCGTCCATTGCAGCGCGGCTTCTGCTGAGGAAACGGCTCCGATGGCAACCGTCAGCCGCTCCTGAGGCAACTCCTGCATCAGGTAGGCAAAGCCCATACCCGCCTGCCCCAACAAGTTTTCCCTGGGAACACGCACGTCCTGAAAGAACAGCTCCGACGTGTCCTGAGCCTTCATTCCTACCTTCTCCAGCCGCTTGCCTTTAGCAAACCCGGGCGTATTGGCCTCCACCAGAAACAGGCTGGTGCCTTTGGCCCCGGCAGCCGGATCGGTCTTGGCGACGACAATCACAAGGTCAGCCAGATAACCATTGGTGATGAAAGTCTTGGAGCCATTGATGACGTACTCATCGCCCTCCAGCACAGCAGTGGTTTTCACGCCCTGAAGGTCTGACCCTGCTCCTGGCTCAGTCATCGCGATGGCGGTGACCAACTCTCCGGAAACCAGTTTGGGCAGATACCTGAGTTTCAGTGCCTCACTGCCGTAATGCAGGATGTAAGGCGCAACGATATCCGAATGCAGGGAAAAGCCGATGCCCGTCAAACCTAGCCGACCGATTTCCTCGATTACCACAGTGCTGAACAGGAAATCTGCCGCCATGCCGCCGTACTCTTCGGGCAGATGCGAGCACAACATGCCCTGCTCTCCCGCCTTGTTCCACAGCTTACGGTCGATGTAGCCCTGCTTCTCCCATTGCCCGTGAAAGGGCCCAGCTTCTTGTTCGAGGAATTTGCGGACGCTCTCGCGGAACAACTCATGCTCCGAACTGAATAAAGTTCTGGGGATCATTCGGCACCTGCCTGGCTGGGGAAGCCGGATCGTAAAGCCGGGATTGGCTTGCAGAGCCTATGCCCGCCACCAGCAAGAGGACACTGGACACACCCGCCAAAAAATAAGACGATCCAGCCGCTATCTGACTAATCTCCCATATAAGAACAACAGAATATGTCGACTCACGCCTCCGCGCCCTTGCGGCGCGTCAGCATCCTGGCCATTGACGGGGTGTTCGCTTCTACATTGATGCAAGCCAAGGATTTCTTTCACCTCGCAGCCCTGCGTTACAGCAAACAACTGGGCCTGGGCAGAGTCCCTGCGTTCGAAACGCGACTGGTCAGCCCCGACGGCAAGCCGGTGCGCAGCTTCAGCGACGTCGTACTGCCGGTCGACGGGGACCTCGACCAGAGTGACGTCATTGTAATCCCGGCATTCTGGGATAACTTCGACGCTCTTCGCTTGCGATATCCGCAAGTCATTCCGTGGTTACGTGAACAGCATGCCAATGGCGCAGTGCTATGCGGCGAAGCCAGCGGCGTTTTCTGGCTGGCAGAGTCCGGCCTGCTGGACGGTAAGGAAGCTACAACCTATTGGCGATTCTTCAACGACTTTGGTGAGCGTTTTCCGAAGGTTTTGTTGAATCAGGAGAAACACCTGACAGACGCCGATAATCTGTACTGCGCAGGCGGCACAACGTCAGCGTGTGACCTGTACATTTATCTGATTGAGCGCTTCTGCGGTGCCAATGTCGCGCAAGCCGTTGCCCGCGACATTCTGTATGAAGTACAGCGTAACTATGCGCCGGGCCGTATGGGCTTCGGCGGGCAAAAGCTGCACCAGGACGTTGTGATTCTGCAGATTCAGCATTGGCTGGAAGAGCATTTCGCCGACAAGTTCCGCTTCGAAGATGTCGCCCGCAATCACGGCATGAGCATCCGCAACTTCATGCGCCGCTTCCAGACAGCCACCGGCGACAAGCCGTTGCACTACCTGCAGCGTCTACGCATCGAAACCGCCAAAGGCCTGCTGTCAGGGACACGCAAGAGCATCAAGACCATCAGCTACGAAGTAGGCTACGACGACGCCAGCTTCTTCGCCCGCCTGTTTCGTCAACACACGGAGTTGTCGCCGAACCAGTATCGCCAGCAGTTTCAGCAGGCCGCTTAACGGTTATAACCTGCAGGAGTGAGCTTGCTCGCGATAGCGCTGTGTCAGTTGCATATTCACATGCAGACACAACGCTATCGCGAGCAAGCTCACTCCTACAGGACCAATGCACCCGTTAGAAGAGAATAATGGCGCTACCTCCCCAAAGGCTGACCGTATATGGCCAGCCTCTGGCGGTGAGTTATGAGCGAGTTGATTCAGTAAGCCTGGAAAACAGCATCGGGGTTTGCAGGACGACCACGCTATAGATGAAGGCTGCCGCAATCGTTTCCCAACCTTTCAAGTTGACCCACAAGCCAATAGCCACGAAACCTGCCGTAGCGAAAAGTGGAAGTTGCAAAATCACTACAATGAAAATCCTCGGCGATCTACGTATTCGCCACCTTGCTATCCATATTGCAAGCACATACAAGATCAGCGTCACAAACATCCAGGCTGACGCAATAACAAAGAGTGCGAATAGGGGCGGCATCGCATCCCCATCCTCAGGCCCAAGCTCGGGCCCCACTTTTATCACATGGAAAGCAGCCATAATCGAAGCTGCACAGTACTCAGCCCCTACTCGCCTAGCGAGCTCTAAGAGTGAATCGATCAGCGAGTGTCCAAAAGTCTGAAAATCAGCGCTGGGGTCTGTAGCACGATCAGACTAGCAATACACGCAGCAGCGACAGCTTCTAGCGAGGCCGGATTTACCCAAAGCACTACCGCGAGCAGCACGGCTGTTAACAATACCGGAAACTGTAGGGCAACTACTATTCCAATTAGCAACCGCTTAGGAAATCTCCAGCGCACCACCCATATTCCGAGCAGGTATAAAACCAGCGCACCACCCCCAACGAAAGCGATGGCAATCATCTCGAAAAAAGACGATGGAAGCTCACCCATTTCACCATATAATTTAAAGCTTACCTTTAAATAATGAAACAGGGTCAGAACCATAGCGGCAACATATTCGACACCGATAATCATCGCTGCTCGAGAAAACGCTCTAGTCAATCCAGCTCGATCCTTGCCACTCATTAAAGCTGCCCACTCGCTGAAACTGAAATCTCTCCCGGTAAGCGAATTGTGAAAGGCTCTCTTATCAACGGTCTAAGCATCGCAGCTCCAAGCTCTGCCATTCCACTGCGATGAGTAGAACTATTAGCGTCAAAAAGATCATCAAAAGCTTTCAACGTCCCGTTATTTAAAATCCAGGCACCGGATTGACTCTTTTGAAGTTCACCCTGCGCTCTCAAAGTGATATATCCCAATGCGCCACCCGTAGAAGATGAGTCATCATACGTATTATGTGATACCCGCTGATCAATTGTTGAATTACCGACTGGAGCTTGCCTGACGGCGTCCATAAAAGCCTGCTTGCTCAATAGGTCGACAGAAATACCCGTCCGATTAAGCGGGAAATCCATGGGCTCGCCACTACCGAACATCGCGTGTGTTAAAGCATGAATCGCCGTCAAATAGTCTCCGGAAAGCTGTCGATTACCCGGCGGATAAGGCAGTGTGTCGTGGGGGTTATACAAAAATGGCACTGCGGTGTTACAGGCCTGATCATAGGCTGCTAATAGTGGTTGACCTTGTGCATGCAACAGATCCGCATAAGCAAGAATGCGCATTTCAGTCAATACGTTAATGTGCAATCCGCCAGAAGAATTCATCAGAGCCTGAAACGTCGCCCGCCAGTTCGGACTGCAATAGCCGTCACGCTTTTGTATCATCTGCCAGTTAAGCGGGTTGTTGACTCTATAAGGAAACTCCTCCCCCGATGGGCTATACCCACCACTGGTCAGACCGTAAGGATCACCACTATGTGGACGCGTCCTTATAAAGGATGGAGGTAATTCAGTTGGCATTTTTAAATCCTCCGTGGTTTTAGTATTGAAATATCAGAAAAAAGCTCAAGTAGGCCTTAAGCCATCTAGCAATCAATCAATAGAACCCACGGAAGAAATACAATTAAGCAACGCCGACTACGCTTGTAGAATTTATCCTCAGTAGCTGCAGGAAATATCCTACCTATAAAATAACGATCAAAAAAAAGCCCACATCATATGGGCTTTAATTAATCATCAACGCTTTTACGGCTTGTGCGCTCTGGACAGGAACTCGTGGGACTGCATTTCGAGCAACCGGCTCAAGGTCCGCTGGAATTCGAAGTTCAAACGGCCGCCGGTATACAGGTCTTTCAACTCGACTTCGGCCGAAATGATCAACTTGACGTTACGGTCGTAGAATTCGTCGACCATGTTGATGAAACGTCGGGCGATGTCGTCGGTGGTGACGCTCATCTGCTCTACGCCACTGAGCAACACAGCGTGGTAGATCTTGCCCAGTTCGATGTAATCGTTCTGGCTGCGTGGGCCGTCGCACAGTTCACGGAAGTCGAACCAGGCCACGTCATCACAAGTACGCAGGGCACGGATTTCACGATTCTCGACCATCAATACGTCATTCTCGATGGTCTGCGCGCAATCCGGGGTCAGCGCCTTGAAGCTCTTGCGCAGACTTTCCTGAGCAACCTCATCCAGCGGGAAGTGGAACAGCTCAGCCTGCTCAAGGTGACGCAGGCGATAGTCCACGCCGCTGTCGACGTTGACGATTTCGGTGTTCTGCTTGATCAGCGCAATGGCCGGCAGGAAGCGCGCGCGTTGCAGGCCGTCCTTGTACAAACCGTCCGGCACGATGTTCGAGGTCGCAACCAGCGTCACACCGTTTTTGAACAGCTCTTCCATCAGGGTGCCGAGGATCATGGCGTCGGTGATGTCCGAGACGAAAAACTCATCGAAACAGATCACCCGCGCTTCATCGGAAAAGCGCTTGGCGATGATGGTCAGCGGGTTTTTCTCGCCCTTGAGGGTCCGCATCTCTTCGTGCACGCGCTTCATGAAGCGGTGGAAGTGAGTCCGAACCTTCTGCTCGAACGGCAGGGCTTCGAAGAAAGTATCAACCAGGTACGTCTTGCCCCGGCCTACCCCGCCCCAGAAGTACAAGCCCTTGACCGGCGCCTGTTCCTTCTTGCCGAACAGCTTGCCGAACATGCCCGGCTTGCTCTGATTGGCGGCCACCAGATCGTCATACAGACGCTGCAGATGACGCACAGCAGTTTCCTGCGCCGCATCATGGAAGAAATCAGGGCGTTTCAGATCAGCTTGGTATCGTTCTAGAGGGGTCATATTCGCTAACAAGGCAACAAAAACGGGCCGTCACTGTAGCGACGGCCCGACAGATTGGCAATCAATCCTGTTGTGGTGCGAGTGCCGACTTGAGGCTTTCGATGGCGGCGTCACGAGCAGCGGCGTCAGTGAATGCCGGACTGTCCGCCACACATTGGCCATCAAGCCACAGGGTGAAGCTGTCAGCCTCGGCCCGCACATCCAGTTCACCGCCCTGCTGCAATTGCTTGCTCACCGCACCAGCGGCTTTGCCATCGGCAAAATTGCGCGACAACAGCAGTTGCTCGCCATCCGCAGCCAGCAGGCGGAAGCGGAAACTTCCATCGTCTTCACGGAAGCTGACAAAGCGTGCGCCCTTGGCGGCTTTCTTCTTGCCCGTCTCGGCGACCTGAACGCCGCTACGGAAAGAGCGCAGCCCCACCGCTTCACGCAGTTCGCCGAGGAACGGCGTAGCGACCTTGCGAGCCTTGGCCGCGCCGGCCAATAGAATGTCCTCCAGGTCAGCAGGACGCTCGATCAAGCGATGGTAGTTCTCACGGGCCTCACCCAACTGCTGGTCCAGCAGCGTGAACAGACGATTTTTCGCCTCGCCCCAACCCAGACCTTGCAGCAACTCGGAACGGAACTCAGCGTTCTGCTCAGGCGTGGCAAACGCCGAATACAGGGTGAACAGGTGCGAGTTATCTGGATCCTTGGCTTCGCCTGGCGCTTTCGAGTCGGTGATGATGCGCGAGATTGCGTCTTTCATCTCTTTAGCGCTGCTGAACAACGGGATGGTGTTGTCGTAGCTCTTCGACATTTTGCGCCCGTCGAGACCCGGCAGCGTGGCGACGCTTTCTTCGATCAGCGCCTCAGGCATGACAAAAAACTCTTTGCCTTGGCCAAACAAGTGGTTGAAGCGCTGGCCAATATCGCGCGCCAT
Source organism: Pseudomonas sp. HP_14 (assembly GCF_055283875.1). Taxonomy (NCBI): domain Bacteria; kingdom Pseudomonadati; phylum Pseudomonadota; class Gammaproteobacteria; order Pseudomonadales; family Pseudomonadaceae; genus Pseudomonas; species Pseudomonas sp. HP_14. The sequence goes on along the minus strand of NZ_JBTOQI010000011.1, from coordinate 252,666 downwards.
TTCGACGTGCTGGATCTGGTCACGGCCCACCGGCACCTTATGTGCGTTGAACATCAGGATGTCGGCAGCCATCAACACCGGGTAGCTGTACAAGCCCATGGTGATGCCCGCATCCGGGTCTTCGCCCGTCTCGACGTTCTTGTCCACCGACGCCTTGTAGGCGTGGGCACGGTTAAGCAAGCCTTTGGCTGCAACGCAGGTCAACAGCCAGGTCAGCTCGGTGATTTCCGGGATGTCGGACTGACGATAGAAGGTCACGCGATCCACATCCAGACCGGCTGCCAGCCAGGTCGCAGCGATGTCCAGACGCGAGCGCTGAATGCGCAGCGGGTCATCGCACTTGATCAGGGCGTGATAGTCAGCCAGAAAGTAAAACGAGTCAGCATCGCTTTGGCGGCTGGCAACAATGGCCGGGCGAATCGCGCCCGCGTAGTTACCCAGGTGGGGCGTACCGGTGGTGGTGATACCGGTCAGGATACGAGTGGTCATGGCAGGTCGCTTATGGGGCTGTCATCAGTTCGAGAGGCGTGGCATGACCAGATCCTTGAGATCGGTCAGCTTGCCATGAAAAAAGTGTCCGCATTCTGCCACTTTCAGCAGCTCATGTGGGCGCGGCAACGCAGCCGACCAGTCGTAAACCAGTTGCGGCTCGACGACTTCGTCGGTCTCCGGCTGAATGACAGTCAGCGGGCAGTTCTGTGGCAACGGATATTGCTCGTTCAAGCGCATGACCGCAGGCGCGACCATGAACAAGTGGCTAAGCTTGTGCCCAGCCTCTTCCAGACGACCGCCAAGGCTGGCGGCGACAAAACCGCCGAAGGAAAAACCGAAAAGTGTCAGCGGCAGATCAGGGTGCTTTTCGAGCAGCCAGCGGGCGGCAGCCTGGGCGTCTTCGATTTCGCCTGGCCCTGCCTCGGACGTCCCGGCACTTGCGCCCACACCACGATAATTGAAACGTAATGTAATCAAACCCGCGTCGCGAGCCGTACGCTGCAGGGTTGAAACGACCTTGTTAAGCATGGTGCCGCCCTGAATCGGGTTGGGATGGCAGATGAGTGCCAAGCCTTTAGCGTCGGCCAAATCCAGATAAAGGGCTTCTAGTTGGCCCACCGGGCCATCGATCAATACAGGGGTTTCGCGCATGAGCAAAAAGGAACTCCGTGACCTCGCAAAGGGTCGACTCGTCTAGCTGATTGTCTGCCGATAGCATATCCGTGAACGCGTCGCGGTATACAGAGCAGGTTCGAGCCGTTAACGTAAAGCAAAGCCGTTTATAGAGGAAGGACTCGTGGAACTCTCGCTCTTAGTTTGGTTGTTGCCGACCATTGCCCTGGTTGTCGGTGTTGTCATCGGTTTTCTGGTAGCACGTCTGGTGCCCAACGCCGCCCCCAATGGAACCCAGCGCCAGCTGGACGATGTTCAGGAGCGTTTCGATACTTATCAGAACGAGGTGGTCACTCACTTCAACAGTACGGCTAATCTGGTCCAGAAGCTTTCGCAAAGCTATCAGGACGTGCAGGAACATCTTGCCGAAGGTGCCAACCGCCTGGCGACTGACGAGCTGACTCGTCAACGTTTACTGGCAGCCCTGCATCCTGAGGCCAATCAGGTACCGCGCGATCGTCTGACACCGCCGCGCACGAACGAACCACCGAAAGACTACGCCCCAAAGACACCCAACTCGCCGGGCATGCTCGACGAGCATTACGGCTTGAAAAAGCCATAAGCGAAAGCTGAATCAGGAAAGCCCGCCATTTGTGAGAATGGCGGGCTTTTTTGTGGCGGTAGGGCGGGAACAGAACAGCTTGCGACTCGGACGACCCGCTCCCTCAGGCAGACCGCGTTATCGTTCATCGCGAGCAAGCTCAGCTCCCACAGGGTCCCCGGAACCCGCACACAAACAAAAAACCCGCCATCTCTGGCGGGTTTCTTGTTTACAGCAAACGATCGTCAGATCGCGCCGCGGCTGCGCAGCAGGTCGAGGACTTGCTTGACGCTGTCTTCGAGGCTCAACGATTGGGTGTCGATAACCAGATCCGCATTAAGCGGCACGTCGTACGGGAACGACTCGCCCGGGATGTTATCGCCATCAGCTGCGTACAGGCCCTGTGGATCGCGCTCACGGCAAACTGCAGGGGATGCCTGGACGTAGACAGTCAGCAGACGATCAGCACCAATCAGGGACTTGGCCTGCTCACGACCTTCGCCATCCGGTGCAACGAACGCTGCCAGGGTAATCAAGCCTGCCTGGTTGAATTGACGCGCCACGTGAGCAGCACGACGCCAGTTCTCGGTACGTCCGGCACGGTCCTGCAGAAGCCCCTTGTTCAGGTCGTGACGCAGGTTCTGGCCATCCAGCACATAAACCGCGCGGCCCATGTCGAACAGCTTGCGCTCTACAGCGTAAGCCAATGTGCTTTTGCCAGCGCCCGACAGGCCGCTGAACAGGACTGTGGCCGGTTGCTGACCGAAACGCTGAGCACGCTCCTCAGTTGCGACGTGAGCCAGCGCGCCGTGATGGTTGGCACCTGCCCCGCCGACTGGCTTGGCGATGATCATGCCCGCAGCCACGGTGCCGTTGGTCAAACGGTCAATAACAATGAACGAGCCAGTCGTGCGATTGCTGTCGTAACCGTCCAGCGCAATGGCTGAATCGAGGCTGATCTTGACGCGACCAATCTCGTTAAGCCCCAGAGAACTGGCAGGCCCTTCGGCCAGGGTGTTGACGTCTACGCGATGGGTGATACTGGCGATCGAGCCCGGCACATAGCTGGTGGCACGCTTGATGTCGTATTTTTTGCCCGGCAGCATCGGCTCTTCGGCCATCCAGACCAGCATGGCGTCGAAAGCGTCGGCCACTTGCGGCACGTTATCGGCGTGGACCAGCAAGTCACCACGGGAGATATCAATCTCGTCTTCCATGGTCAGAGTGACGGCCTGACCCGGTCCGGCATTCTCCAACTCACCTTCGAAGGTGACGATGGATTTGACGCGGCTGCTCTTGCCCGAAGGCAGCACGACGATTTCGTCACCCTTGTGCACGATACCGCTCGCCAGCGTACCGGCAAAACCACGGAAGTTCAGGTTTGGACGGTTGACGTACTGCACCGGGAAACGCATGTCGGTGTAGTTGCGATCGTTGGCAATCTCGACGGTTTCGAGAATTTCCATCAGCGACTGACCGGTATACCAAGGCGAACGCTCGCTCTTGTTCACCACGTTGTCGCCTTTGAGAGCAGACATCGGCACAAAGGCCATGGTGGTCGGCTTGAAGGCAATACCTTCGGCGAACTTCAAGTAATCAGACTTGATTGACTCGAAGACGCTTTCGTCGAAACCATTGAGGTCCATCTTGTTGATAGCCACAACGATGTGTTTGATGCCCAACAGCGATGCGATGTAGCTGTGACGGCGGGTCTGGGTCTGCACGCCGTAACGGGCATCCACCAGAATGATCGCCAGGTCGCAGGTCGATGCACCGGTAGCCATGTTGCGCGTGTACTGCTCATGGCCCGGAGTATCGGCGATGATGAACTTGCGCTTGGCAGTCGAGAAGTAGCGGTAGGCAACGTCAATCGTGATGCCCTGCTCACGCTCAGCCTGCAAACCATCAACCAGCAACGCCAGATCGACGTCCTCGCCAGTGGTGCCGGACTTCTTCGAATCGCGGGTAATGGCCTCCAGGTGATCTTCGTAGATCATTTTGGAGTCGTGCAGCAGACGCCCGATCAGCGTGCTCTTGCCGTCGTCGACGTTGCCACAGGTAAGAAAGCGCAGCATTTCCTTGCGTTCGTGCTGGCCCAGATAAGCGAGGATGTCCTCGCTGATCAAATCAGATGCGTGACTCATTTCATTCGAGCTCCAAGCTGTAAGCTTCAAGCGGCAAGCTTGTCGGCGTACAGCTAGTCAGAAATTTTATTGATCAGCCCGCAAAGCATTTTTGAAAGCTCACGGGTTTCGATAATCCAGGCTGCTGCAAGTGGTTCAGCGATATAACCAATTTCACCGCCGATGATGAGCTGAGTTCTTAGCTCGCCACAGGATGCTTTAGCAATCGATAGAAAACGGCATTTGTCCTTCGCAGTGAAACGCTCCATACCTTCCGCAATATTGCTCGGGACCGACAGCCCAGAGCGCGTGATCTGACTCCTGAAAGCCAAATCGGGACAGGAAGCCATCTCCTTGTAAAGATTGACTGCCAAAGCCTTCTCTTTGCCAAACCAAGAGTTTCTCGAAATCCATTTCGATCACCTGCTTTTGATTCACTTGCAGCTTGCCACTTGAGGCTTGTAGCTGCTCTTTAGAAATAACCCTGACGTTTCTTTTCTTCCATGGAACCTGCGCCATCGTGATCGATGACCCGGCCCTGGCGCTCGGAAGTACGCGTCAGAAGCATTTCCTGAATGATGTCAGTGAGGCTGGTGGCCTCGGACTCGACTGCGCCCGTCAACGGGTAGTCGCCAAGTGTACGGAAGCGGACTTTCTTCTTGACGATGCGTGCCTTGTCCTCATCGCTGAGGTGATTAAGCAGACGCTCGTCGTCAATCATGATCCAGGTGCCATTCATCTCGATCACATCGCGCTCGGCGGCGAAGTACAGCGGGACAATCGGGATGCTTTCCAGATAGATGTACTGCCAGATGTCCAGCTCGGTCCAGTTGGACAGCGGGAACACACGGATCGACTCGCCTTTGTTGACGTTGCCGTTGTAGACATTCCACAGCTCGGGACGCTGGTTTTTCGGATCCCAGCGGTGCTTGCTGTCGCGGAACGAATACACGCGCTCTTTGGCACGGGATTTCTCTTCATCACGACGCGCGCCGCCGAACGCGGCATCAAAGCCGTGCTTGTCCAGGGCCTGCTTGAGACCTTCGGTCTTCATGATGTCGGTATGCTTGGAGCTGCCGTGGGTCAACGGACTGATGTTTTGCGCCACGCCGTCCGGGTTGATATGGACGATCAGGTCCAGGCCCATTTCCTTAACCATCTGGTCGCGGAAACGGTACATTTCCTGGAATTTCCAGCGGGTGTCCACATGCATCACCGGGAATGGCAGCTTGCCCGGAAAGAACGCCTTGCGCGCCAGATGCAGCATTACGGCTGAGTCTTTACCGACGGAGTACAGCATCACCGGGTTATCAAACTCGGCGGCGACCTCGCGGATGATGTGGATGCTTTCCGCCTCCAGTTGCTTAAGATGCGTCAGTTTATCGACCATGGTTACTCACGGGTTGCATTCATTATTGACCGGACAACGCCCGGGACGGCCAGCGGGCCGTGTTCGAGGCGGCACTCTAGCACAGCGACTACTTCTATTCAGGGGGCCAAATAGACCTAAACGTTCTAACGATATACCGTCTCGTTTGGGTGGTCAGACGGGGTTCGGGCAATCAATGAACAGGTGCTCAACAGCAAACCGGCGGGCCAGATAGTCTCCTAATGCCTGAACCCCGTAACGCTCAGTCGCATGGTGGCCGGCCGCGATAAAACTGACGCCGTTTTCCCGCGCACTGTGCACGGTCTGCTCCGACGCTTCACCGCTGATAAACAGATCGACCCCGGCTGAGATCGCCTGATCGATGTACCCCTGCCCACCTCCTGTGCACCAGCCCACCCGACGAATCATCCCGGCGCCTTCTATCAACAGCGGTTCGCGGCCCAGTGCTTCCTGCACGCGACGGGCAAAATCCCGGGGCATCACAGGCTCGTTCAGCGAACCAACCAGCCCGACCACACGCGTATTATCCGGATCGAGCGGACCTTCCACAGTAATGTCCAGCTGGAGCGCCAACTGCACGTTATTACCCACGTCCGGGTGCACGTCCAGGGGCAGGTGATAGGCCAACAGACTGATATCGTGCTTGAGCAAGGTTTTCAGGCGACGCTGCTTCATGCCGACGACACAGGGGTTCTCGCCTTTCCAGAAATAACCGTGATGCACGAGAATCAGATCGGCCTGCGCGTCAACCGCAGCATCCAGCAAAGCCTGGCTTGCGGTAACACCACTGACGATTCGCATGACCTGTGGACGCCCTTCGACCTGCAGGCCATTCGGGCAATAATCCTGGATGCGGGCACTGCCCAGATAACGGTCGGCTTCTTCTACCAGAGTGCTGAGCGCAACAGCCATAAAAGACTCCTGAATGTGTGATTTAAAGCTGATAGGGTCGTGTTGCTGAAATGGTTCACTTCTGAATATCTTATTTGTGAAACACGACACCAAGTGCTCGTATAATGCCGCCCATTATGGCGCAGATCGGCAGAAAGCCGCAGCGTCGGATCACTTTCAGGATTTGCTCAATGTTCAAGGCGCTGCGCTTTTTTGGTTGGCCATTGCTGGCAGGCGTACTTATCGCCCTGCTGATTATTCAGCGGTTCCCGGAGATGGTCGGCCTGCCCAGTCTCGACGTTAACCTGCAACAAGCGCCACAAACCAGCTACGTCCAGCAAGGCCCGGTCTCGTATGCCGACGCGGTGGGCATGGCGGCTCCGGCAGTGGTCAATCTCTACACAACGAAGATGGTTAATAAAGCGGCCAACCCAATGTTCGAGGACCCGCAATTCCGGCGTTTCTTTGGCGATAACATGCCCAAACAGAAACGCATGGAGTCAAGCCTCGGTTCTGGCGTCCTGATGAGCCCTGAGGGCTACATCCTTACGAACAACCACGTTACAACCGGGGCGGATCAAATCGTCGTAGCGCTCAAGGATGGTCGGGAAACCATCGCCCGGGTCATTGGCAATGACCCCGAAACCGATCTGGCAGTTCTGAAGATCGATCTCAAGAATATCCCGTCGATCACTATTGGCCGCTCCGACAGCATCCGCATCGGCGACGTCGCACTCGCCATCGGTAACCCCTTCGGCGTCGGCCAGACCGTCACAATGGGCATCATCAGCGCCACCGGCCGCAACCAGTTGGGCCTGAACACTTATGAAGACTTTATTCAGACTGACGCAGCAATCAACCCGGGCAACTCGGGCGGTGCGCTGGTTGACGCAAATGGCAACCTGACCGGTATCAATACAGCAATTTTCTCCAAGTCCGGCGGTTCTCAGGGGATCGGCTTTGCGATTCCGACCAAGCTGGCGATGGAAGTGATGAAATCAATCATCGAGCATGGCCAGGTGATTCGTGGCTGGCTGGGCATCGAGGTGCAGCCACTGACTCAGGAACTGGCTGAGTCATTTGGCCTGAAGGACCGCCCGGGTATCGTCGTGGCGGGCATCTTCCGTGACGGTCCGGCACAGAAAGCCGGATTGCAGCTGGGAGACGTGATTTTGAGCATCAACGGCGAACCCGCCGGTGATGGTCGCCGCTCGATGAATCAGGTAGCGCGCACCAAGCCCAGCGACAAGATCGCCATTCAGGTCATGCGCAACGGGAAGGAAGTAAAACTCAACGCCGAGGTCGGCCTGCGTCCGCCACCTCCGCCGTCGGCTACGCCGGTTGAGGAGCAGTGATCACTGAGTGCGTAGATACCTGTGGGAGCGAGGCTTGCCCGCGATAAGAGCACTGAGGTTTATCTGATAAACCGTGGCGGCCTTATCGCGGGCAAGCCTCGCTCCTACAGGTGTGACGATGGTGAGACCGGATTTTTACAACCCCGCCAAACCATCCAGCAGTGCTTGATTCTGCTCCGGCGTGCCAATGCTGATCCGCAGGAACTGGGCAATGCGCTTCTGCTTGAAGTGCCTAACAATGACACCCTGCTCGCGCAGCTTCGCCGCGATACCGGCAGCGTCGTGTTGTGGGTGACGGGCAAAAATAAAGTTGGCCGCCGATGGCAGCACTTCAAACCCGAGCGTTTGCAGCTCGCTGGTCAATGCATCACGACTGGCGATAACCGCATTGCGGGTGAACTCAAAGTGCTCACGATCTTCGAAGGCAGCAGCAGCCCCAACAATGGCCAGACGATCCAGCGGATAAGAGTTGAAGCTGTTCTTGACCCGCTCCAGCGCCTCGATCAAATCCGGATGCCCCACCGCCAGGCCGACTCGCAAACCTGCCAGTGAGCGCGACTTTGACAATGTCTGGGTCACCAGCAGGTTCGGATAACGATCCACCAGAGAGATCGCCGTCTCGCCACCAAAATCGATGTACGCCTCGTCAACGACAACCACAGAATCGGGACTCGCCTTGAGCATCTGCTCAACAGCGTCCAGCCCCACTACGCAACCTGTTGGCGCGTTCGGGTTAGGAAAGATGATCCCGCCATTAGGCTTGGCGTAATCCTCAACCCGGATCTGAAACTGCTCATCCAGCGCGATAGCGTCGTACTCGATGCCATACAAACCGCAGTAGACCGGATAGAAGCTGTAGCTGATGTCCGGAAACAACAACGGTTTGCCGTGCAGGAAAAAAGCGTTGAATGCATGTGCGAGCACTTCATCCGAACCGTTACCCAGAAATACCTGGCCGGGTTGCACGTCGTAATAGCTTGCGACTGCCTGCTTCAGCACGTCGCTGTTCGGGTCAGGATAAAGACGCAGATCGTCGGTCAGCTCGGCACGCATCGCGGCCAAAGCTTTAGGCGAAGGGCCGTAAGGGTTTTCGTTGGTGTTGAGCTTGACCAGTTTGGTCAGCTTGGGCTGCTCACCCGGCACGTAGGGCACCAGACCGTTGACGAAAGGACTCCAGAATTTACTCATGCTCAGTTCCCCTGCCCTTCGTTATCGATGATGCGGTACTCGGCGCTGCGTGCGTGCGCAGTCAATGATTCGCCACGAGCCAGTACCGATGCGGTCTTGCCAAGTTCGGATGCACCTTGCTGCGAGCAATAGATGATCGACGAACGCTTCTGAAAATCGTAAACACCCAGCGGCGATGAAAAGCGCGCGGTGCCGGAGGTCGGCAATACGTGGTTGGGACCCGCGCAATAGTCGCCCAACGCCTCAGACGTATGACGACCCATGAAGATCGCGCCCGCATGTCGAATCTGCGGCAACCAGGCTTCCGGGTCTGCCACCGACAATTCAAGGTGTTCCGGCGCAATACGGTTGGCGACCTCAATGGCCTGCTGCATATCAGCAACCTTGATCAGCGCACCACGGCCATTGATCGACTTGTCGATGATCTCTGCACGCTCCATGGTCGGCATCAATTTGGCGATGCTCGCGGCCACCTGATCCAGAAAGTCTGCGTCCGGGCTCACCAGAATCGCCTGAGCGTCTTCATCGTGCTCAGCCTGGGAAAACAGATCCATCGCAATCCAGTCCGGATCGGTTTTGCCGTCACACACCACCAGAATCTCGGAAGGGCCGGCAATCATGTCGATACCAACCTGACCGAAAACGTGGCGCTTGGCGGTGGCTACATAAATGTTGCCCGGCCCGACGACCTTGTCGACACGCGGCACGCTTTCAGTACCGTAAGCCAGCGCAGCAACGGCTTGGGCGCCACCAATGGTGAACACGCGGTCAACTCCGGCAATACAGGCCGCGGCCAGCACCAGCTCATTGATTTCCCCACGCGGAGTTGGCACCACCATGACCACCTCGCCCACTCCCGCAACTTTGGCCGGAATAGCGTTCATCAATACCGATGACGGGTAAGACGCCTTGCCACCCGGCACATAGAGACCAGCGCGATCCAGCGGCGTGACCTTCTGGCCGAGTACCGTGCCGTCGGCCTCGGTGTAGGTCCAGGAGTCCTGTTTCTGTTTTTCGTGGTACATGCGCACACGATCTGCGGCTTTTTCCAACGCTGTGCGCTGGGCTGGAGTGATGCGGGTCAGCGCCAGTTCAAGACGCTCGCGAGGCAGAATCAGGTCAGCCATGGAAGCGACCTGCAGGCCGTCGAAGCGCTCGGTGAACTCTACCAGCGCGGCATCGCCACGCTCACGCACAGCCTTGATGATGTCGAGGACACGCTCGTTGACCGAATCGTCAGACACACTTTCCCAGCTCAGCAGATGATCCAGATGATGCGCGAAATCCGGGTCAGCAGCATTGAGTCGGCGAATTGCAGTCGGTGCGGTCATAGCGAGAGCCTCATAGGAATGGCAAAAACTCAGGCGCCCTAAACTAGCAGTCGTTCCGCTTGGGCACCTGAGAATTCTGGCTATGAGGCGGATAGACGGGCGCAACTTAACGTTGCGCGGGTAAGTCAGCCGCGGTGTCGTGACTCCACTGCATTGCGCAGGGTATCGATAAGCGACTGGATGCGGGCGTGCTGCATTTTCATGGAAGCCTTGTTGACCACCAGACGAGAACTGATCGTAGCGATCAACTCTTGAGGCTCCAGACCGTTAGCACGCAGGGTGTTGCCGGTGTCCACGACGTCGATGATCTTGTCTGCCAGGCCAATCAGCGGTGCCAGCTCCATGGAGCCATACAGCTTGATGATGTCAACCTGACGACCTTGCTCGGCATAGTAACGTTTAGCGACGTTGACGAACTTGGTTGCAACGCGCAGACGGCCTTTCGGCTCGGCAGCCCCAATAGCGCCAGCAGTCATCAGACGGCACTTGGCAATTTGCAGATCCAGTGGCTCATACAGGCCCTGGCCGGTGTATTCCATCAGCACATCTTTACCGGCAACGCCCAGATCAGCAGCACCATGTTCAACATAAGTCGGCACATCGGTGGCACGCACGATCAGCAAGCGCACATCGGCCTGGGTCGTGGGAATGATCAGCTTGCGGCTCTTGTCCGGATTCTCGGTTGGCACAATGCCCGCTTCGGCGAGAAGCGGCAGAGTGTCGTCGAGGATGCGGCCCTTGGACAATGCGATGGTCAACATGGGAAACGTCAGTCCTTATCAGGAAACTTCTGCCCGTGCGCAATCGGCGCCGAACAAAACCTGATGCCGGTTCAACACGGGCACCAGGTGAAACGAATCAGAATTCACACGCCGTGAAGCGCGCAATACCTGACGCCCGAACCACAATTGGCTCGGGCGGCAGGTCGTTCAACTACTAGCCCGGAACGCGGCGAATCTTCGCGCCCAGCATCTGCAGTTTCTCTTCAATGCACTCGTAGCCACGATCTATATGGTAGATGCGGTCGATGAGCGTGTCGCCCTGAGCAACCAGAGCGGAGATAACCAGGCTGGCCGATGCACGCAGGTCGGTGGCCATGACTGGCGCGCCTTTGAGGATCTGGGTACCGGTGACGATGGCGGTATTGCCCTCGACCTGAATCTGCGCGCCCATGCGATGCATCTCGTAGACGTGCATGAAACGGTTTTCGAAGATGGTCTCGATCACTGCACCAGTGCCTTCGGCGATGGCATTGAGCGAGATGAACTGCGCCTGCATGTCAGTAGGGAATGCCGGGTAAGGAGCGGTACGCACGTTAACAGCCTTCGGACGCTTGCCGTGCATGTTCAGCTCGATCCAGTCAACACCGCTGGTGACTTCAGCACCCGCTTCCTGCAGCTTGAGCAGCACCGCCTCCAGGATGGTCGGATCGGTATCCTTGACCTTCACGCGGCCGCCAGTAGCAGCAGCAGCCACCAGATAGGTGCCTGTCTCGATACGGTCCGGCATGACCTTGTAGGTCGCCGAGTCCAGGCGCTTCACGCCATCGATAGTGATGGTGTCGGTACCGGCGCCGTGAATCTTCGCACCCATCGCAATCAGGAAGTTAGCCAGGTCGACAACTTCAGGTTCACGAGCGGCGTTTTGCAGGACGCTACGGCCGTTAGCCAGGCTCGCGGCCATCATGATGTTTTCGGTACCGGTCACACTGACGGTATCGAAGAAGAAATTTGCACCGCGCAGGCCGCCTTCAGGGGCCTTGGCCTTGATGTAACCACCTTCGACATCAATGATTGCACCCATGGCTTCCAGGCCACGAATGTGCAGGTCCACTGGACGCGAACCGATCGCACAACCGCCAGGCAACGCAACTTCAGCTTCGCCGAAACGAGCAACCATAGGACCAAGCACGAGGATCGAGGCGCGCATGGTCTTCACCAGCTCATACGGAGCAATCAACGTCTTGATCGTACGCGGATCAATTTCAACGCTGAGCTTTTCGTCGATGACAGGCTCGATGCCCATGCGACCGAACAGCTCGATCATGGTGGTGATGTCGTGCAGGTGCGGCAGATTCTGTACGGTTACCGGGCCATCAGCCAGCAGCGTAGCGGCAAGAATCGGCAGGGCAGAGTTTTTCGCCCCGGAAATGCGGATTTCGCCATCAAGACGAACGCCGCCAGTAATAATCAATTTATCCATTAGAGTCTCGACGCCAAGTGGCTCAGGTGCGCTCGGCCCACGCAGCGCGGCTGAAAAATTTCATGGTGACCGCGTGGATGCTGCCATCGGCAATCCAGGGGTTCAAATGCGTGTAGATCTGTTGCTGACGCTTGACCGGGCTCAGCGCGGCCAGCTCGTCATTGATCACGTTCAGCTGGAAGCTGCAGCCTTCGCCTTCAACTTCAACCTGGATCTCGGGCAACTTCCCTTCAAGGAAGCTCTTAACTTCTACGGCGTGCATGCTAAACCTCTATTGGCGACCTACGCGCGCGGGTCGGCCATCATACAAAAAAGCCCACTCAATGCGAACCCCGCAACGCAGGACCCGGACGAGGGGCTTTCATAAACGGGGGATCAATGATCGTGGAGCAGTTCAGTCAGCTCTGAGACCTGAGCAATCTTGCGCATGTCTTCCGGCATCGAGCGGATGCTGACATCCTTGCCAGCGTCTCGTGCATCGCGCATGAAAGCCAGCAACAAGGCCAGGCCTACACTGCTGGATTTTTCAACGCCTGCGCAGTCCAGCACAACGGTCGGCAACTCACTCGACTTGATCAACGCGGCGCCCTGCTTGCGCAAAGCCGGACCGGTCAAATAGTCGAGCGTGCCGATCAATTGCAACTCACCCGGCGCGACGAGCCGTACGACTGATTCTGTCATTGCGCGCCCGGACCCGCTGCTTCTGGCGCCTTCTCTTTAGCCTTGGCAACTTCACCTGCCCAGCTATTGATCGTCTCGTCCAGATTATTACCGTTACGCTGCATCGCATCAGCGAACTGATCACGGAACAGCTTGCCGATGTTGATGCCGTTAATGATCACGTTGCGTACTTTCCACTCGCCGCCAATCTTGACGAGCGTGTAGGACACCGGATAAACCGCGCCATTGTTACCCTTCACCTGCATTTCAACGCTGGTGCGGTCCGCGCCTTCAGCCTTTTCCGGGGAAACAGTGATGCCCTGATTGTTGTACTCCAGCAATGCGTTGCCATAGAACTGCATCAGGCTACGCTTGAAGTTTTCCTGAAAACGCTGCATCTGCTCAGGAGAAGCATTGCGTGAATACTTCACGGTCATGATGCTTTTGGAAATGCCGTCGGCATCTACCACCGGGCCAACGATGCGGTTCAAGGCATCATAAAAGGCGCCAGGATTACTTTTGTACTGTTCTTTGTTGGCTGCCAGATCGCTCAACAATTCCTTGGTGGTGCGATCCACCAGATCATGAGCGGACGGTGTGGCGGCAGCATTGCCCAGCATTGGTAACAGTGCCAGCAACACCAACAGACCACGGCGCACGATTGAGATCATCTAAAAGCTCCTCATTTAGCGTCTTTACTCACGGTATTGAGCAGGAATTTTCCGATAAGGTCTTCCAGCACAAGCGACGACTGCGTGTCATGGATAGTGCTGCCATCCTTCAGCAACCCGTCGTCGCCACCCACGCTGATACCCACATATTTTTCACCGAGCAAGCCTGCGGTCAGAATCGACGCAGTGGAATCGACAGGCAGGTTGTTAACCTTTTTCTGCACTTCCATCGTCACTCGACCTGTAAAGGTATCGCGATCCAGATCGATCGCAGTGACCTTGCCGATCGTCACGCCTGCCATGCTCACCTTGGCTCTGACAGTCAAACCGGCAATATTGTCGAAATTTGCATAAAGTTTATAAGTATCAGTGCTGGCACTGGAGCTCAGACCGCTGACGCGCAGGGCAAGCAGGAGCAAAGCCAGTATCCCGGCCAGCAGGAACAGGCCGACACCTGTTTCGATGGTGCGGTTTTGCATCAGAAATCTCCAAACATCAATGCGGTCAGAATAAAGTCCAGGCCCAACACGGCCAGGGAGGCATACACGACGGTCTTCGTCGTGGCACGGCTGATCCCTTCGGAAGTGGGCTCGCAGTCATAACCCTGAAACACGGCAATCCAGGTCACCACGAAGGCAAATACGACGCTCTTGATAACGCCGTTAATCACATCATCTACAAAAGAAACGCTGTTTTGCATGTTCGACCAGAACGAGCCTTCATAGACTCCCAGCCAGTCGATCGCTACCCAGGAACCTCCCCAGATACCCACTACGCTAAAAATCATCGCCAACAGAGGCAGTGAGATGAATCCGGCCCAAAGCCTCGGCGCAGCAATGTACTTGAGCGGGTCGACGCCAATCATTTCCAGGCTGGACAACTGCTCGGTGGACTTCATGTTGCCAATTTCAGCAGTTAATGCAGAGCCTGCACGACCGGCGAACAACAACGCAGTAACCACTGGCCCCAGCTCTCTCAGCAATGTCAGGGCAACCATTTGCCCAACCGCTTGCTCGGAACCGTATTTGGTGAGGATGCTGAAACCCTGCAGCGATAGCACCATGCCGATAAACATGCCCGACACGACGATGATCGCCAGCGACATGACACCCACCGAATAGAGCTGTCGGACGAGCAACTGAAAGCTGCCGCCAATCGAACTGCGCCCCAGCAAGGCATGAACCAGAAAAATCGCTGAACGTCCGAGAACTGCCAGGATATCTATTGCGGAACGCCCAAGCAGGCGTATCCGCTCCATTAATGACTTCTTGCGCATCAGCGCTTCCCCAAAAGATCTTCGCGATAATCCGGCGCAGGATAATGAAACGGCACCGGGCCGTCCGGATCGCCGGTCATGAATTGACGAATGCGTGGGTTATCCGAGCCCATCAGTTCCTCGGGCGTACCCTGCCCCAGCACCTGACCGTCGCCCACAACATAAAGGTAATCGGCGATACTCGCCGTTTCGTCCAGATCATGAGAAACCACGACACTGGTGATCCCGAGCGCGTCATTAAGCAGCTTGATCAGACGCACCAGAACCCCCATCGCAATCGGGTCCTGCCCCACGAAGGGTTCGTCGTACATGAGAATTTGCGGATCAAGAGCAATCGCGCGGGCAAGCGCCACACGACGTTTCATTCCGCCCGACAGTTCATCAGGCATCAACTCGATAGCACCGCGCAGCCCCACCGCCTGCAATTTAAGCAAGACAATGTCGCGAATCATTTCTTCCGGCAGCTCGGTGTGAACGCGCAATGGAAAGGCAACGTTCTCGAATACATCCAGATCAGTGAACAGCGCACCGCTCTGAAAAAGCACACCCATATGCTTGCGCGCATCGAACAGATCGCTGCGCGACAGGGCGGGCAGGTTCTGACCGTTGACCCATACTTCGCCCGCAGAAGGCCGTAACTGGGCGCCCATCAGACGCAGCAATGTGGTTTTGCCGCTGCCCGAAGGTCCCATGATGCCGGTGACTTTGCCACGGGGAATACGAATATCGACATTTTCGAAAATGCTGCGCGTACCGCGCTTGAAGGAAACGCCCTTCAGCTCGATCGCGTAGGCGTTATCGGCGCTCATCTAAACTCCTTGCGATGCAGCCTCACGTTCAGCTGCCGAGTCCCTGGCGGGAGACATGCTGTCCCGGTGGGCTGAACAGGCCGCGAACTATACCACCGCTATAAGGCGCCGCCCAAGAGAGAAGCCGATCAATCAATATCACCGCACACAATTTGCGACACTTCACGCAAAGGCAGCCCGCTTTTCGTCATCCGCAACGATTAAAAACAAACCTCGACGATCAGACGTGAGGGAATCGCGCATTACCGCTATAATCGCCGCCTTTTAACGAGCTGACCGATTTTCCACATGAACCAGACCAGCGACCTTATCCAATCAGCACAACGCACCATTCGCCTCGAAATCGAAGCGGTGGAAGGCTTGTTAGCGCATATCGATGCGGATTTCGTCCAGGCTTGTGAGATGATTCTGGCGAGTAAAGGGCGCGTTGTTGTGGTTGGCATGGGCAAGTCCGGCCATATCGGCAAGAAAATCGCTGCCACACTGGCAAGCACCGGCACCACGTCTTTTTTTGTGCACCCTGCCGAAGCCAGTCATGGCGATATGGGCATGATCACCTCCGACGACATCATTCTGGCCTTGTCGAACTCGGGCACTACCGCCGAAATAGTTACCTTGCTGCCCCTGATCAAACGCCTGGGCATCAAGATGATCAGCCTGACCGGCAACCCTGAGTCGACTCTGGCGGAAGCTGCAGACGTCAATCTCAACGCCCACGTAGAACATGAAGCCTGCCCGCTGAATCTGGCCCCGACCTCGTCCACGACCGCAGCGCTGGTCATGGGTGACGCATTGGCGGTCGCATTACTGGAAGCCCGCGGTTTCACAGCCGAAGACTTCGCGTTCTCGCACCCGGGTGGCGCACTGGGCAGACGCCTGCTGCTCAAGGTCGAGCACGTCATGCACAGTGGAGAACAGCTGCCGAAAGTGCAACGCGGTACCCTGCTTCGTGACGCACTGATGGAAATGACCCGCAAAGGCTTGGGTATGACCGCCATTCTCGAAGCTGACGGGCAACTGGCCGGGATCTTCACCGACGGCGATTTGCGCCGCACCCTGGATCGCCCTATCGACATTCGCCAGGCGATCATAGACGACGTAATGACAGTGCACGGCAAAACGGCCCGCCCTGAAATGCTCGCTGCTGAAGCGCTGAAAATCATGGAAGACCACAAAATCGGCTCACTCATCGTCGTCGACGAAAAAGATCATCCGGTGGGCGCTTTCAATCTGCAGGACCTGCTGCGTGCAGGCGTCATGTAATGGAGACGTACAAATGACCACCGACCTGCTGCAACGCGGCAAAAATATCAAACTGGCGATTTTCGACGTCGATGGCGTGCTGACCGACGGCCGCCTTTATTTCCTCGAAGACGGCAGCGAATTCAAGACTTTCAACACGCTGGACGGCCAAGGCATTAAAATGCTGATCGCCTCGGGCGTGACAACAGCCATAATCAGTGGCCGCAAGACCCCCGTAGTCGAACGCAGGGCCAAAAATCTGGGCATTGAACATCTTTATCAGGGCCGTGAAGACAAGCTCGTGGTACTCGACGAGCTGCTCGCGCAACTTGGCTTGAATTACGAACAGGTCGCTTATCTGGGTGATGATCTGCCAGACTTGCCAGTCATCCGGCGTGTCGGCCTGGGCATGGCAGTAGCCAACGCAGCTACTTTCGTGCGGCAACATGCCCATGGCATTACCCAGGCGCGAGGCGGCGAAGGCGCAGCCCGCGAGTTCTGTGAATTGATCATGAGCGCTCAGGGCAGCCTTGAAGCAGCCCACGCAGCCTACTTATAGAAGCCATTTATGCTTAGCAAAAGAATTCGAACGTTTCTGATCCTCGGTGTGTTGGCATTCCTGCTAGCGGCTGCAGGCTACTGGAACATCAGCCCGGAAAGCTTCATGGAGCAACCGGCTGCAGCGGTGGATGAAAGCGCCATCGACTTTTACGCGATCAATGCGCACAGCGTGCAGTATCTGCCCGACGGCAAACTGCAGTACGAGATGACCGCCGACAAGGTCGAGCACATCAAGGCTACCGATGTAACAATGCTGACCACGCCAGACCTGCAAATGTACCGTGGCACCCTTTACCCTTGGCATATACAGAGCAAAACAGGTGAAGTGTCCCCAGGTGGCGAGCAAGTGGAATTGATCGATTCGGTTCGCGTAGCACGAACCGACGACAAAAAACGTACGACCATTATCACTAGTAGTCGCATGACCGTATTCCCGCAGAAGCAATATGCGCAGACCGAGCAAGCCGTTAGAATCGACGGCGCAGGCGGTGTGACTACGGCCAAGGGAATGAAAGCGTATTTGAACGACGGCAGGATGGACCTGCTATCTAAAGTAAGAGGACAGTATGAGGCTCGTTAAAACCCTTCCTTTTTTGCTCGGCCTGGGTGCAGCACTGGGAAGCGCGAGCGCCTGGTCCCTGCCGACTGATCGCGATCAGCCGATCCACATCCAGTCCGATGACGCACAACTCGACGACAAGAAAGGCGTTGCCACCTACAAAGGCAACGTAATCATCACCCAGGGCTCGATGAAGATCACCGGCAACACCGTGACCATCACACGTAATGCCCAAGGTGAAGTCGACGTATTCACGTCTGTCGGCAACCTTGCCTACTACGAGCAGAAGCCGTCAGTGGACAAGCCTATCGTTCAAGCCTACGCGATCACTATCCAGTACTACGCTGCCCAGGATCGTATCGTGCTGATCGACAAGGCCAAGGTGATCAACGATGGCAACACGTCCGAAGGCGAAAAAATCGTTTACGACACCGTGAAGCAGATCGTCAGCGCAGGTCGCGCCAATGGCGGCAGCAAAGTGACTACGCCGCGTCCGCGTATCGATATGGTTATCCAGCCGAAAAAGAAACCCGACCAGCAGAAGGCCCAGTAAATGGCGACGCTGAAAGCCCAGCATCTGGCTAAAAGCTACAAGGGCCGTCAGGTCGTTCGTGATGTGAGCCTATCCATTGAGAGCGGCCAGATCGTAGGATTACTGGGGCCTAACGGTGCCGGCAAGACCACCTGCTTCTACATGATTGTCGGTCTGGTTCAGGCGGATCAGGGCCGCGTGCTCATTGACGACCTGGATGTCAGCCATCAACCAATGCACGGCCGTGCACGTGCGGGTATCGGCTATCTGCCTCAGGAAGCCTCGATCTTCCGCAAGCTGTCCGTGGCAGACAACATCATGGCGATTCTCGAAACCCGCCAGGAACTGGACCGCGACGGACGCCGCAAAGAGCTGGAAAGCCTGCTGCAGGAGTTCCACATCACCCATATTCGCGACAACCTGGGCATGAGCCTGTCCGGTGGTGAACGCCGTCGGGTAGAGATCGCCCGCGCACTCGCTACCTCACCGAAATTCATTCTGCTCGATGAACCTTTCGCAGGCGTAGACCCGATTTCGGTAGGCGACATCAAGCAGATCATTCATCACTTGAAAGCCAAGGGCATTGGCGTTCTGATCACCGATCACAACGTTCGTGAAACCCTGGATATCTGCGAAACCGCTTACATCGTCAATGACGGGCAATTGATCGCCGAGGGCGACTCGGAAACCATTCTGGCAAATCAGCTGGTGAAAGAGGTTTACCTCGGCCACGAGTTCCGCCTGTAAATAACCGCAGCGTCTGGCCTCTGAAGGCCAGCAACCTGGGGGGTTAGTTCTGACACTTTTAAAATGCCAGCACTCCCCCTAGGCAAACACTTCGGTTTCAGGCATATAATTTGCTTATGTAGGCGCCTCGGCGCTCGGTAGTGGATGGCGCATGTGCGCCGGCGAATAAGGTGTTAAGCCCCAGCCATGAAACCATCGCTAGTCTTGAGAATGGGCCAGCAGCTGACGATGACGCCGCAGCTGCAACAGGCCATCCGCTTACTCCAACTGTCTACGCTGGACCTCCAACAGGAGATTCAGGAGGCACTGGAGTCAAACCCCATGCTGGAACGCCAGGAAGAAGGCGACGACTTCGACAACGCCGATCCGTTGGCTGACAACATCGAACAGAAGCCGAACCCAGACGTTCAAGAGCCGACCTATCAGGAGTCCGCACCAACCGTAGACAATCTTGAAGAGGGTGACTGGAGCGAGCGCATTCCCAACGAACTGCCCGTCGACACCGCCTGGGAAGATGTCTATCAGACCAGCGCCAGCAGCCTGCCCAGCAATGACGACGATGAGTGGGACTTCACCACCCGCACATCGGCCGGTGAAAGCCTGCAAAGCCATCTGCTCTGGCAACTGAACCTTGCGCCAATGTCCGATACCGATCGCCTGATCGCTGTGACCCTGATCGACTGCATCAACAATCAAGGTTATCTGGACGAAACGCTCGAAGAAATTCTTGATGCCTTCGACCCCGAGCTCGATATCGAACTCGACGAAATCGAAGCCGTTCTACACCGTATTCAACAGTTTGAACCCGCAGGCATCGGCGCCCGCAACCTCAGCGAGTGCCTCTTGCTGCAACTGCGTCAGTTGCCTGCGAAAACCCGCTGGCTCAGCGAAGCCCAACGCCTGGTCAGTGATTTCATTGATCTGCTGGGCAGCCGCGATTATTCACAGCTGATGCGGCGCATGAAACTCAAGGAAGATGAGCTGCGCCAGGTCATCGAGCTGGTACAAAGCCTTAATCCGCGACCAGGCTCGCAGATCGAATCAACCGAAGCAGAGTACGTGGTCCCGGACGTCATCGTGCGCAAGGACAACGAGCGCTGGCTGGTCGAGCTGAATCAGGAGTCGGTTCCCCGGCTGCGTGTAAACCCGCAGTACGCCGGGTTTGTTCGCCGCGCCGACACCAGCGCCGACAACACCTTCATGCGCAACCAACTGCAGGAAGCCCGCTGGTTCATCAAAAGCCTGCAAAGTCGCAATGAAACCCTGATGAAGGTGGCGACACAAATCGTCGAGCACCAGCGCGGTTTCCTTGAGTATGGCGATGAGGCGATGAAGCCTCTTGTCCTGCATGACATCGCCGAAGCAGTAGGCATGCACGAATCGACTATTTCCCGGGTTACCACCCAGAAATTCATGCATACCCCACGTGGCATTTACGAGTTGAAATATTTCTTCTCAAGCCACGTAAGCACCTCGGAAGGCGGTGAGTGTTCGTCCACAGCCATTCGCGCGATCATCAAAAAACTGGTTGCAGCGGAAAATCAGAAAAAGCCGTTGAGTGACAGCAAGATCGCTGGTTTACTGGAGGCACAAGGCATTCAAGTAGCCCGTCGCACAGTTGCCAAATACCGCGAATCACTTGGCATAGCGCCTTCAAGCGAACGCAAGCGACTGATGTGACGAGAGGTACAGTAGTAACCGTACCACCGCTCCACGTTACGGTTTTTACGCAACCCGGTTGCTAGCCACAGCGTTCCAGTGGCAGGCAAAAGCCTGCCTCTTTATGCACTGGCAATAAGGAGAAAGCGGTATGCAAGTCAACATCAGTGGACATCAACTGGATGTGACCGACGCCCTACGCGACTACATCACCGAAAAACTCGGACGACTGGAGCGCCACTTCGACAAGATCACTAATGTGCAGGTCATCATGGAGGTCGAGAAGCTGAAACAGAAAATCGAAGCCACCCTGCACATCCCCGGCTCAAAGGTCGTCGCCAATGCGGAACATGATGATATGTACGCGGCAATCGACCTTTTGACCGACAAGCTGGATAGACAACTGCTCAAGCATAAGGAAAAGCAGCTCAGCCTCCTTCAGGGCGCAACGGCTCGCTGATACCCCCAAAACATGATCCGACTAGAAAATATCCTGACCCCCGGCCGTTCGCGTGCGAACGTGTCGGGCGGCAGTAAAAAACGTGTACTCGAACAAATTGCCAACCTGATCGGCGAGCAAGTGGCTGATCTCGATTCGCAAGTCGTGTTCGAGAGCCTTGTTGCCCGTGAAAAACTTGGTTCTACCGGCTTTGGTAATGGCATTGCCATTCCTCATTGTCGCTTGAAGGGGTGCAGTGCCCCCGTCAGCGCGTTGATACGGCTGGATGCCCCTATTGATTTCGACGCCATCGATGGTGCGCCAGTGGATCTGTTGTTTGTCCTGCTGGTACCTGAAGCCGCTACCGATGAACACCTTGAGCTGCTTCGCCAGATCGCCAGCATGCTGGACCGCACTGAAGTGCGCGACAAGCTGCGTAAGGCCCAGACTGGCGATGAGCTTTATAAAGTGGTGCTGGACGTACAGAACGGGCATTAATCATGCGTATGATCATCGTAAGCGGTCGCTCAGGCTCCGGCAAAAGCACGGCGCTGGACGTACTGGAAGACAACGGCTTTTATTGCGTTGACAACCTTCCGGCGGGACTGCTCCCGGAGCTGGCCGAACGTGCCCTGATCAATACTGAGCTGGCTGAACCGTTACTGGCCGTCTCCATCGATGCCCGTAACCTGCCCAGTCACCTGACCCGCTTCCCGCAGATGCTGGAAGAGGTGCGTTCACGCAATATCCAATGCGATGTTCTGTACCTGGACGCAGATGAGTCGACCCTCTTCAAGCGCTTCTCGGAAACCCGCCGCCGCCATCCGCTGAGTAACGCCAATCGTTCGCTGGCAGAAGCCATCCGCGACGAGACGACGCTGCTTGGGCCGATCATTGATCTTGCCGATCTGAAGATCAACACGACCCACCTGAATCTTTACCAGTTGCGCGATACGCTCAAGCTGCGACTGCTGAACAAGCCTGAGCCAGGTACTGCGTTCCTGATCGAGTCTTTCGGTTTCAAACGCGGTATGCCTGTGGATGCCGATCTGGTATTCGACGTACGTTGCCTGCCCAATCCTTACTGGAAACCGGAACTGCGAGAGCAATCGGGAAAAGATCAACCTGTTATCGACTATCTGGCCGCACAGCCTGATGTCGAAGAGATGTTTCAGGACATTTTCACTTATCTCAACAAGTGGCTGCCGCGCTTCGCTGCCAGCAACCGCTCGTATGTCACCATTGCCATTGGCTGCACCGGCGGGCACCATCGCTCGGTATACCTGACCGAGCGTTTGGGTCAGGTCCTGCAACAATCCCTCAAAAACGTTCAGGTTCGCCACCGCGACTTAAGCTGAAAGGACTTTCCCTGCGATGCCCGCTCGTCAAATTACCATTATCAACAAGCTGGGCCTGCACGCCCGCGCAGCCGCCAAGTTTGTAGGCGTCGCTGGCAAATTCCCCTGCCAGATCCGTGTGGGGCGCTCACCTGAAAGCATGGTTGACGGCAAAAGCATCATGGCGGTGATGATGCTCGCTGCCGGCAAAGGAACAGACATCCACCTTTCAACCGAAGGCGATCAGGAACAGGCCGCGCTGGATGGTCTGGTTGAGTTGATCAATAACAAGTTTGATGAGGGGGAGTAGAGCGGCGCCTGCGTCAAAAGATTTTCTTGACCAGCCCATCTGTCTGCCGCCAAGATTTTTATCTTAAATTTTAGATATAAACCGAGGCGATTATGGCTCTCCAATTTCATGAAAGCCCTTTTCATGTCACGCATGATGATGAAACTGCCAGCAAGATGGCCCTCAAAATGGATTTATCCATATTCATCACTAACTGCCTGAAGCAGTTGAATCTTAAGCAGAGTGAAGCTGCCAAATTGCTTAACCTGACCCAGTCACGGGTGTCAGAACTGGCGAACGGCAAGATTGAGAAATTCACTATCGATGCCATGATCGACATGCTTGAGTGCCTGGGCTTCCGTGCCAATTTCACCCTGTCGAATGCAGGTGCCGAAGCATCTCCGCAGATTGTCATTACCAAATCTGCCTAAGTTTAGTAGCCCATCCCCGGCAACTCACTTTTCAACTGCTTGAATCTCTGCTCCGCAACGGCTATCGCGTGCCGATCAGTGTTATTGGTGGTTTTCACGAATGAATGTAAAACGACCACCATGTCCGCTTATTTAGCAATGTAGACACAGCGAAATGCGGGGCTGCCGTTTATGATCAGCTCGACGACACCAGCACCTACTGACTCTGTAAGTTGCTTGATTGCTAGCCGCGGGTCCTGCTCGAACTGAATCCTCCGCAAATCCTTGCCAAACTCGTCCTGAACATCTTCGGGCAGATCCTTGTACTCCCGCTCAGCGGCAACGCTTACAAAAGCAAACCTTCTCAAAAAACACCTTCAGATCGACCTGGGTTTACGCTTCAAATAAAGACTCTCCGAACAGAAAGCCCAGCATTCACACAAAAACCATTCTACTCATGAGGCTCGAAGGAAAAGTCTGCAAAACTCGTGCGCCAGATACGAAAAATCCGAAGTCCTCTCGAACTCCGGATTTAGATACTCAGTAATCTGACGTTGGCTCAGAGATGCTTTAGCAACTCACTACCTTACCCCTTCTTCACAAATTCCGACTTCAGCTTCATCGCACCGATGCCATCGATCTTGCAATCAATGTCGTGATCGCCATCCACCAAGCGGATGTTTTTCACCTTGGTGCCAACCTTGACGACCAGCGAAGAGCCTTTGACTTTAAGGTCTTTGATAACAGTGACGGTATCGCCATCCTGAAGGGTATTGCCTACTGAGTCCTTGATGACTTTGACGTCATCGGCCGCTTCGCTGCTACCGTCTGCGGACCACTCATGCGCGCATTCCGGGCAGATCAGTTGAGTACCGTCTTCATAGGTGTATTCGGAATTACATTTTGGGCAGGCAGGTAAGCTCACAGACATTCTCGCGTCGAAGGGTAAAACCATGGATTATAAGTGGTTTTAGACGTGCGCAGGAGGCGAATATCACTTCGCCGCCCTGCCCACTCCTTCAAGCCAGTGCTGTGTCCATTACCATCATCAGACAGAACCCGGCGATCAGGCCGAGACTGGCGACTTTATCGTGCCCATTGCGACGCGACTCGGGGATGATTTCCTGGGTGACCACCAGCAACATGGCACCTGCAGCAAACGCCAGGCCTAGCGGCAACAGCAACTCGGCAATTGCCACCAGCCACGCGCACAGCAAAGCAAAAACCGGCTCGACCAGCCCTGAAGCAGCACCAATCAGAAATGCCTTGAAGCGCGACATCCCTGCTCCGGCCAGTACTAGCGCAATGACCAGCCCTTCGGGTACGTCCTGTATCGCGATGCCCATGGCGAGACTGTCGGCGTCGGGCAAACCGCCACCGGCAGACACACCAATAGCCATCCCTTCAGGGATGTTATGGGCGATGATCGCGATCACGAACAACCAGATCCGCGGCGCAATAGCAGGGAGTTCGTCACCGCTCAGGGGCGAACCTTTGGAGACTGTGTGATCAACTATAAACAAGCCCACAGCCCCGAGAAAAATCCCGAAACTGACGAGCCCGCCAGCCCCCCAAGGGGAAAACCCAAGATTTTCAGCCGCCGCCAGCCCGGGCACGATCAGCGAAAATGCCGTAGCTGCCAGCATCACCCCGGCACCGAAGCCGAGCAAACCATCGGACACAGAGGCAGGCATGCCTCTGATGACCAGTACAGGAACAGCGCCCAGTGCGGTCCCCAGAGCACAGATTGCTCCGCCCTCCAGCGCCCGCATCAAGCGCGGCTCAAGATCCAGCCATTCGAGCGCGTGCGCAACCAGAAGCGCCATACCTGCCAACAGCAGAACCGAACCCAATGCCAGGCGAAACAACCGCCCACTGCTGATGGTGAGTATTTCCGTGCGCATAAACTGCCCTGGATCTGATTATTGGAAGATCAGGCCAGAGCGGCCTGGTAACGCCGGGCAACTTCCGGCCAGTTGACGACGTTGTAGAACGCGGCGATGTATTCCGGACGGCGGTTCTGATAGAGCAGGTAATACGCATGCTCCCAAACGTCCAGGCCCAGAATCGGTGTATTGCCGTTCATGAGAGGGCTGTCCTGATTGCCGCTACTCTCGACGACCAGTTTTTTCTCCGGTGTCACGCTCAGCCAGGCCCAGCCACTGCCAAAACGAGTCAGCGCCGCTTTGGTAAACGCGTCCTTGAACTGCTCAAAACCACCCAGTTGCTCGTCAATGGCTTTAGCCAATGCGCCGTCAGGCAAACCGCCACCGGTTGGCGCCATAACCGCCCAGAACAACGAGTGGTTGGCATGACCGCCACCTTGATTGATCACTGCCGGGCGCAGTTTCTCAGGAAGTTGAGCAACAGCGGCCACCAGCTTTTCGATCGGCCATTCAGCCCATTCGGTGCCCTCAACCGCGGCGTTAAGGTTATTAATATAGGTCTGGTGATGCTTGCTGTAGTGGATTTCCATGGTCTGCGCATCAATGTGCGGTTCCAGGGCGTCGTAAGCATATGGCAAGGCAGGCAGGGTAAACGGCATATCAATGTACTCCGTAGAAAAGGCCGGAAGTGGCAGCGGCATTCCGTTGTAATGACGAGCGTGAATGCTCGCCGCCACTGTTCAACAGGCGATGGGTGCGCGGGTACTCACCATGCTCACTGATAAAACTCAGCAGCTCGGCGTAGGTTTTACTGCTGTGGCGCAAGGCAGCCTGGCGCAGCGCTGGCGGTAAGCGTTGCTCTTGCATGACCCGCAGCAGGTGCTGATGGATCGCGCACAGGTACTCTGCGCTTTCCTCCGGCTGACCCAGACTCAAATGCAGGTCAGCGAGGTTGTGATGGGAAATGACGCAAGCGGCCACCGCTTCGTCGGGGTTTGGCCAGCGCTCGAACAACACCTGAGCCAGTGCCAAGGCCTGCAAATACAACTCGCGGGCGTCAACCAGCTCACCGAGATTGAAACAGCGATTGGCGTGTTCGATTGTGCGTTTCCAATGCTCCATGGCGCGACTCCTCAAGCGATGGCCGACAGGTCAGATCCCGCCAGCGGTGAGTTTTTCCGGATCAAGCAGCGCTTCCAGTTGGTTGCGTTGCAGGTCGGTGTGTTCAAGGGCGACATCAATAATCGGACGCCCTTGTTTGTAGGCCGTCTTGGCGATTTCTGCGGCTTTCTGGTAACCGATGATCGGGTTCAGCGCAGTAACCAGAATAGGATTTCGCGACAGCGCTTCCTTGAGCTTCGCTTCATTGACCTTGAACGTCGCAATGGCCTTGTTCGCCAACAGTCGACTGGAATTAGCCAGTAGCTCAATGCTGCTCAACAGGTTCTGCGCGATGATCGGTAGCATTACGTTCAACTCAAAGTTGCCCGACTGACCTGCGACCGTGATCGCTGCGTCATTGCCAATGACTTGAGCAGCAACCATGGCAGTGGCCTCCGGGATTACCGGATTGACCTTGCCCGGCATGATCGACGAGCCCGGCTGCAGCGCTTCAAGCTCGATCTCTCCCAGCCCGGCCAGCGGGCCAGAGTTCATCCAGCGCAGGTCATTGGCGATTTTCATCAGCGATACGGCGGTGCCTTTGAGCTGGCCTGATACGGCCACAGCGGTATCCTGAGAGCCGATCAGCGCAAACAAGTCCTTGCCCGGTTCAAACGCGACGTTACTCAAGCGGCTCAAATGGCTGCTGAAGCGTTTGGCGAACTCCGGGTGCGCATTGATCCCGGTACCCACCGCCGTCCCCCCCTGAGCCAACGCCTGAAGGCTCGGCAGTAAAGCCTGTAAATGCTCGATGTTGGCGCGGATCTGCTGAGCCCAGCCATTGAGTACCTGGCTCATGCGCACCGGCATGGCGTCCATCAAATGCGTACGACCGGTCTTGATGAACGGGTGCACCTCATCAGCCTTGCGCTCGATCACTTCGACCAGATGGGTCAACGCCGGTAGTAACTGCTCGTGCAACGCCAGGGCGGCGCTGACGTGGATGGTGGTCGGAATAATGTCGTTGCTGCTCTGTCCACAGTTGACGTGGTCGTTGGCATTGACCTTGTCACCCAGTACACGACTGGCAATAGTCGCGATGACTTCGTTGGCGTTCATGTTGGTACTGGTGCCTGAGCCAGTCTGAAACACATCCACCGGGAAGTGCGCCATGTAATCACCGCTCAATAGTTCCTGGCAGGCACTGACGATGGCTTCGCTTTGTGCGGCCGTGATTTGCTCAAGCTCAAGGTTGGCATGTGCAGCAGCAGCCTTGGCGAGCAATAGCGCCCGAATGAATTGCGTTGGCATGCGCAGATTACTGATCGGGAAGTTGTTCACCGCACGCTGGGTCTGCGCGCCATACAGGGCCTCGGCAGGGACCTGCAGTTCGCCCATGCTGTCGCGTTCGATACGGGTATTACTCATCGGAATTTCCTTGCACCAGTTCAGTGAGAGAGATCGAGGGCTGCAGCAGGCATGTCGCCAATTGCCAGGTACAGGCCTGCCAGCGTTGTTGGTCGGCCGCGCAATTGATCAGGGCCTTGAGATCACGTAACGGACGCCAGGCCTGATCGACGCACAAACAGCGCCAATGCCAGGGCAGAACCGTATCGCGAGCGGTATCGATGAGCAGTCGAAAGGAGGTTTCAGCAATCATTCGCTGAGGCGTGGCGGTAAATCGCGCCAGGTAACGGCCTTCGGCCAGGTAACGATCAATCAACCGTGGTTCGTCAGGCTCAAGGGCACAACGAATTCTGAAACTCATCCCGCGCCAGTTTTCGAGGTGCGCAGGAAGCGCGTGCAAAACAGGACCCATGACCACGGCTCATTCAGATAATGATATTCATTATTAAATGATATTGAGAATCAAAACAACCGTAGAGGGTGAAGGGATTTAGAGGGGGAGGAGAATAATTGTCGGAGCGGCATGTTTTTTGTGGGAGCGGAGCTTGCTTGCGATAAGGCTGGACACGTTTCACTTCAGATCGCATCCAGCCTTATCGCGAGCAAGGCTCAGCTCCCACAGAGACAAAGGTGGGGGCGACAGCTTTATGTATCAGCTACCGGCGACGGTCATCCGTTCGATCAACACCGAACCCGTGCGGATATTGCTGCGCAACTCGAGGTCGCTGCCTACGGCGACGATTTGTTTGAACATGTCGCGCATGTTGCCGGCAATCGTCACTTCTTGAACGGGGAACTGGATCTCGCCGTTCTCGACCCAGAAACCAGCTGCACCACGGGAATAATCACCCGTTACCATGTTCAGACCGCTGCCCATCAACTCGGTGACCAGCAAACCGCGGCCCATGCGTCGAATCAGCGCCGCCTGGTCCTCAGTACCATGAGTGACGAACAGATTGTGCACACCGCCAGCGTTCGCGGTACTTGGCAAACCCAGTTTACGGCCCGAATAGGTGCTGAGAATGTACGAGACCAATTCGCCATTTTCGACGAATGGCTTGGCATAAGTGGCCAGGCCATCACCGTCGAACGCTGAACTGCCCATAGCGCGCATCAAGTGCGGACGCTCGTCAATGGTCAGCCATTCGGGAAACAATCGCTGACCGATAGAGCCCTCAAGGAACGATGATTTGCGGTACAAATTGCCGCCAGAAATCGCCCCGAGGAAACTGCCGAACAGCCCGCCAGCCAGCTCGGCCGAGAACAGCACCGGCACTTCGCAGGTGGGTACCGGGCGTGCGCCCAGACGGCTTGCAGCACGCTCGGCAGCTTTGCGGCCGATGCTCTGTGGATCGGCCAGCAACTCACCCTGGCGACTCACGTCATACCAGTAGTCACGCTGCATCTGGCCTTCGCCTTCAGCAATCATTACGCAACTCAGGCTGTGACGGGTCGACGCATAGCCGCCGATAAAGCCATGGCTGTTGCCGTACACGCGGCAACCCTGGTGGGTATTAAGCGTCGTGCCGTCGGCATTCTTGATCCGGCTGTCGGCGTCGAAGGCGGCTGCTTCGCAGATCAGTGCTTTTTCGATCGCCTGCTCCGGCGAAATATCCCAGGCGTGAAACAGATCAAAATCCTGCTGTTCCCTGGCCATCAACGCAGCATCGGCCAATCCTGAGCTTTCGTCTTCGGAGGTGTGTTTGGCGATTGCGAGCGCAGCAGCGACGGTTTCACGAATCGCGTCAACACCAGTTGCAGAGGTGCTGGCCGAACCTTTGCGCTGGCCGACATACAAGGTGATACCGAAACCCTGATCACGATTGAATTCGACAGTTTCGACTTCACGCTGACGAACGGATGTCGACAGCCCCTGCTCCAGCGACACTGCAACTTCACAGGCACTGGCACCCTGGCGTCTGGCTTCGGCGATGATCTGTTCGACTTGTTCCTGCAGTGCAGGCAGGGCCTGTGGGCCGACGCTTTGTGATGCACTCATGACTTTCTCCATCAAATTCTGCTTTCGGCACGAGCCGAATACCGAGTGGGCCGGACAAGAGGCCCCTGACTGGTTATCATGGCGGCGTTTATTTGCGGACTGCCCCCATGGTTGATTCTTACGACGACTCCCTCGACGGGGAGAAAAGCAAAACCCAGGTCAAACGTGAGCTGCATGCTCTGGTTGAACTTGGCGAGCGTCTTGTGTCGCTCAAACCCGACCTGCTGAACAAGCTGCCTTTGACCGATCCGCTGCGTAGAGCTTTGGCCGATGCGCCCAAGCACACCGCTCATATCGCACGCAAACGGCACATTCAGTTCATCGGCAAGCTGATGCGCGATCAGGATCTGGACGCCATTCTGGTGCTTCTCGATCAACTCGATGCCTCCACTCGCCAATACAACGAACGTTTTCACGGCCTGGAACGCTGGCGTGATCGCCTGATCGCCGGTGATGACGGCGTCCTCGAAACGTTTGTTGCTGAATATCCGGAAGCGGATCGTCAGCAACTGCGCTCTTTGATCCGTCAGGCTCAACACGAGCTGGCCCATAACAAGGCACCCGCTTCGAGCCGCAAAATCTTCAAATACATCCGTGAGCTGGACGAGAAACAACGCGGTTTGCGTTAACACTCGACCATGGGGCGGACTGTTCATCAGTCTGCCCCGGCCTCACATCCTCAACCGCCTGTGCCACCTACCGTGATCGCATCGATCTTCAGGGTCGGCTGACCTACGCCTACCGGAACCGATTGGCCATCCTTGCCGCAGGTACCGACGCCGCTGTCCAGCGACAGATCGTTACCCACCATCGACACCTTGCTCATGGCCTCCGGCCCATTTCCGATCAAGGTGGCACCTTTGACCGGCGCAGTAATTTTGCCGTCCTCGATCAGATACGCTTCGCTGGTTGAAAACACGAACTTGCCGCTGGTGATGTCCACCTGACCGCCGCCCAGATTCGCGCAATAGATGCCGCGTTTGACCGACGCAATGATTTCCTGCGGATCGCTCTGCCCACCCAGCATGTAAGTGTTGGTCATGCGCGGCATGGGCAGATGCGCGTAGGACTCACGGCGCCCGTTACCGGTACGCGCCACGCCCATCAGGCGCGCGTTGAGCTTGTCCTGCATGTAACCCTTGAGCACGCCATTTTCAATCAGCGTGGTGCATTCGGTTGGCGTGCCTTCGTCATCGACGCTCAACGAGCCACGGCGTCCGGCGAGTGTGCCATCGTCGACGATGGTGCACAGTTTTGAAGCGACCATCTCACCCATACGACCGCTATAAGCTGAACTGCCTTTGCGATTGAAGTCGCCTTCCAAGCCGTGACCAACCGCCTCGTGCAGCAAGACACCGGACCAACCGGACCCTAGAACCACAGGCAGCGTGCCCGCCGGAGCCGGAATCGCTTCAAGATTGACCAGCGCCTGACGCAGCGCTTCCCGGGCATAGCCCATGGCGCGGTCCTCGTTGAGGAAATAACGGTAATCGGTACGCCCGCCGCCGCCATGGCCGCCACGCTCACGACGTCCGTTCTGCTCGACGATCACACTGACGTTGAAACGCACCAGAGGCCGCACATCGGCCGCCAGACTACCATCGGTGGAAGCTACAAGAATCCGCTCCCAAACCCCGGCCATACTCACCGTGACTTGCTGAATGCGTGAATCCAGCGCACGGGTGGCAACGTCGATACGCTTCAATAACTCAACTTTTTCGGCGCGGGTCAGGACTTCCAGCGGATTGTCCGGCGCGTACAGCTGGGCCACATCCTGAGATGTGAACGCCTGTACGGTGCCATTCTGACCGGCCCGAGAAATCGAACGAGCCGCGCGAGCAGCAGTGCTAAGTGCTTCCTGCGTGATCGCATTGCTGTAGGCAAAGCCGGTTTTCTCACCGGACTGGGCGCGTACACCGACACCCTGGTCGAGGTTGAAGCTGCCTTCTTTGACGATGCCGTCTTCCAGAGACCAAGACTCAGAAATCTGCCCCTGGAAATACAGGTCAGCGGCATCGATACCCGGACCCGCCAGCTCACCCAGCACCGACTGCAGGCTGTCGAGGTTCAAGCCACCGGGAGCCAAAAGGTGTTCGCTGACAGAGGACAAGTCGCTCATATTCACTCCGAGGTCTGCACAGGCCGCACTGCGTCCTGCGTAAAAAATCGCCGATGACTGGACACCGGCATCCGCGCCCGTATGGACGCCTGTTCTTCATTGTCTCGCGTGGCCAGCAGCACCGCTTCACCCTGTGCCTGCTCAGCCAGCACTCGTCCCCAAGGGTCGACGATTGCCGCATGTCCATAAGTTTCACGGGGTCCCGGATGGACTCCGCCCTGCGCGGCCGCCAGCAGGTAGCACTGGGTTTCAATAGCACGCGCACGAATCAGAATGTCCCAATGCGCTGCGCCAGTCACCGCGGTGAAGGCCGACGGCGCAGTAATCAATTCGGCACCTGCTTCTCGCAGTGCGGTGTACAGCTCAGGAAAGCGCAAGTCGTAACACACGCTTAAACCCAATCGGCCTACGGGGGTATCGACGACCACCACGTTGCTGCCATGAGCATAGTCATCAGACTCCCGATACCGTCCACGGCTGTCAGCAACATCCACATCAAACAAATGTAGCTTGTCGTAGCGCGCCACTTGTTCGCCGTGCTCATCAATCAATAGCGAGCACGCCGTGATTTTGCCTTCAGGCTGAGCGGCTGGCGGCAGCGGCACGGTACCAGCAACTATCCATAACTTGAGGTCGCGGGCGGCGAGTTTCAACCATGGCAGGATTGGCCCTTGCCCCAAAGCCTCGGCCCGACCGATATCCGCGGCGTCGCGACGGCCCATGGCAGCAAAATTTTCCGGCAATACCGCCAACCGCGCGCCAGAGGCTGCGGCCTGCTCCAGCAAACGCCGGGCCTGAGCCAGATTACCCGCTACATCGCTCTGGCTAACCATTTGAATCACGGCAAACGACATGGCGGCTTCTCCTCAAACAACACGCAACCACCCGAACCGGAATGCTTTTCTCTTTAGGAGCTGACGAGCACCGCGAGGCTGCGATAGCGGTCTACCTGATACACCGCGATCGCAGCCACGCGGTGCTCGTCAGCGCCGACAGAGTCTAACGGCGCGTGAACGGTCACGGTACGGCCTAGCGCCCTATTGAGGCGTTTAGAAAGGCTTGTCGAAGGTAATCTTCGGCTCTTTCCAGGGCCCTTCAACCTTGTACTGAACACTGGCGAAACGTGCGACGCGATCACCCAGTAATTTATCGACCAGGAACAATGCCCCACCAATCGCGGGCGCCCCGACAATCAGAGCGGCAATCGGCAGGTTGTTGGTGACTGGCAGCGTAACCAGAAGCTTGGCATCGACACGGTCTTTGACCATGTCCAGCGTACCGTTCAGCTCAAGATTGCTTGAAGGGCCGGTCAAGGTAATCGGGGTTCGCGTGACATAAACGCCATCGCTCGCCACCAGCAGACCTTTGACCCTGTCGTAGCTCAGGCCTTTGCCGAGCAAATCCGAGAAGTCCAGGCGCAAACGACGACCGATGGAATTGAAGTTGAGCAGGCCAAACACTCTCAGTGCCTGTGCGCCGCCCTCGACTTCGACAAACTGCCCTGTTTCGAGCTTGGCATCCAGGCTGCCAGAGAACCGCTTGAGCGATACCCAGGCAGGCGAACCGGGCCAACGGCCGTCTGCTTTCAGTTCGAACGATTCGCTGGTGACCGTTGGAGCAAACCCCCAGGCTTTGAGCACATCACCCAACTGCTTGCCTTCAATGTTGCCACGGTACCAACTGCTGGTAGCACCAGGTGCACCTTCCCAGCCGCCCTCGCCTTTCAACTGCATGCCTTTGAGGCCAAGGTCCAGATCGGACAGACGAAGACCGGTAGCCGTCGGACGAACTTTAAGCGACCAGGCGCCAAGTAGCTGCTCACCCTGAAAGAGCTGCGTGACCTTGATATCCAGTGCCGGGATTTTGCCCGGATCGACATCTGCCAGTGGGTCGGGAGCGTTTTCCACGACAACCGCAGCGGGGTCAGGCGCAGGAAGACGGACATAAAGCATGTCGATGCCAATGGGCGCGTCCTTGGCATCCGGTAACGTTGCAGTCCCCTTGGCAAGCTGACTGTCCAGCGACAACGCCCAATTGTCAGTACTGCGTTTGAGCTGAACACTGGCCTTGTCCAGCGTTGTCCCCATGGCCGTCAGCTTGCCGATTTGCAGGTCGACGTTATTGACCAACTGCTTGGCACTACCGCCCGGATCTTCACCGGCATAACGGTTGACCATTGCCTGCCAGGGTGCAACATCGAGCTCAGGCAGAGAGCCGCGAACGCGCAGGCCTTTGGCCTCAGGTACGATTGCACCGCCGTCCCCCAGAAACAACTCGCCACGCCCCTCCGCCAGCTTGCCCGGCGCGGCAGCGTACGCCAGATTGGCCTGCTTGCCGTAAGCAAAACCAAAGCGCCGCTCCGCGCCCTGAAGTGTCATGCGAAATTCGCTGTCCAGGCCTGTATCCGCTGGCTTGCCAAAAGGCGCCGGCAAATCAACCGCTACACCCTTCAGGCTGGAGTTGATCCGCAGCAGGCTGTCGGGACCACCGAGACTAAGCTGCAACTGAAACGGAATATCGCCCGATACGGGCAATGGCTGGGTAACGCCCAACCATTCGGTGAGCCTTTTGACGGTGATCTGACCATTGGCAACCACACGGGTCAGGTTCGCACCTGGCTTACCTTCCGCCGCGATTTCCGCGGTGACCGGCCGATCAAACGCCTGTGCACGCACACCTTTGCCACTCAACCCCTTGGCATTGTCGAAGCGAAACTCACCTTTCAACTGGGTCAGATCCAGCGCCGGATCAGCCAGTTTCAAACGCGCCCCTTCAGTGCGGAAGTCCACCGCTATCTTGGGTTCCTGATTCTTGACCAGCGGGATATCCAGTTTCAGCTTGCCATCCAGAGGACCATCGCCCTGCCAGCCCGCGAAGGTGCTGGCGGTGCCAATGGGGGCCTCCTGAAGGATCTTCACACCGTCGGCCAGATCGCCGGAAAAATTGCCGTCTACCAGCAAATGACTGGGTTGCCCGGCTGGCACGTGGGGAATATTGACCAGCACCTTGCTGACGTCAGTATTGAGCAGCTTGCCCTTGCTGGCCTTGACTCGTACACCGCTGTTCTCCACATAGACTTTGCCATCCACGCCGGTCAGTCGCGGCCAGCCCGGCTCGAAGTCCAGTGTCGCGTCACGCACCTTGAAAAACAGGCTGATCACCCGCGCAGTGTCCGCAGCGTTCTTGCTCAATGAACCTTGATACTGGAAGAATCCCTGATCGACCTTGCCGCCAATGATCGCTGTACGCAGCCACTTGTCCAGGTCCGGGCTAAGCACTGCTGGCAGGTACTTGCTGGTGTAACTGCCATCGCCATCGACCATGCCGACCCGCAGGTCCATGTAATCTTCGTCAGCCCGCTCATGAGCCAGATGCAGCCGGATCAGGAAGTCGGCTGCGATCTTGCCCTCATCACCCAAGACCTTGATATAGGGCGCCGTGAGGGTAAATGTCTCGTCATCCAGACGCCAGGTCAGACGTGCATTGGCTTTCGGGTAAGTCCATTCGTTGTTGAAGATCGGATACAGATGCAGCATGAAATTGTCGCTGTCGAGGCGCAACTCACCCTGGCCCAGATCCCCACTGATTGCACCGCTGACGTTTCCGGCAGCCGGGGCACCGTGATAAGCGTGGAAACCGATATTTTCCAGATTGGCAGCGAAGCTCAATCGCTGGTCGCCTACTGCCTGGGGACGGTAATCAAGCAACACGTTGCGCAGAGCGCCGGTCACCTTGAGGTTATCAATCACCTCTTTGAGCGTTTCAGGGAGCGGAGCAAGAGAATCCAGCAGCGGTGTCACAGGCGTCAGATCGAGCCGGTCAGCCTGAACGTGCCAGAGTTCTTCCTGATCAGTGCTCGCAACCTTCTGATCGAGCTGAATGTCGCTTTCCCAACGCTTGCCATTGAGGTCCATGGCCAGCGAACTCAGGTTCACCTTGAGGCCATCGTCGCGACCACGACTGAGCCAGGCATTCAGCGCCAGATTCTTGATTGTCGATGATTTACGTTCGGCGTATCCGGCCTTCACCACCGGAGCATTAAGGCGCGCAACCGCGCTTTGTACGGTGCCCTCACCCCAACTCAACCAGAATTCGCCACCGGCCTTGAGCGTCGACACCTTCCATTGGCGGGTCAGGGTTTTAGGCAGCCATTTCGACCAGTCGCTTTGTGGAAGACTCAGGTAAATATCCGCTTCACCCTGTTGCCACTGCCGGGCCTGAATCCGCGAACGAACGTTCAGCGCCAGCGGCTGACCGTCGGGAAGCGTCAAACGCGCGTCAATACGTTGATGAACGCTACCCGTGGCCAGGCTTAGGTTGACGTAAGTGAGGGTAAGCGGAGCTTGCTCAAAAGGTTGCAGGGTAACCTGGCTGTTAAGCAGCGAGAGACGTGACACAACCTGCAGCTGGTTAAGTATCTGCTCAGGATCCAGAGGTTTGTCATCCTGGACTGGCAGCCCTTGCAGGGCCCAATGACCGTCCTGATCTTCCTTCAGAATGACTTGCAGCCCGTTGACTTCCACGTGTGCCAAACGCACGTCCCATGCCAGCAGACTGGCCCAGAGGTCAGGCTCTGCACGTACTTCATCGAGACGTACGGCACTCGCACCGTCCCCTACCATCACATCGTTGGCAACGAAAACCGGGGAAAAGCCCCGCCAGCTACCCTCCAGGCTACCAATCGCCAAAGGCATTCCGATTGCTGCCTGAGCCTTGCTCTGGACCTCAACGCGATACCCGGCGATCAGCGGCGTCAGTTCACGGCCTACGCTGACATACAACGCTGCCATGACCAGAACCAACGCGCAGAGGCTCAGACCCCAACGCGTCAGCAGCGAGAAGAAACGTGTCAGGCGCCCCATATCGGCGAGCCTCCAGACGGAGACGCGCAGCAACTGGCTTGCGTGAAATGACCCCACTCAATGGTGCAGGTGCTGTAGGGGGTTTGCTCATTTACCACGCAGAGTTCTCTTAATGACGGCTTCCTTGCCGCTGGCCCTGAGGCACCGTTATCAAATCATTTTCATTTTGAGCAATGTCAGAGCAGTACGACGTCGTATTGTTCCTGTGAATACATGGTTTCGACCTGAAAACGAATCGTACGGCCGATGAACGCTTCCAGTTCGGCCACATTACCCGACTCTTCATCAAGCAGGCGGTCCACGACGCGCTGGTTAGCCAATACACGGTAGCCCACAGCCTGATAGGCGCGGGCTTCGCGCAGGATTTCCCGGAATATCTCGTAACAGACAGTTTCCGGGGTTTTCAATTTGCCGCGTCCCTGACAGGCATGACAGGGCTCGCAGAGCACCTGCTCAAGACTTTCACGGGTGCGCTTGCGGGTCATCTGTACCAGACCCAGCTCAGTAATTCCGATAATGTTGGTTTTGGCGTGATCGCGCTCCAGTTGCTTCTCCAGAGTCCGCAACACCTGGCGCTGATGCTCACCGTCTTCCATGTCGATGAAATCAATAATGATGATGCCGCCCAGATTGCGCAGACGCAGCTGTCGGGCAATGGCGGTAGCCGCTTCCAGGTTGGTCTTGAAGATCGTCTCTTCGAGATTACGATGCCCCACGAATGCACCGGTATTGACGTCGATGGTGCTCATCGCCTCAGCCGGATCAATCACCAGATAGCCACCGGATTTGAGCGGTACCTTGCGCTCCAGGGCTTTCTGGATTTCATCCTCGACGCCATAGAGGTCAAAGATCGGTCGTTCACCTGGGTAGTGCTCCAGACGATCAGCGATTTCCGGCATTAGCTCAGCGACAAACTGCGTGGTTTTCTGAAAGGTTTCCCGGGAATCAATACGGATCTTTTCGATACGCGGGCTGACCAAATCACGCAGGGTGCGCAATGCCAGGCCAAGGTCTTCGTAAATCACATTGGGCGGGCTGATGGTCTTGATCTGCTCTCCTATCTGATCCCAGAGACGACGCAGGTAACGAATATCCATAAGGATTTCGTCAGCTCCGGCCCCTTCAGCGGCGGTGCGCAGAATAAAACCACCGGCCTCTTTGATGCCTTCAAGGGCGACGCAATCGCTGACTACTTTTTTAAGCCGCTCACGCTCGGCTTCGTCTTCGATTTTCAGGGAGATCCCGACGTGTGCGGTCTTGGGCATGTACACCAGATACCGCGACGGAATGGACAGCTGTGTCGTCAGACGCGCGCCCTTACTGCCGATCGGGTCTTTGGTCACTTGTACGACCAAACTCTGACCTTCGTGAACCAGCGAGCTGATGGTTTCTACGGCCGAGCCTTCACGCATGGATATTTCCGAAGCATGAATGAATGCGGCACGGTCCAGACCAATGTCGATGAACGCCGCCTGCATGCCCGGCAAAACCCGCACAACCTTGCCTTTGTAAATATTGCCAACGATGCCACGCCGCTGGGTCCGCTCGACATGGACCTCTTGCAGAACACCGTTTTCCACCACTGCCACTCGTGATTCCATTGGCGTGATGTTGATCAGAATCTCTTCACTCATGACTTGTCACCTTCCTGGCCTTGCCAACAGGGTATGCCGAAACGGCCCAGCAGTTCTGCGGTTTCGCATAGAGGCAACCCGACCACTGCGGAATAACTGCCCTGCAAGCCCTCGACGAAAATCGCCGCCAGACCCTGAATAGCGTAGCTGCCCGCCTTATCCACAGGCTCGCCACTGGCCCAGTAGGCTAGGGCTTCGCTGCCTGAAACAGCACGAAACCTCACTCGGCTGGCCACGACGCGAGTTTCACAGCGTTGCCGGGTCACCAGCGCAATCGCCGTCAATACTTCGTGCTCACGCCCGGACAAGGCCGCCAGCATGCTCAGAGCATCAGCTTCATCGACCGGTTTGCCGAGGATACGGCCATCGAGCACCACTGCCGTATCAGCCCCCATGACGCAACCTTGATCGTCCGCCAACAACGCCAGCCCGGCTTGCGCTTTGCCACGGGCGAGCCGCTCGACATAAGCAGTGGGGGTTTCTTCGTCGAAAGGAGTTTCGTCAATCTGTGCGCTAAGCACCGTGAAAGGAACGCCAATCTGGGTCAGTAATTCCCGACGGCGTGGCGAGCCAGAGGCCAGAAAAAGCGAGGGCATGGGGACATCTCCGTGTCAAAGATCGTGATGCCGCCCCCGAGCCAGAGATGCTCGCCCGGGACCGGACGTACACGCTGCGTCAGTTGATTTTCAAACGCTTGCTCAGGCCGCGCAGGCCATAGCTGACCCATGGCCACAACAATGCGCTGACCAGAGCAGGCAAGACCAGCGCCAGCGTAGGCTGCCGGTTACCGGTCAAGGCACTGAGCCAGAGCTGTGCCAACTGGGCGAGACCGAAGATGACCAGCAAAATCAGGCACTGCTGCCACATGGGAAACATGCGCAAACGTTGTTGCAGAGACATCACCAGGAATGCGATCAGACACAGGGTCAGAGCATTCTGTCCCAACAATGTGCCGTACAGCACGTCTTCCATCAGCCCCAACAGCCATGCCGTGGTCATGCCGACCTTATGGGGCAGATACAGCGCCCAGAAAGTCACCAGCAGCGCCAGCCAGAGCGGACGAAAGATCTCCATGAACTGTGGCAGCGGTGAAACGCTTAACAGCAAACCCACGACAAAAGTGAACCAGACGACCCACCCGTTACGTTCCGGGGCATGACTAGCCATCAATTCTCTCCCGAGTAGTGGCAGGCGCGGTGGCCGGTGGTTTGGTCGCGGCAGGCTTTACAGGCGGCTTGCTGGCGGGCTTGGGTGCAGGCGTGGCGGGCGAAGCAGGTGTGGTGGCTGGCGCAGCAGCCGGAGTGGCAGCGCCATGGGCAGCGGGCGCAGGATGTGCAGCCCCCGCAGGCGCAGCAGCGTTATTTGCAGGAGCAGTCACTGGTGCAGCCGTTGGATCAGCCGCTTTCTCGATGGATTCCTGCGCTCTCGCGGCATCGGCCGCACGCTCTTCGGGAGAGCGGCCATCAGAAAACACCAACAACAGGTAGCGACTGCGGTTCAGCGCAGCAGTCGGCACCGCACGAACAATGGCGAATGGCTGCCCGGAGTCATGAATGACTTCTTTGACGGTCGCGACAGGGTAACCAGCAGGAAAACGCTGGCCCAGACCGGAACTGACCAGCAGATCGCCTTCCTTGATGTCAGCGGTGTCGGCCACATGACGCAATTCCAGACGCTCCGGGTTACCGGTACCGCTGGCGATAGCGCGCAATCCGTTACGGTTGACCTGTACCGGAATGCTGTGCGTGGTGTCTGTCAGCAACAAAACACGCGACGTGTAAGGCATCAGTTCGACCACCTGCCCCATCAGACCGCGAGCATCGAGCACCGGCTGACCCAGGACAACGCCGTCGCGCTCGCCTTTGTTGATAATGATTCGATGGGTGAACGGATTGGGATCCATGCCGATGAGCTCGGCCACTTCAACCTTCTCATTGACCAGTGCCGACGAGTTGAGCAACTCGCGCAGGCGCACGTTCTGCTCGGTCAGGGCTGCCAGCTTCTGCAGGCGCCCTTGCAGGAGCAAGGCTTCAGTCTTGAGTTTTTCATTTTCGGCGATCAGTTCGGTACGGCTGCCGAACTGACTGGCTACGCCCTGAATAAGACGTTGCGGCAGATCGACGATCCAGTACGACTGCATCAGCACCAGAGACATCTGGCTACGCACGGGCTTGAGCACGGTAAACCGGGCGTCAACCACCATCAGCGCCACCGATAAAACGACCAGCACCAACAGGCGCACGCCCAGTGAAGGGCCCTTTGCGAAAAGCGGTTTAATAGGCCGCTCCTCCGAAGCAAGATTTCAATCGGCTGTTGTTATTCATGCGGTATCAAACCGGCCTGGGCAGATGAAAAGGTAAACGCCATATTTCGGCGGCCTAAAGCATACAGGTAGCCAAAGCGCTACCTGTATGCAGAAGGATGCATGATAGATGCTCGCCGCGCGTTATTCGCTGGAGAGCAGATCCATCGTGTGTTTATCCATCATTTCCAGCGCACGGCCACCGCCACGCGCTACACAGGTCAGCGGATCTTCGGCAACGATCACCGGCAGACCTGTTTCCTGAGCCAGCAATTTATCCAGGTCACGCAGCAAGGCGCCACCACCGGTCAACACCAGACCGCGCTCGGCGATGTCCGATGCCAGCTCTGGAGGGGATTGCTCCAGCGCGCTTTTGACTGCCTGAACGATGGTCGCCAGAGATTCCTGCAGCGCTTCAAGCACTTCGTTGGAATTCAGGGTGAAGGCACGTGGGACGCCTTCAGCCAGATTACGGCCGCGCACGTCGACTTCACGTACTTCGCCGCCCGGGTAGGCAGTACCGATTTCCTGCTTGATGCGCTCGGCAGTCGACTCACCGATCAGGCTGCCGTAGTTACGACGCACGTAAGTGATGATCGCTTCGTCGAAACGGTCGCCGCCGACCCGTACGGATTCGGCATAAACCACGCCATTGAGCGAGATCAGGGCGATTTCAGTGGTACCACCACCGATATCGACCACCATCGAACCGCGTGCTTCTTCAACCGGCAGACCGGCACCGATAGCAGCAGCCATTGGCTCTTCGATCAGGAACACTTCACGTGCACCCGCACCCAGTGCAGATTCGCGAATCGCACGACGCTCAACCTGAGTGGATTTGCACGGTACGCAGATCAGCACCCGAGGGCTTGGCTGCAGGAAGCTGTTCTCGTGAACCTTGTTGATGAAGTACTGCAGCATTTTCTCGCAAACGCTGAAGTCGGCAATAACGCCGTCTTTCATCGGACGAATAGCCGCGATGTTGCCTGGAGTACGGCCGAGCATGCGCTTGGCTTCCATCCCGACAGCAACGACGCTTTTCTGGTTTCCGTGGGTCCGAATGGCCACAACTGATGGTTCATTCAGAACGATGCCGCGCTCACGCACGTAAATAAGGGTGTTGGCAGTGCCCAGGTCGATAGACAGATCGCTGGAAAACATGCCACGCAGTTTCTTGAACATGGGAAAGGGACCCTAGGGAACGCGTGGGTAAAAAAGTGCGGCAAACTCTAACAACGACAGGGATTTTGGGCAAGGAGCCAATATGCTAAATTAGCGGTTTTTCCGAGCACGACCCTCGACGTTCGCGGCCTTATGACCGTAGAAAATGCGATAGTGTTCGCCAATCTAACACACGGACCCCATCCGTAGGCATTCCACTGGAGAACCCCATGGCGCTTGATCGCTCCGACGTGGAAAAGATCGCTCATCTGGCCCGACTTGGCCTGAATGACGCCGATATCCCGCGTACTACCGAAGCACTTAACAGCATTCTTGGGCTCGTAGATCAGATGCAGGCGGTCGATACAACCGGTATCGAACCCCTTGCACACCCCCTCGAAGCGTCCCAACGCCTGCGCGAAGATGCGGTTACCGAACAAAATCATCGGGAAACTTATCAAGCCATCGCACCAGCGGTCCAAGACGGCCTTTATCTGGTTCCAAAAGTCATCGACTAAGGGAATGTGCCTTCAATGCATCAAATGACTCTGGCTGAGATCGCTCGCGGGCTCGCCGATAAAAAGTTTTCTTCCGAAGAATTGACCCGTGTCCTGCTGGCTCGCATTAC
Source organism: Pseudomonas sp. HP_14 (assembly GCF_055283875.1). Classification (NCBI taxonomy): domain Bacteria; kingdom Pseudomonadati; phylum Pseudomonadota; class Gammaproteobacteria; order Pseudomonadales; family Pseudomonadaceae; genus Pseudomonas; species Pseudomonas sp. HP_14. Next base: position 210,191 of record NZ_JBTOQI010000011.1, on the reverse strand, counting down.
CCAGCTCGATCCACAGCTCAACAGCTTCATTACCCTCACCGAAGACCTGGCGATCACCCAGGCGCAGGCCGCTGACGCTCGACGCGCGGCCGGTGAAAACAATCCGTTGCTGGGCGCACCCATTGCCCACAAGGATCTGTTTTGCACAAAAGGTATCCGCACCAGTTGTGCGTCGAAGATGCTTGATAACTTCAAGGCACCGTACGACGCCACTGTGGTCAGCAAACTGGCTGCTGCGGGCACTGTGACGCTGGGCAAGACCAACATGGACGAATTCGCCATGGGTTCTGCCAACGAGTCCAGCCACTATGGCGCAGTGAAAAACCCGTGGAATGTCGAGCACGTACCAGGCGGCTCTTCCGGCGGTTCGGCTGCGGCCGTTGCTGCACGCCTGCTGCCTGCTGCAACCGGCACCGACACTGGCGGCTCGATTCGCCAACCGGCTGCACTGACCAACCTGACCGGACTGAAACCGACCTACGGACGTGTTTCCCGTTGGGGCATGATCGCCTATGCATCCAGCCTCGATCAGGCTGGCCCGATGGCCCGCACGGCTGAAGACTGCGCACTGCTGCTGCAAGGCATGGCCGGTTTCGATCCACAGGATTCCACCAGCATCGACGAACCGGTGCCGGATTACAGCGCCAGCCTCAACGGCTCGCTGCAAGGCCTGCGCATCGGTATCCCGAAAGAATATTTCAGCGCCGGTCTCGACCCACGCATTGCCGATCTGGTCATGGCCAGCGTCGAAGAGCTGAAAAAACTGGGTGCCGTGGTCAAGGAAATCAGCCTGCCAAACCTGCAACACGCTATCCCGGCTTATTACGTGATCGCTCCGGCAGAAGCATCGTCGAACCTGTCGCGCTTTGACGGCGTGCGTTTCGGCTATCGCTGCGACGAGCCCAAGGACCTGACTGATCTATACAAACGCTCCCGTGCCGAGGGCTTTGGCCCGGAAGTGCAGCGTCGGATCATGGTGGGCGCGTATGCGCTATCAGCCGGTTATTACGACGCTTATTACCTGCAGGCGCAGAAAATCCGTCGCCTGATCAAGAACGATTTCATGAATGCTTTCGCCGAAGTCGACGTGATCCTTGGCCCGACCACGCCTAACCCGGCCTGGAAAATCGGCGCCAAGACCAACGACCCGATCGCCGAATATCTGGAAGACTTCTACACCATCACCGCCAACCTCGCGGGTCTGCCGGGCTTGTCCATGCCAGCAGGCTTTGCTGACGGTTTGCCGGTAGGCGTGCAATTGCTCGCCCCGTATTTCCAGGAAGGCCGCTTGCTGAACGTCGCTCATCAGTATCAGCAAGTTACCGATTGGCATCTGCGCACGCCTAGCGGCTTCTAAGGAGAAAACACAATGCAATGGGAAGTTGTTATCGGGCTGGAGATTCACACCCAGCTTTCGACCCAATCGAAGATTTTCTCCGGCAGCGCCATCGCGTTTGGCTCCGAGCCCAACACACAGGCGAGCCTGGTTGACCTGGGCATGCCCGGAGTTTTGCCGGTACTGAATAAAGAAGCCGTGCGTATGGCCGTCAAGTTCGGCCTGGCGGTTGACGCCGAGATCGGTCAGCACAACGTTTTCGCCCGCAAGAACTACTTCTACCCGGACCTTCCAAAGGGTTATCAGATCAGTCAGATGGAGCTGCCCATTGTCGGCAAAGGCCACCTGGACATCACCCTTGAAGACGGCACCGTAAAACGCGTTGGCATCACTCGTGCCCACCTTGAAGAAGACGCAGGCAAAAGCCTGCACGAAGACTTCAGTGGTATGACCGGCATCGACCTGAACCGCGCGGGCACCCCCCTGCTGGAAATCGTTTCCGAGCCGGACATGCGTTCCGCCAAGGAAGCGGTGGCTTATGTCAAAGCCATGCACGCACTGGTTCGTTATCTCGGCATTTGCGACGGCAACATGGCGGAAGGCTCGCTGCGTTGCGACTGTAACGTTTCTATTCGCCCGAAAGGTCAGGTGGAATTCGGGACGCGCTGCGAGATCAAGAACGTCAACTCGTTCCGCTTCATTGAGAAAGCGATCAACAGCGAAATTCAGCGTCAGATCGATTTGATCGAAGACGGCGGCAAGGTCATTCAACAGACCCGCCTGTACGACCCGAACAAAGACGAAACCCGCGCCATGCGCAGCAAAGAGGAAGCCAACGACTACCGTTACTTCCCGGACCCTGACCTGTTGCCGGTGATCATCGAAGACTCGTTCATAGAAGAAACCCGCGCCACGCTACCGGAATTGCCTCCGCAAAAACGCGAACGCTTCCAGAGCCAGTTTGGCCTGTCAGCCTACGACGCCAGCGTACTTGCCTCCAGCCGCGAGCAAGCCGATTACTTCGAGCAAGTGGTCAGCATCAGTGGCGACGCCAAACTGGCTGCCAACTGGGTTATGGTCGAATTGGGCAGCCTGCTGAACAAGCAAGGCCTGGAAATCGAAGAATCGCCGGTCAGCGCCGAGCAACTGGGCGGCATGCTCAAGCGCATCACCGACAACACCATTTCCGGCAAAATCGCGAAAATGGTCTTTGAGGCCATGGCCAATGGCGAAGGCAGCGCTGATGAAGTCATTGAGAAACGCGGCCTGAAGCAAGTGACTGACAGCGGCGCCATCGAGTCGATGCTCGACGAGATGCTGGCAGCCAATGCCGAGCAGGTTGAACAGTACCGCGCGGCCGATGAAGCAAAACGCGGCAAGATGTTCGGCTTCTTCGTGGGTCAGGCAATGAAAGTCTCGAAAGGCAAAGCGAATCCGCAGCAGGTCAATGAACTGCTGAAGAAGAAACTGGAAGGTTGATTTAAAAAACTCTAACAGTCACAACGACCTGTAGGAGTGAGCTTGCTCGCGATTCGGTATGCCATCCAACGCATCTATCGAATGGCCTGACGCTATCGCGAGCAAGCTCACTGCTACAGACTGCGTCCAGGCATTCAAGGATCGCACCCATGCTGCGGCTTCTCGGCACCACAGCTCTATTTACCTTTCTGGTTGGCTGCGCCAGCCAGAATCAGACCATTGACGCTCGCGGCTACGATCAAACGGGCGATGCGTCCTATTACGGTGCCCGGCATCACGGCAAACGTACCGCCAGCGGCGAACCCTTTGACCAAAATGCGCTCACTGCGGCCCACCGCCAGCTCCCCTTTGGCACGCGAGTCAAAGTCACCAACCTGGATAACGACAAAAGCGTCATTGTCCGGATCAATGATCGCGGCCCCCATACACGTGGCCGACTGATTGATTTATCACGCGCGGCTGCCGAACAGATCGGCATGGTGCGCAGCGGAACCGCGCCCGTGCGCGTACAAAGTCTGAGCGACTAAGGACGCCCCGAATTCTCGAACTATCATCCCTGCCCCTCCCCGACGTCATTCAGTGGGTATGCGGCCTGCTGTTGCTGCTGATCGGTGCTGAACTTTCCGTACGCGCCGCAGTGAGTCTCGCCACGACCCTTGGGGTACGGCCGCTGTTCATCGGCCTGACGTTTGTCGCTTTGGGCAGCAGCGCGCCGCAAATGGCGGTAGGCCTGCAAGCGGCCTTCACCTCCAGCGCCGATATCGCCGTGGGCAGTGTGGTAGGCAGCAATATTTTCAATGTACTGGTCACTCTCGGCCTATGCGCCTTGATCATCCCGCTGCGGGTTACGCGGCAACTGGTTCGCCTGGAAATCCCGTTGATGATTGCAGCCAGCGCACTGGTGCTGGCCCTTTCCTGGAACGGCGTATTAGGCGCGCTGGATGGCGCAATTTTGCTGCTGGGCTTGCTGGTTTACCTGCTGACCGTATTCCGTCAGTCCGGACAACGCTTTGCCTATCGCCAATCCAGTGGCACGGAACACTCCCGTAAAACGGGCCAGGTCATGCTGCGCCTGGGCGCGTTGTTTGGCGGTATCGCGTGCGTGGTGCTGGGCAGTCATCTGCTGGTAGCCGCATCAGTGGTCATCGCACTGGATCTTGGCTTGTCCGAGCGGGTCATCGGCCTGACGGTGATTGCCGTCAGCACATCCCTTCCCGCCCTGACCACCTCGTTGATCGCGGCATTGCGCGGTGAGCGCGATATTGCCGTGGGCAACGTGATTGGCAGCAACCTCTTCAATCTGTTGGGCGTGCTGGGCATCACCGCCTTGATCGCGCCGGTGCCTCTGTCCGTCTCACCCAACGCACTGGATTTCGACCTCCCGGTGATGTTCGGGGTAGCGGCGCTGTGCTTGCCGTTGTTCTACTCGGGCTACCGGATCACACGTATCGAAGGGTTGATGCTGTTGGCCCTGTATCTGGCTTACGGGCTGCACATCGTGTCATTCACCACCGGCATGCCACTGGCCGACAAGCTTGAGCGGCTGATGGTCCAGTTCGTCCTGCCGGTGTTCGCCGTGGTGATCATGTTCAGCACCATCAGAGCATGGCGTCGCCAGCACTAGATCCAGCCACCCCATTGCAGAATGAAAATCCCGATATTGGTGGTCACTGCGGCCGCCAATGTCGTGATAACGATGATCGCAGCCGCCAGCACATGATTGCCATTGGCCGCACGGGCCATGACGTAGCTGGACGCGGCGGTCGGGCTGGCGAAGTACAGAAATAGAATCCCCAATTCTGCTCCGCGGAAACCACACAGCCAGGCGGCCAGCGTAGACAGTACCGGCAAGGTGACCATCTTCATCATGCTCGCGCTGATTGCCAGCTTGCCGCTCTGATGCAGCGAACTCAGAGACAAAGTGCCACCAATACAGATCAGGGCCAGCGGCAAGGTCATTTGCGCCAGGTAATTGCCCGACGTTTCGATCCAGTGCGGCAATGGAATCTTGAAATAGGCGAAGGGTGTAGCCGCGATGATGCTGATGATCAACGGGTTGCCCAGCACACTTTTGAACAGGCTCCACGGATCAGACTTGATCACCGGGCTGTACACCGCGAGCACGATGGTCGAGAGCGCGTTGTAGAACAGGATGACCAGGGCCGCGAGAATCGCCCCCAGAGAAATCCCGTAATCGCCGTACATGCTGGCGGCCAGCGCCAGACCGATCACGCCGTTGTTACCACGAAAGGCGCCCTGAACAAAAACGCCACGGTCTACCAGTGGTACGCGCCAGATGGCCCAGCCCCACGCAAACGCGAACCCGGCCAGGGTAATGATGGTGAAAAAAATCAGTAGCGACGGTTGCAGCGCTTCACGCAGATCGGCATGGATGATGCCCAGAAACAGCAGCGCGGGCATTGTCACGTTAAACACCAGACTCGATGCGGTCATGATGAAACCGTCATCAATCCAGTTGATGCGCTTGAGCAGCACACCCAGGAACAACATGGCGAAAACCGGCGCAGTGATGGCCAGGGTCTGATAGAAAATGTCCAGCATTCGTCGAACCCTGTCCCGTCGTTAGGTAGCTAATGATAAGCCAGCATAGACGATAGCGTTACAGGGAATTTCTGGCTGGGCTCCGGACAAAACCCAAACACGGTGATTGTGTGCCTGCCCAAAAGTCGATGTGCGACACAAATCCTGTGGGAGCCAGGCTTGCCGACGATAAGGCTGGATGCGGTTCACTTTTAGATCGCGCCCGGCCTTATCGCCGGCAAGCCGGGATCCCACAGAAGATTTCATTACAGATCCAGATGCTGTTTACCTTCATGCATCCCGAGCTGGCACCAGTTTCTTCTCGAACACCGACACCCCATCCAGATCCCGCAAGGTCACGGTCATCTCCGAGCTTTGGCCGTCGATGTTCACTTCGCCAAAAAACTGGAAACCGGCAAACGGCGAGGTATTTTGCGCAGGCGGTGCTTTCTGGAAGACCAGTTCAGGACCAAAGGTCTTGTCCAGCGGGTTGGGCCCGAAGCTCCCGGCATTCAACGGTCCGGCGACAAACTCCCAGAACGGGTCGAAGTCCTGAAACACGGCGCGATCAGGTTGATAGTGATGCGCGGCGCAGTAATGCACATCGGCGGTCAGCCATACGCAGTCGCGGATTTTTTGGGCGCGTAGATACGTCAACAGCTCAGCAACTTCGAGTTCACGACCGGCTGCCGGGCCATCATTGCCATTGGCGATAGCTTCCCAGCGCGCCACACCCGGGCTGACCTCGCCATCAGGAACGCCCAGACCAATTGGCATGTCGGCAGCGATCACCTTCCATTGCGCGGTTGAATTCTTCAGCCCGCTTTTGAGCCAGTCCAGTTGCGTACGCCCCAGGAAAGCCGTGGTAGGACCAGGTTTATCCGCCAGGTTGGCGTCGTTGCCATCGCGGTAGCTGCGCATGTCCAGCACGAACACATCGAGCATCGGCCCGTAGCTCATCTTGCGGTAGATACGCCCGCCGTTGTCCGCCTCCTGCAGACGCATCGGTGCGTATTCGAGAAAGGCCTGGCGGCCACGCGAGGCCAGTAACTGTATGTCCTTGACCTTGTAACGATCATCCAGCTGTTTGCTCGGCGACCAGTTGTTGGTCACTTCGTGATCGTCCCACTGCCAGATCTGCGGCACTTCGGCATTGAAGCGGCGCAAGTTGTCATCCATCAGGTTGTAGCGATACGCGCCGCGATACTCGTCCAGGGTTTCAGCAACTTTGCTCTTGGCTTCAGTGGTGATGTTGCGCCAGATACGCCCGCCTTCCGTGACGATTTGTGCCGGAACAGGGCCGTCGGCGTAAATCGTGTCGCCACTGTGAATGAAGAAATCCGGCAGACGCAGACGCATCGCCTCATAGATTCGCATGCCACCCACGTCCGGGTTGATGCCGAAGCCCTGACCCACCGTGTCGCCACTCCAGACAAATCTCAGGTTACGGCGTTGCTGCGGCACGCTGCGCAGATGGCCGAACCAGGGCTCGCTGGTCACACCGGATTGGGCGTCTTCAAATTGCACACGGTAAAAAATCGCCTGATCAGTTGGCAATCCGCTCAACTCGACTCGCGCGGTGAAGTCTGTACGCTGATCTGCCAAGGCCGAAACAACACGGCGCGGATTGGTGAACATGCTGCGCGTGTCCCACTCAACCACCATGCGCGCCGGCCGATCGCTTCGGCTCCAGACCATCGCCCGATCACCGAGTACATCACCGGACTGCACACCGTCAGTGATTTTCGGTCGATCCTGCACTGAAGCGATAACGGCTGGCGCCAGACCCGGCAAAAGCAGGCCTGCTCCAGCAGCCTGAATAATGCGACGTCGCGTAGGGTCGAACTGAGTCATGGAGGGTCCCCTTGTGGAAAGTAAAGGGGAAAGCTAGCAGTGCAAGATGGGGAAAATATGACAGTGGGGCCAACATTGAACCGGTAGGAGCCAACTTGTTGGCGAGAGGCTGTGAGCCTGTCCAATCGCCTCGCGAACAAGTTCGCTCCTACCGGGACGTCGCATTATCAGGGCAAAGTGTAAATCACGCCTGCGCTGGCGCAACCTCCATCTCGACCACTTCCGGACGTTTAAGCACTGCGTATACAACCCCCGTCACCACACTGCCCGCAACAATCGCGAACAGATACAACAGCGCATGATTCATTGCGTTAGGGATCAACATCACGAACAAGCCACCGTGGGGCGCCATCAGCTTGCAGCCAAAGTACATGGACAAAGCACCGGTCAGCGCACCACCGGCAATGCTGGCCGGGATGACCCGCAACGGATCTTTTGCTGCAAACGGAATAGCACCCTCGGAGATAAAGCACAGCCCCAACACAAACGCGGCCTTGCCCGCCTCCCGCTCACTCTGGGCAAACTTGCGCCGGGCGATGAAACTGGCGATGCCCATACCAATCGGTGGCACCATCCCGGCGGCCATGGCTGCGGCCATCGGCGCATAGCTCTGGGATGCCAGCAATCCGACAGAAAACGCATAGGACGCTTTGTTGATCGGCCCACCCAGATCGACACACATCATCGCACCGAGCACTACACCCAACAGAATGGCGTTAGTGGTGCCCATGCTGTTGAGGAACAGTGTGAGGCTTTCCAGCAACCCAGCGACGGGTTTGCCCACCGCGTAAATCATCAGCAACCCGGTGATCAGGCTAGCCAACAGAGGAATGATCAAAATCGGCTTGAGCGCTTCAACACTGGCCGGTAAACGCACGTAGCGATTGATCGCCCAAGCGCTGTAACCCGCAATAAAACCGGCTGCGATACCGCCAATGAAACCTGCCCCAAGCGTGCTCGCCAGCAAACCACCAATCATGCCCGGGGCCAGCCCCGGACGGTCAGCGATGGAATAGGCTATATAGCCAGCCAGCAAGGGGACCATCAACGTAAAGGCCGCATCGCCCACCTGTTTCAGCACCGCAGCCAGCGTTCCGGGTTCCTTGAACGCCTCAATACCGAACACAAATGACAATGCGATCAACAGGCCGCCCGCCACCACCATCGGCAGCATGTACGACACGCCGGTCAGCAAATGTTTGTAGACGCCGGTCTTTTCCTGCCTGGCGGGTGCCTTCGGCGTGCTGCCGGAAGACTCCACCTCGGCTTCGGCCAAGGCTTTTTTCAGTGTCGCATCGGACTGCTTGAGCGCGATCCCGGTGCCGCAGCGGTAAATACGCTTGCCCGCAAATCGCTCGGTGGCCACTTCGATGTCGGCCGCCAGCAATACCACATCAGCGTCGGCAATCGCCTTGGCGCTGAGCGGATTGCGCGCGCCCACCGAGCCTTGAGTTTCAACCTGAAGCTCATAGCCCAGACGCTTCGCGGCTTGCTGGATGGCCTCGGCAGCCATGAACGTATGCGCTACGCCCGTTGGGCAAGCAGTGACGGCGACAATGCGCGGGATGGCTCCAGACGCTGCAGGCGCTACAGCAGCAGATGCCTCGTAGACCTGGGCCTGTTCGGCAGCCCGGTGCAGAAAACCGTCCACGTCTTGCAGCGCGTGGGCCGGAGATTCCTGAAACAGACGCTTGCCGACGAAGCGGGAAAGATCCACTTCACCAGTGTTGACCACCAGAATCCAGTCCGCGTCGGCGACTTCCTGGGCGGACAAAAGCTGCGTCGGATTGCGTGGATCAAAGACCTCGACACAGGTGCTCCAGCCCATACGCTGAGCGGCAGCATCCAGCAGCCTCGCACTGAGAACGCTGCTGACCTTGCCATTTGGGCAGGCTGTCACAATGGCTAATTTCATTACCTGGCCTCTCTTATTAAACAGCGCATAACCAAGTTGATTGGAATGCATTCTGTAGGAGCTGCCGAAGGCTGCGAAAGCGGCGTGTCTGACACACCTGATCGCAGCCTTCGGCAGCTCCTGCACCGACCATGCAGTGGCCGGTTCCTTTATCTTTCCGCCAAAGTGCGAACGTTCACACCGCCTTCAAGCTTTTTGAGCGTTGCGTTGTCGGTGATACCAAACCCGATCTGAGTGACCGCCATGGCCGCAATCGCCGTCGCAGTACGCAACGTCTGTTGTGCTGAATGGCCACTGAGCAAACCGTGCACCATGCCCGCGAGCAACGAATCTCCGGCGCCCACCGTGCTTGCCACAGTCACTTTCGGCGGCAATGACTGCAATGCGCTATCCGCGCAGAACCAGTGCACACCCTCGGAGCCCTGCGAAATCACCACATGCTCAATCCCACGGGCATGCAGGCTTGCTGCAGCTTCGGCCTGAGCAGCGATAGAAATGATCGGCGCATCGAGTGCGTCAGCCAGCTCTTCGGTATTGGGCTTGATCAGCCACGGCCCAGCCGCAAGACCGGCGCGCAAAGCCAGACCACTGGTGTCCAGCACGACTTTGAGGCCCAGATCTTTCAGGCGCACCAGCAGCTTGTGCAGCCATTCCGGGCTGACACCGCGCGGCAAGCTGCCCGCAACCACGACCGCATCAAACTGCGTTGCGATCTGCTCGACACGGGCAAACAAAGCCTGCTGCGCATCTTCGCTCACCATCGGGCCGGGGCCATTCAGGTCGGTGATACGTCCACTCTGCTCCGCCAGCTTGATGTTGCTGCGAGTCTCGCCCGGCACGCGAACAAACTCGTCGACAAAGCCTCTACGCGTGAAAAGAGCCTCAAAAGGCTGCTGATTATCGACACCCAGAAAGCCGGCAACGGTGAGCTCATGCCCCAGATCGGCGAGCACCTGAGCGACGTTCAGACCTTTGCCCGCCGCGTGGCTGAGCATGGCTTCACTGCGATTGACCTGGCCCAGTTGCAACGGTCCCAACTGTACAGTCAGGTCCATCGCCGGGTTCATGGTCAGGGTCAGAATCTTGGCCATTACAGAGCCTCCACAAGGGCACGCACTTCGGCGGCACTGCCTACCGTCAGCGCGTTTTGCGCCAGTTGCTTTGCCTTACTCAAATTCAGTTCGCGCACACAGGCTTTGACCTCACCGATGCTGCGCGCAGAGACGCTCAGCTCGTCGACGCCCAGCCCTACCAGCACAGGGACGGCCAGCGGATCTGCCGCCAACTCACCGCAGATGCCGACCCATTTGCCATTGGCATGGGCCGCGCGCACGGTCATATCAATCAGCTGTAACACCGCTGGATGCAGACCGTCAGCCTGAGCCGACAACGTCGGGTGGCCACGGTCGATGGCCAGCGTGTATTGAGTCAGGTCGTTGGTACCGACACTGAAAAAATCCACTTCCTTTGCCAGGACTGGCGCAAGCAAGGCGGCCGAGGGGACTTCGATCATGATGCCGATCTGCAAGTCTGCGACCGGGATCTCTTCACGCAGACGCAGGGTCATCTCCCGCGCCTGACGCCACTCTTCAACAGTGCCAACCATCGGGAACATGATGCGCAGCGGACGATTGTCAGCGGCGCGCAGCAGGGCACGCAACTGGCTTTCCATGACCTGCGGACGTTGCAGGGTCAGACGGATGCCGCGTACGCCGAGAAACGGATTTTCTTCTTTATCGATAGGCCAGTAAGGCAGCGGTTTATCGCCGCCTACGTCCAGCGTACGAACCACCAACGGACGCCCTTGCAGGTCGTCCAGCACGCGGCGGTATTCGGCTTCCTGAGTCGCTTCGTCCGGCGCCTGAGAGTGGGCCATGAACAACAATTCGGTGCGCAACAGGCCGATGCCTTCCGCCCCCTGCTCTACGGCCGCAGGCGTACCGGCGCTGTCGCCGATATTGGCGAAGACCTCAACGGCATGGCCGTCCAGGGTGAGTGCAGGCTCCATACGTTTTGCTGCAGCGGCTTGCAGACGCTGCTCGCGGTTGTCACGATCCTGAGCAGCGCGCTGCAAGGTCTCGGTGTCTGGCGCGACAGTCAAACGGCCCTTCTGGCCATCGAGCAGCAACAGCGTGCCAGGCTTGAGCAACAGCACGCCGTCACCCGCGCCCACCAACGCCGGAATACCCAATGCACGGGCAACAATTGCGCTGTGTGCAGTAGCGCCACCGCGAGCAGTGAGAATGCCTGCGACCTGCACCGGGTCCAGCCGGGCGACATCGGATGGGCCGACCTCATCCATCACCAGAATGTAGGGCTCGTCCGGAGCAACCAGGGTTTCAATGCCACAAATCTGCGCCAGCACTCGACGACCGACATCACGCAAATCAGCGGCACGTTCTGCCAGCAGTGCGTCCTGAAGTTGTTCCTGCTGACGCGCGGCGCTGTCGATCACGTTGTTCCAGGCGGCAGCAGCGCTTTCGCCCTGCCTCAGACGCAGGATGACTTCGTTAACCAGTTCAGGATCGTCGAGCATTTCGACATGAGTGATGAAAATCTCGCGGATCGCTTTGGCCTTGCTGCGTTGAATGAGGCCCTGAATGTCCTGACGGACTTCAGCAAGTGCCTTCTCCAGACGCTCGCGTTCAATGGCAGCCGATTCGCCCTGCATCGGGTAATCGAAGGCTTGCAGCACCTGAATGTGCGCGGGGCCAATGGCGATGCCAGGAGATGCCGGAACTGCAGCGATCTGGCTGCCATCTGCGGGAGCCAGGGTTTCCTTAGGGACGATCGCGGCTACCGGCGTCGGCGATGTGGCGGTCGGCAGCGGCTCAACGTCTTCGCCAAGGCCCTGCTCGACAGCGGCCAGCAAAGCGGGCAAGGCATCAGCAGCAACACTGGGCTCGGCGATGAACTCCAGGACCTGACCACGGCGTGCGCCCAGACTCAACAACTTGCTTAAACTCTTGGCGGAAACAGCGCTTTCGCCAGTATCCAGCACACGAACGCGGATATCGCCTTCAAACTCCTTGGCCAACTGCGCAAGGATCTTCGCCGGGCGAGCGTGCAGACCGTGGGCATTGGCCAGGGTCACGTGTTGGGTCGGCCATTCGGCAGGCACTTCACCGCCCAGCGCTTCAAGCACGGCGCGGTTGCTGGTGGCGTGCCCCAGTTCGTGACCCCGACCCTCAATCAACAGGGAGCACAAACGCTCAAGCAACGCCTGATGCGCTTCCCCCAGACTGGCCAGACAGAACAACCCGGTGAGCGGCTGACCCAGGTAACGGATCGGTTTATCAGGCGTGACAAACGCCAGGCCTGGACGTTTGACAGTTTGTTCGCTGTGCAACCACCACAAGCCATCGCCCAACGACAGGGCTTCCACTTGCTGAAGCACCGCAGCGAAACCGTTATTGACGCAGTCGGCCTTGCGCAGCAAACGCGCGCCCCGCCAGACCAGTTCTTCAAAATCGTCGGCAGAAACACCCAGGCTGATCATCTGGCTATCAAGGGCCAGCTCTTGGGGCGCGCCTTGCAGCAGTTTGAGCAGTGCTTCAGGGCTATCAGCCTGGCGCAGCGCTTCACCCAGATCGGTTTCGCCCAGGGCGCGGGTCAAGAGTTGCAGAAGGCGCAAATGCTCGTCGGATTTGGCAGCAATACCAATGGCCAGATACACCATGTGGCCATCGCCCCAATCCACCCCGTCGGGAAACTGAATCAGGCGTACGCCCGTGGCGAACACCTGATCACGGGTTTCCGGCGTGCCGTGAGGGATTGCGATGCCTTGCCCAAGAAAAGTCGAACCTTGTTTTTCACGGTTCTGCAGACCTGTCAGATAGCCGTCGGCAACCAGACCATCGGTCACCAGCAAGTCGGCAAGCAGTTGCAAAGCGGCGGACTTATCCACAGCCGTCTGGGCCATGGATATTTGCTCAACAGTGAGCTCGAGCATGCCTGTCTCCTGTACAGCGCGGGCACGCGCCTGATTCTTGTTTTAAGAACGATCATGGACTGATCGACAGCTTAGGTGATGAAACAGATAAACGATCAAAGGTATGCCTATGACAACAGCAACGAAAATAGTTGCTGAAACGTTTAATCTAATTGCTCGGCACGTTACTCGATTATCTCCACCGGTTGAAGAGCACTCGGTCCAATGTTGCCCGGCAAACGCAAATAAACCTGAGAACATTGGGGTGGACCATGGTCTGCTGTGCAGATCAGCCACTTTCGGTGAAAATCGCTTCTCTCTGATGAGGCATCAATAACAAAAGGAATCACGAGTGAAGCTCAGTGATATTGCACGTCTGGCGGGAGTGTCCGTCACCACGGCCAGTTACGTGATCAACGGAAAGGCCGAACAACAGCGCATCAGTAACGCCACCGTCGAGCGCGTTCAGGCCGTGGTCGAAGAGCACGGGTTCCGCCCCAATCCGCAGGCGGCGGGTTTGCGTAGCCGCCATACCCGCACGCTGGGGTTCATTCTGCCCGACCTGGAAAACCCCAGTTATGCGCGGATCGCCAAACTTCTTGAGCAAGGCGCCCGGGCTCATGGCTATCAGTTGCTAATCGCCAGCTCCGATGATGACCCCATCAGCGAACTGCAACTGCTGCAACTGTTTCGGGCCCGGCGCTGCGACGCATTGTTCGTTGCCAGTTGCCTGCCCGCCAGCGATGACAGCTATCGGGAATTGCAAAGCAAAGGTTTGCCGGTCATTGCCATCGACCGGGAAATGGACGCCGAACACTTCTGCTCGGTGGTCAGCGACGACCATGACGCCAGCCTGCAGTTAACCCGTAGCCTGCTGCAAACGCGGCCAAGGCACATCGCGCTGATCGGTGCCCGTCCGGAACTGAGCATCAGCCGTGCTCGGGCGAGCGGCTTTGAAGATGCGCTGCTTGGTTTTGAAGGCTCAGTGATTGTCGAGCATGGCGAAGCATTCAGCAGGCAATGTGGCCAGCAATTGATGCAGGATATTTTTGACCGCCTCGGTTATTTCCCGGATGCCCTGGTGACCACCTCCTACGTGCTATTGCAGGGTGTCTTCGATGTACTGCAACGCCGCGCAGTCAATCCCGACCAGTTTCATCTGGGTACCTTCGGTGACACGCAATTGCTGGATTTCCTGCCGTTGCCCGTCAACGCGATGGCACAGCAACACCAACTGATCGCCACCGCAGCGCTGGATCTGGCATTGGCCGCCATCGAGAAAAACCAATACGAGCCTGGCGTCCACGCCATTGTGCGGACCTTCAAACAACGCATTCACGAGGCCTGAATGTGAAGCTCATCGACACCCACACTCACCTGGACTTCGACGATTTCGCCGCTGATCGCGCAGCAGTTCTCGCCAACTGCCGCGCGCTGGGCGTCGAACGCATGGTGGTACTGGGCGTGTATGAGCGTAACTGGCAGCGCGTGTGGGACCTGACCCAGGAAAACCCGGCCTTGCACGCTGCGTTTGGCCTGCATCCGGTGTACATCGATAAACATCAGCCGCAACACCTCGATCACTTGGCTGACTGGCTGACCCGCCTGCAAGGCCATCCGCAGCTATGTGCAGTCGGGGAAATTGGCCTGGATTACTACGTTGAAACGCTGGATCGTCAGCGTCAGCAGCAGGTTTTCGACGCCCAGCTACAGTTGGCTGCGGACTTCAATCTGCCCGCGCTGCTGCATGTTCGCCGCAGCCATGCCGATGTGATTGCCACCCTCAAACGCTTCAAACTCAAACGCAGCGGGATCATTCATGCGTTTGCGGGCAGCCGTGAAGAGGCGCGTGAATACATCAAGCTGGGGTTCAAACTGGGCCTTGGCGGCGCAGCGACATGGCCCCAGGCGCTGCGCATGCACCGGGTGATTGCCGAGCTGCCGCTGGACAGCATCGTGCTGGAAACCGACTCCCCGGACATGGCACCGGCCATGTACCCCGGCCAACGCAATAGCCCGGAGCATTTACCGGATATCTGTGCGGCGCTGGCGGTCTTGATGGGCATTACGCCTGAGCAGTTGGCGGAGGCGAGTACCCGCAATGCGTGTGAGTTGTTTGGTTGGGTTTGATTGAAATGCACCCATTAACCTGTTGGATCGAGGCTTGCCCGCGAATCAGGCGACCCGGTGCGTCAGACAGATCGCATTATCGTTATTCGCGGGCAAGCCTCGCTCCAACATGAAATTGCATTCCACGCCCCTCTCCCTGAGGCTCAAACCAACAACGTCCACAGTGCAAACCCGGCGTACCAGACTATCGCGGCGCGGATCAGTAGCTCCCAGAGCACATCAAGGCTGTTGACGCCTTCGGCACCGACCACCGGAGCGGGAACCTCACCGGCCACGCAACCGACTTTGGCAATCAGTTGCGCAGCGCTGATGTCCCAGTTGAGCAGCTCGTGCAGCATGACCCGGCTGACCGCCACGAAGTTGCCCACCAGCGCAAAGCTCGCGGCCAGCAATCGCACTGGAATCCAGTCGAATGCATGGCGCAGTTGCGAGGCATTTTCTGCCACACCTGGCGTTTTCGCATTCTCGGCGGCCAGTGCCAGCAGACGGTAAGCAAGCGCCGCGACAGGGCCCAGCAGGAAATACCAGAAAATCACCGCGAAGAAGCTTTGATAGGCCTGCCACAACAAATGGCCCTGCACGCCTTTGAGCAACTCTTCGCTGTTATCGGCCAGCACGCCCATGTCGCGTTCGGCGACGTGAACAGCCGCCTGCGCATCACCACGTCGGCAAGCGTCCCGGAACGGCCCGAGCGCAGCAATCAGATCGCCCCGCCCCAGGCTGTAGATCAACACCAGCAAATGCACCGGTAGCGCCAGCCAGCCATTGGCGACCGAACCCAGCACGACCAGAATCAATGCCACCAGCAACACCGGCAGCAATACGCTCAGTCCGAGAATCAACCAGGGATGTGACGCCATGCGCGGGCTGGCCTCAAGCCGGGCCAGCTCGGCCAGCCATGTCCCATCACGCTGAACGCGCTCACGCAGTGCCGAAAACTTCTCGATCAAGACCGCCAGCAGTAACACCAGAAAACTCATTTACCTGTCCCTCACTTCAAGCCTGCAAGGCCGCCTTGAAACGCGACCAGTCAAAAAAGGGGCCTGGGTCAGTTTTGCGACCCGGCGCAATATCGCTATGGCCACAGATCCGAGCACTGTTGATTGCCGGATACGCAGACTGTAACTGACGAGTCAGATCGATCAGGGCTGCATACTGAGCATCGGTGAACGGTTGCTCGTCGGTGCCTTCAAGCTCGATACCGACGGAAAAGTCATTGCAGGTTTCCCGCCCTTCAAAATTCGAAACGCCCGCATGCCAGGCGCGGTCCAGACAGGAGACGAACTGCGTCACTTCTCCATCACGCTCGATCAGAAAATGCGCCGACACACGCAGATCTGCAATCCCCTCAAAGTAGGGGTGCTCGGTGACATCCAGTTGATTCTGAAAAAACGCCTGCACTTTGCCGGTCTTGAACTGCGCAGGGGGCAGGCTGATGTTGTGAATCACCAACAGGGAGATTTCCCCCTCGGGGCGCGTATTGAAATTGGGCGAGGGACAATGATCGATGCCATGGCACCAGCCGCTTGCACGGTCGAGCTGCATGAAGGTTCCTTGCACGGATAAATCGATAGGGGCAAGTATGCCCGCTGTGAAGAAAATAGGCAGGGTGTAAATGGATGAGGTTTGGGTAGGAAGAGTCTGGCGCCTGGATATGCATATATGCGACTGAATTACGGAGCCCCGCAGGACTGGCTTTAGCCGGGAGATGGCCTGCACATTCACCACCTTAGCCTTGCCAGGGCAAATGCCTCCCGGCTGAAGCCGGTCCTCCGGTGAGACTCGGCCTTACGCGCCCTTGAGCTTGCGCAAATTCCCCATCACCGACTCCAGCGCGCGGTCAAACAACAGCGCATCGTCGAGCATGCGGATGGTGCCGCGACGGAATTCCATCGCCAGCCCCATGCGCGTCTTCTCAAGGACCTTCATGCCGGTGCGGTTGACGAACACATAGCGCCCGCTTGGCTCGACGATCGCCGCCAGCTTGCAACGCAGCTTGTGCTCTTCGTCTTCCTGGATTTCCACCCAGCCACCCAAACGAAGCTTGTCGACCTGCGCGAGCCCCGCATCATCTTCCGGCAAACGCGGCGCAGGCTCGTTGAACAGTTGGTCACCACCCGGGGCGATCAATACGATCTCCTCCACCACCTGAATCATCGCCGGTCCTTGCGCATCCTCGACATCAGCAGCGTCAGGCGAGCCCTTGGCGGCGTCGTCCTGCATGCGCGAGAAGTGCTGAAATGCTTGCACATGCAACGCTTCCAACTGACTGAAGAATTCGCTGGTCGCGAACGGATCGAACGCTGCGCTGGTCAGGCCTTCGCGCAGCGACTTGAGCAAGCCTGGCACCAGATCCAGCAAACGCTGCCTGGCTTCCGGCTCCTCATGCAGCTCAACGCTCCAGACTAGATCATCCATCGCGGCCAGCCCGGCCTGCCACTCAACGGAATCGTCACCATGCTTGAGGCAGGTCAGCAGCAACACCTTGCTCCAGGCTTCCTGCAGCAAACGCACAACCACTTCAGGCAGCACTTTGCCGAGCAAGCGCTGATTCAGTTCCTGCTGCACCCGCTGACGAGCCAACTCGGCACGCGCACGGCCTTCTTCGGCATCACGGGTACGCTGCTCAAGCAACTCACTGCGGCGGCGCTCATCGCTGGTAAACGCGAGAAAATCCACCAGCAGTTCAGAGAAAATCGCCGGATCATCAACAAAGTCGTTCAGCAGGCGCTGTACGATCTGCTCGACACGCACGTAAAGCGAATCACGCTGGTAGTCGTCTCGCCCACCCCAGCCCAGCGCCGCAGCTGCGATTTCATTGAGCAAACGCCGCGCAGGATGGCTGCCACGACTGAAGAAACTCTTGTCGATAACAGCGACCTTGAGCATCGGAATCTGCAGTCGGCCAATCAGCGCACGCAGTGACGACGGCAGATTGCGATCATCCAGAATGAACTCGAACAGCATCGCAATCAGGTTGATGACATCTTCATCACCGACACCCACTACGCGAAACTTGCCACTCTTCACGCTGACGCGCGTAAGCAGCTGCTCCAACTGGTTACGCAGGTCGAAATCATCCGGCAAATCCGACGACGGAACGTATTGCTGCATGTGCGACAACAAGCGCAGCAGGTCCTGACTGGAGATAGGCCGGGCTTCAGCGCTGGCCTCATGGCGGGGCACGATATTGCCACGCACTTGCAGCAACAATTCCTGCAAAGCAGAAAAAACGTCTTGCACACCTTTATCAAGCTTGTCGGCGGTCTGGGCCAGAGCAGGATCAGAGAACTGCTCGACGCTGCGGCTTGGCCGGGTGCTGCGATCAGTAGAGCGACGTGCAGGAACAGCTTTCAGCTCCGGCAAGATGCCAGTCGCAATCAACAATTGGTTAGCCTCGCTGTAGAGGTCGTCCGTATCGGACAGGACGTACTTCTCAAACAGTTTGAGCACGATCAGCTTGACCTTGATCCCCACGCCGAGGCTACGCCCGGCCTGCAGGAAATAATCACACAACATCGCCGGCCCCATAGGGTTGGCTTCGTTGGTCAGGGGCTGAGTGACGAGCTGGTTCAGGCGGGTCGTCAGTTGCGCAAGCGCGGTGCCGTCACGGCTCAAGACCTTGGTCACCATAGCGTCGACAGCAACGGTCTTTTCCAGATCATCGTTGTGCACCAGTGACAGCTTGTCGAATGACACCGGGGTAGCGATAACCGGCTCGGACACTTGATATTGCCCAAGGCGTAGAAAAGCTTCGTAGAACTTGTCGAGAAATGCTCGCTCGATGCTTTTACGCTTGAGGCGCAGGTCACGCATCGCTTCGAAAAAGATGTTCTGCTCGGAATTGCTTTGCGCACGGTCCGCCATTTCAAATAGCGTGTCGTCCGCATTATCGAACAACTCCTGCAGTGCATCCTTGAGCTGCTGGGCGGCCTTGTCACGGACCTGCAGTAGAACTACAGGCAGGCGCGCAAGGGGCGAATGAACCGCCTGGTCGGTATTTGCTTTAGTTAACGGCACAACATTCTCGTCGTTTTGCATCAAGCCACCTGCCAGACAGCGTCATCGACCTCATCACAAGCAGGGCTTGATCCCGTGCCTGTGAAGCGATCCCCCAGTTCATTGCGCCACACGTCAAAAGCGTGACGTCAAATACAAGTCGTATCATCTTTCAAAATATATCCGATCTGCCAGAGAAGTCTTGTTCTTTACATTTCGTCTCCGGCTAGCGGATTGACGCGTGCAGGAATAGACCGCAAAAAATGCAATCCATCGCAACGAATTGTAAAAAACCGACCAACTGTCATTCGTTTGGGGACTGGCAAAGGCCCGATATAGATGGGGTACCGTGAGTTCAGTGGGCAACCTGCCTTATACTCGGGCGACCTGAAATGGAGTCCGCTATGCCGAATTTACAACTCGCCACCCTCACCGCCGAAATCGAAGCCAACGTGCGCCGTGCGTTGCTGGAAGACGTCGGCAGTGGCGACATCACCGCGCAATTGATCCCTGCCGAACGCCTCGCCAAAGCCACGGTTATCTCCAGAGATGCAGCGGTGATTGCCGGAACGGCCTGGGTTGATGCGGTATTTCGCCAGCTGGATCCGCGGGTTGCTGTGCACTGGCAGGTGGTGGACGGTGAACAGGTGCAGCCCAACCAGGCGCTGTTCCATCTCGAAGGTCCGGCGCGTTCGTTGCTGACTGGCGAGCGCAGCGCGCTCAACTTTCTGCAGATGCTGTCAGGCGTGGCAACCAAGGCCCGGCATTACGCCGACATGGTCGCCAATACTCAGGTCAAATTACTGGATACCCGCAAAACCCTGCCGGGCCTGCGCTTCGCACAGAAATATGCCGTGACCTGCGGTGGCTGCCATAACCACCGTATCGGGTTGTTCGATGCCTTTCTGATCAAGGAAAACCACATCGCGGCCTGCGGCGGGATCGCTCAGGCCATTGCCGCTGCGCACAAGATCGCCCCGGGCAAGCCAGTGGAAATCGAAGTGGAAAGTCTCGATGAGCTGCGCGAAGCGTTGGATGCAGGGGCTGACATCGTCATGCTCGACGAACTCAGCCTCGATGACATGCGCGAAGCCGTACGCCTCAACGCAGGCAAAGCGAAGCTGGAAGCCAGTGGCGGCATTAACGACGACACCCTGCTGGTGATCGCAGAAACCGGCGTGGACTACATCTCGATTGGGGCAATGACCAAGGACGTGAAGGCGGTGGATCTGTCGATGCGGTTGAGTCTTTGAGGTAATAACTGACTGCCCCAATGGCACAAGCCCCTGTAGGAGCACGCCGCGCTGTCACGCAGCAAACACGATCCTGTAGGAGTGAGCTTGCTCGCGATAGCGGTGAGTCATCCAGTAAACCACTGTCAGACAGGACGCCATCGCGAGCAAGCTCACTCCTACAGGGCCTTGGGTTGGCAGCGCGACTGCGGGGTGTCAGGAACTTAAGTCTGGATTCAGCCCGTTCAAGGGCATCACGCACTAACTACGCCACACAAACGAAAAAGCCCGATCCATATGGATCGGGCTTTTTGGGTCTGCGGTGCCGAAAACAGGAATCGAACCTGCGACCTTCGCGTTACGAGTGCGCTGCTCTACCGGGCTGAGCTATTTCGGCTTAGCGGTAAGGCTAGTGCTCGCGCATGAGAAGGCAATATCAGCCCTTCACTTAGTTAGCTTTTACATATCCGTTGGTTACACAAGCGCCGCCGAATGACCAGATACTCGATGCACCTGCTGCTGGCAAAGGAGCTGAAAGCGTACATGTGTCAGTAGTTGCAATGCCTTTATATGAATTTGGGGTCGCAGTAATCGCTGCCGTGGTAGCTGCGATAGTAATAGTATTCACTGCGCCAGTCGTTACCCCACTTGGCAGTGTCACGCCGACTTTTGTCGCACTGTCGCAATCAGTAAGAGCACTTGCCTGAGCAAGGCAAACACCAACAGCGGTTTTTACTGCAGCCATTGCGGTCAGTACTTCAGAGTAAGCCGCTTTCTTCGCATAGTTCTGATACGACGGAATCGCCACAGCAGCCAAAATACCGACGATCGCTACTACGATCATCAACTCGATCAACGTAAAACCTTTTTGTGCTTTCATGGGTACTGCTCCGGTGCGTCAATAAGGTGTTGCTTGCCTGTGCCAAAGCATAGGTCATGCCAAGCCTTGTTCAATCCTCCTTTATTGCTAATCCTTTGATTGACCGCGCAATTGCGTGTCCCGGCAGGATCACTAACTGACAATTTTGGTCACCTTGCCATGCATCATTGGCAGCGCCGCCTGACTAGGCTATAAACCAGATACTGTATGGGTTTGGTGGTTTTATGAGTGACGTTGTTCTGACCGGTTTGGCCAAGCAATTGGTAGTTGCCGAACTTCTGACTGAAAAAGCGGCGCAACAGGCTTATCAACAGGCCCGGCGCGACAAGGTTTCGCTGATCAGTTATCTGGTACAAAACCGCCTGGTCAAAGCACTGGTCCTGGCGGAGATGTCGTCGGACCATTTCGGTTTGCCGTTCCTGGACCTCAACAGCCTTAATAAAGAAGAACAACCCAAGGGGTTGGTGAGCGAAAAGCTCATCCGCCAACACCATGTCCTGCCCCTATGGAAACGCGCCAACAAGCTGTATGTCGGGATTTCCGATCCCGCCAACCAGCAGGCTATCAACGATCTGCAGTTCAGCACCGGCCTGGCCATCGAAGCGATTCTGGTGGAGGACGACAAGCTCACCGACGCCATCGAAAAGTTTTTCGACAGCCATTCGTCGTTGGGTGATCTGGGCGATGTCGATCTCAGCCTGGAAATCGTATCGGGCAGCGAGGCCAAGGAAACTTCTCTCGGCCAAGACGATGCAGACGACGCTCCGGTGGTGCGCTTCGTCAACAAGATGCTGCTGGACGCCATTCGCCTTGGCTCGTCCGACCTGCACTTCGAACCCTATGAAAAGACCTTCCGGGTCCGGCTGCGTACCGACGGCATCCTGCACGAAGTGGCCAAACCGCCTATCCACCTCGCAAGCCGCATCGCCGCACGCCTGAAAGTCATGGCCAGCCTGGACATTTCCGAACGCCGCAAGCCTCAGGACGGCCGGGTCAAACTGCGTATTTCGAAAACCAAAGCCATCGATTTCCGGATGAACACCCTGCCGACGCTGTGGGGCGAAAAAATCGTGATGCGTCTGCTCGACCCAACCACGGCCAAGATGGGCATCGACGCGCTGGGCTATGAGCCTGAACAGAAGGCCTTGTATCTGGAGGCGCTGAAACAGCCGCAAGGCATGATTCTGGTCACCGGCCCCACCGGCTCGGGTAAAACCGTGTCGCTGTACACCGGCCTGAACATTCTCAATACCGTGGACATCAATATTTCAACGGCTGAAGATCCGGTCGAAATCAACCTGGAAGGCGTAAATCAGGTCAACGTCAATCCGCGTCAAGGAATGGACTTCTCCCAGGCACTCCGCGCCTTCCTGCGTCAGGATCCTGACGTGATCATGGTCGGTGAGATTCGCGACCTGGAAACGGCTGAAATCGCCATCAAGGCTTCGCAAACCGGCCACATGGTGCTCTCCACGCTGCACACCAACAGCGCCGCAGAAACACTGACCCGTTTGCATCACATGGGCGTGGCAGCGTTCAACATCGCTACCGCCATCAACCTGATCATCGCCCAACGTCTGGCGCGCAAGCTGTGTCCGCACTGCAAGAAAGAAGCAGACATTCCCAGAGAAACCCTGATCAAGGAAGGCTTTCCGGAAGATCAGGTCGGCACGTTCAAGATTTATACAGCGGTCGGCTGCGATCAGTGCAATGGCGGTTATAAAGGCCGAGTGGGGATTTACGAGGTGGTCAAGAAGACCCCGGCTCTGGAGCGAATCATCATGGAAGAAGGCAACTCGCTGGATATCTCCGTACAAATGCGTAAGGACGGCTTCAATGACCTGCGCACATCGGGCCTGATCAAAGCGATGCAGGGCGTCACCAGCCTTGAAGAAGTCAACCGCGTGACCAAGGACTGATCATGGCCAGCAAAGCAGCAAAAGCCATCGTTTTCACGTGGGAAGGCACGGACAAGAAAGGCGCGAAGATGACCGGCGAACTCACCGGCCACAATCCTGCGCTGATCAAGGCGCAGTTGCGCAAGCAAGGCATCAATCCGACCAAAGTGCGTAAGAAGCCGGTATCGCTGTTTGGCTCGGGGAAGAAGATCAAGCCGCTGGATATCGCGTTTTTCTCGCGACAGATGGCAACCATGATGAAAGCCGGTGTGCCGCTGCTGCAGTCCTTCGACATCATTGCTGAAGGTTCGGAAAACCCGAACATGCGCAAGCTGATCGAAGAGGTCAAAAGTGAAGTCGCAGCGGGTAACAGCTT
This sequence comes from Pseudomonas sp. HP_14, assembly GCF_055283875.1. Taxonomy (NCBI): domain Bacteria; kingdom Pseudomonadati; phylum Pseudomonadota; class Gammaproteobacteria; order Pseudomonadales; family Pseudomonadaceae; genus Pseudomonas; species Pseudomonas sp. HP_14. The sequence continues at coordinate 186,620 of NZ_JBTOQI010000011.1, read as the reverse complement.
TGCCACCGCGCTACGGCAGAAGCCGCAATACTTCGACGATCTGTACTGCAACCTGGTGGACGCCGGTGAACAGGCCGGTGCGCTGGAAGCCTTGCTTGATCGAGTGGCGACCTACAAGGAAAAAACCGAAGCACTCAAAGCGAAGATCAAAAAGGCTATGACCTACCCGATCATGGTGATGATCATGGCGTTTGTGGTTTCCGGGATCATGCTGCTTTACGTGGTGCCCAAGTTTCAGGACATCTTTGCCGGGTTTGGTGCTGAACTACCGGCGTTCACCCTGATGGTGATCGGCCTGTCGAAGCTCGTGCAGGATTGGTGGCTGATCATCCTTGGGGTGATGTTCGTCAGTATTTTCCTGTTCCGACGCAGCTACAAAGGCTCGCAGAATTTTCGCGACAGCGTCGACCGCAGCCTTTTGAAATTCCCGATCATCGGCCCGCTGCTCTACAAGTCCTCGATTGCACGCTTCGCCCGTACGCTATCCACCACCTTTGCCGCAGGCGTGCCGCTGGTCGAAGCGCTGGACTCAGTAGCGGGCGCAACCGGTAATGTGGTGTTCCGCAATGCAGTGAACAAGGTCAAACAAGACGTTTCTACCGGTATGCAGCTTAACTTTTCCATGCGTTCCACCGGTGTGTTCCCCAGCCTCGCCATTCAGATGACGGCCATCGGCGAAGAGTCAGGCGCACTGGACTCCATGCTCGACAAGGTCGCAACCTATTACGAAGATGAAGTCGACAATATGGTCGATAACCTGACCAGCATGATGGAGCCAATGATCATGGCCATCCTTGGCGTCATCGTCGGCGGTCTGGTGATTGCCATGTACCTGCCTATTTTCAAACTCGGAAGCGTTGTCTGACTATGTCACTTGTTGATTTCCTGGCCAGCTCACCGCTGGCCTTTGTTTTATCTGCACTGATTCTCGGTTTACTGGTCGGCAGTTTTCTCAATGTGCTGATCTATCGTCTGCCGATCATGATGGAGCGCGACTGGCAGGCTCAGTCCCGGGAAATGCTCAAGCTGCCCGCCGAGCCTGCAAGCGAAACCTTCAACCTGATCCTGCCTCACTCACGCTGCCCGCATTGCGCACATCAAATCCGGCCGTGGGAAAACCTGCCGGTGTTCAGCTACCTGTTTCTGGGCGGCAAGTGTGCGAGCTGTAAAGCGCCCATCAGTAAACGTTACCCACTGGTTGAGCTGACCTGCGGCCTGCTGTCCGGCTACATCGCCTGGCACTTTGGCTTTGGTTGGCCTGCTGCCGCGATGCTGGTGCTGAGCTGGGGCCTGCTGGCCATGAGTCTGATCGATGCCGATCATCAGTTGCTGCCTGATGACCTGGTGCTGCCGCTGTTGTGGATGGGGCTGATCGTCAACTCGTTCGGCGTGTTCACTACGTTGGGCGATGCGCTCTGGGGCGCAGTGGCCGGTTATCTGGTGCTGTGGTCGGTGTATTGGCTGTTCAAACTGATCACCGGCAAAGAAGGCATGGGCCATGGCGATTTCAAGTTGCTGGCCATGCTGGGGGCCTGGGGTGGCTGGCAGATTCTGCCACTGACCATTCTCTTGTCATCGTTGGTCGGCGCCGTATTGGGCCTGATCCTGCTGCGCGTGAGGAATGTTGAAACCAGTACACCGATCCCCTTCGGTCCCTATCTGGCCATTGCAGGCTGGATCGCTTTGCTCTGGGGTGGTCAAATAACCGACTCCTATTTGCAATTTGCCGGTTTCAGATGAACCAAACCGCTAAAAAACCCTGGATTCTTGGACTCACTGGCGGCATCGGCAGCGGCAAAAGCGCAGCAGCTCAGTGCTTTATCGATCTGGGCATCCATGTAGTCGACGCCGATCACGCAGCACGCTGGGTGGTTGAGCCCGGCCGACCGGCGCTGGCGCTGATCGCCGAGCACTTCGGACCCTCGGTGCTGAATGCCGACGGCACGCTCAATCGAGGTGCCTTGCGCGGCTTGATCTTCGAAAATGCCGAACAGCGCCGCTGGCTTGAAGCCCTGCTGCACCCCCTGATTGCAACGGAGATCCAGCGCGATCTGGCCAGCGCCACTTCGCCCTACGCGATTCTGGTCTCGCCCCTGCTGGTCGAGTCCGGTCAGTGGAAAATCACTCAGCGCGTGCTGGTCATCGACGTACCGCAAAACGTGCAGGTCCAGCGCACCATGCTGCGCGACAGCTCCAGCCAGGATCAGGTCGAAGCAATCATCAAAGCCCAGGCCAATCGCGAAGATCGATTGAGTCGTGCCGATGATGTGCTGGTCAATGACCGGGACGCTGCCTGGCTGCAAAGCGAAGTCCAGCGCCTGCATCACTTTTATTTAACTTTGTCCGGAGGCCAGTCATGAGCCAACCAATGACCGTCGATTGCCCAACGTGTGGCGCCCCCGTGGAATGGAGCGCAGCCAGCCCTGCCCGGCCGTTCTGCTCGGAGCGCTGCAAGCTGATCGACCTGGGCGCCTGGGCGTCCGAAGAACATGCGATTCCGGTCAGCCCGGATGCCGAAGATGAAATGTTTTCCGGTGATCTGCCAGACAGGCATTGAGCAGTACCTGAGCGGTGCCTGATCTGAATCAGGCACCGCTCACGGCTTCTCCAGCGCCTCGCGAAGCGCATCTGGCCCATTGAACTCCCGCCGCTCCACTAACTTGCCATCCTTGAGTTGCAACCACTGAACGGCCGCAGCATCGCCACCATAACCCGGCGCAATTTGCGCCTCGCGGTCTAGCGCTACACGGTACGAGTACGCCCTGCGCATTTTCGGCACTGCAAAGAACTTGGTGACATACGCTGGCATTGGCTCAATGTTGGCGATGAACACTGTGTGGCGAGCTTCCAGAAAACCTTTGGGCTTGTCCTTGAGCGCCTTCTCCATGATTTTGCCCGCGCTCATGCTGCTGGCGACCAGAATCGTCTGGGTCTTTTGCGGGTTCATCACATACGGTTCATCAAACTGGTCGAACAGGCTCCAGGTCGGCACAGGATCGCCAATTTCAATGGCCTGCGCGGTGAACGGCAACAGGATCAACAGCAGAATGGGCCAGAGTTTCAACGATGCAACGCTCCTGAGTGGGATGGAAAAACCAATACCATAGCCCAAATGGGCGGCTGATGGATGATCCAGGTCGGGTCGTATTGTTTGAAAAAAGCCGCCCTGCGCCCCTGACACCACGTTGTCGCGCAACAAACCGGGATCTGTAGGAGTGAGCTTGCTCGCGATTGCGTCAGCACAGGCGATATCCTCACCGATTGGCAGCCCCAATCGCGGGCAAGCGCGCTCCTACAGTAAAAACACACTCAATCAGGTGGCCGTAGTTTTGACAAAAGCCGCCCCTGCGCCCCGGACACCACGTTGTCGCGCAACAAATCGGGATCTGTAGGAGTGAGCTTGCTCGCGATTGCGTCAGCACAGGCGATATCCTCATCAATTGGCAGACCCAATCGCGAGCAAGCTCACTCCTACCTGTGCTGGATTAGCAAAAGCGGCAGCAGCATCTTCCAGTTGTAGCTATTAGAACGCTAAGCTTGGCCCATGGATGACTCAGACTACCTTCGCCTGCTAACGATCCAGGCCGAACAAGCCAACGCGTTTCTTTCCAATGCGCGAAAGTGGGAGCGTGAGCGATGGGTTTGTGAACGTTTACTGCAAGGTCTGAACATCCCGCACCGTCACGAAGACTTCACCGCTGCCGGACAGGAACCGCCGGATGTGCTGTTTCGCGACGCCTGTTTTGAAGTGTTTTTTGTTCTGGATGAAGGCCGTCGGCTCAATGATGAGTGGCGCGAAGAGCTCGCACGAAGACGGGGGGCATTTTCCTTGAGCCAACTGGTGCGCCGCGAAGCCAAGCCCAAGCGCATTCCTGCCAATGAGCTGCTGCAACGCCTGGCACCGACGCTGCGCAAAAAAGCCCACAACTACAACGAGCGCGGCATTGATCTGGGTGAACTGGATATCATTGCCTTCGCCAGCCTCAAACGCGAAGTGCTGGATTTGAACAGCCATTTCCCACCGCCCACCGAGTACCTGCGCCAGGGCTGGCGTTCGCTGTCTCTGGTGGGTCCGACCTTTGCCCGCGTGCTGTTTGCCCATCCCGGCGCACCGGATTTTCTGCGGACCAATCTGGGCCGCAGCGTGGTTTTCGATGTTGGAATCAGTTTATGAGCCCTCTGCAAGAGCTGTTGGCCGACGTGCCGCAAACCGGCCGGGTCCGCTGGATTGGCGTGCGCCCCGAGTCGCGTGGCGACATGGTTGAACTGGAGGCAGTGGAAGCGCGTCGCGAAGCCGGACTGACCGGTGACCACGCCCGCCCCGGGCCACGCAATGCACGACAGGTGACGTTAATTCAGTGGGAGCACTTCGCGGTTGTCAGCTCCCTGTTGAACCGCCCTGAAGATCAGCCCATCGTCCCGCAAGACCTGCGCCGCAATCTGGTGATCAGCGGCATCAATCTGTTCAGCCTCAAAGGCCGTCGTTTCAAGATCGGTCAGGCGATTCTGGAAACCACCGGCTGGTGTCAGCCCTGCGCCCGGCTGGAGCAACGACTGGGCCACGGCACCTTTCAGGCCGTACGTGGGCATGGCGGAATTACCGCGCGAGTGATACAAAGCGGCATCATTCGTCTAGATGATTCGTTACGGGTCGAACCGCTCGAACTGAATGCCGAATAACACCGTTGCCCTCTTTTCTGAGGCTCCCATGTCCAGTCGCCTGAAACCCGAAGACCAAAAGCGTGTCGAAGAGTACCTGCAAGCCCCCCAGCATCAAGTTGAGCGCCGGCCTTTCCGGCCGTGGCTGCTCCTGATCGTGGTGGTTGCAGTGGTGGTTGGCCTGGGCCTGTTGAGCCGATTGTTGAGTTATCTGACGCTATGAGCAGCATTAATTTAGCGCTCGCGCAGATCAACTCACTCCCCCCGAATTCCTTAAACCTTATGAGATATCCCTATGACTCATCGTATTGTCATCGTTGGCGGCGGCGCTGGCGGTCTGGAGCTGGCCACCCGCCTGGGTAAGACCCTGGGCAAAAAAGGCACGGCAAGCGTGACCCTGGTCGATGCCAACCTGACTCACATCTGGAAACCGCTGCTGCACGAAGTCGCGGCTGGCTCGCTCAACTCTTATGAAGATGAGCTGAACTATGTGGCCCAGGCCAAGTGGAACCACTTTCAGTTCCAGCTCGGCAAGATGACCGGCCTGAACCGCGAAGCACGGCAGATTCATCTGGCGGCTACCCTTGATGAAGACGGTCTGGAACTGGTTCCTGCACGCAGCATCGACTACGACTCGCTGGTGATTTCGGTAGGCAGCACCACCAACGACTTCAACACCCTGGGCGCAGCCGAGCACTGCCTGTTCCTGGACTCTCGTAAACAAGCCGAGAAATTCCATCAGCAGCTGCTTAACCATTACTTGCGTGCCCATGCCGGGCAAAGCGACACCGCCCAGGAAATTACCGTGGCGATTGTCGGCGCAGGCGCAACCGGGGTGGAACTGGCCGCTGAACTGCACAACGCGGCTCATGAGCTGGCAGCTTACGGACTGGGCAGGATCAAACCGGAAAACCTGCGTATCACGGTGATCGAGGCTGGCCCACGCGTCTTGCCTGCCTTGCCGGAACGCATTGGCGGCCCGGTCCACAAGACTCTGGAGAAACTTGGCGTTACGGTGCTGACCGATGCTGCCGTGAGTGAAGTGACTGCAGATTCGCTGATCACCGCCAGCGGTCTGGTGATCCCGGCCACACTCAAGGTGTGGGCAGCCGGTATTCGGGCACCGGGTTTCCTGCAGGAAATCGACGGCCTGGAAACCAATCGCATCAACCAGTTGCAGGTGCTGCCAACGTTGCAGACGACTCGCGATGAAAATATTTTCGCTTTCGGCGATTGTGCAGCCTGCCCGCAAAAAGGCTCGGACCGCAATGTTCCGCCCCGCGCCCAGGCCGCGCATCAGCAGGCTTCGTTGCTGGTCAAATCGCTGCGCTTGCGCATCGAGGGCAAACCGCTTCCGGACTACAAATACACTGACTATGGTTCGCTGATCTCCCTCTCGAAGTTCTCGGCAGTGGGCAATCTGATGGGCAACCTGACCGGCAGCGTCATGCTTGAAGGCTGGCTGGCGCGGATGTTCTACATCTCTCTGTATCGCATGCACCAGATGGCGTTGTACGGCACCTTCCGCACACTGATGTTGATGCTCGGCAGCCGCATCGGCAAAGGAACCGAGCCGCGCATGAAGCTGCACTAACGACTGACAAGCCCATCCCTCTGTAGGAGCTGCCGAAGGCTGCGAAGCATCCATCCTGATTCACCGCCATCGCAGCCTTCGGCAGCTCCTACAGGTCCGATGCCTGTCGCGAGACAGTATCGGTGATGGCATACCGCTTCTTTAGTCCCATAGACGCAGGCATACTCGGCATTCATGCGGTTCCATGAAATGGATGTTGAGGATTTGCGCTATGTCGACGGTGCCTCGTTTTACCGATCATTACCGTAAAGCCGACCGCATCATGCTCGGGCTCCTGTGGATATGTTTTATCTACGCACTGGGGCTGGCGACTATTCACTCAACCTTCGGCCAGGCCGTTCTGGTTGGCGGCGGCACGGCCATTGCCATGACTGCGCTGTATCCCGTCTTGCGTGGTACCCGCTTGTTTCGTTGCCTGACGGGCGTTGCCCTGATGGTCATGTCGGGCTTGCACATCAATCAGACTCAAGGCCTGATCGAAGTCCACTTCGGTATTTTCGCGCTGTTGGCGGTACTGACGTTCTACCGGGACTGGCTGCCCATTGTCGTGGCTGCCGCGACCATCGCCGTTCACCATTTACTCTTCCATGTGCTGCAGCATTCGGGTTATCCGGTATACGTGATGCAGCATCACGGCGGTTGGGATGTGGTCTTCATCCATGCCGCCTATGTCGTCGCTGAAAGCGCCATCCTGATTTATCTGGCGATACACAGCCATCGCGAAGCCAGCGAGAACCAGGACCTGCTGGACAAAATCCTCCAGGCCGCCGCGCGTCTGGATAAAAGAGCAGGTGTCACTGAAAGCCGCGTCGGCATGCACTCCTCCCAGCGCTTTGACGAATTCCTCGCGTTGATCACCAACACCGTTGGTGGCGTGATTCATGAAACCAGCGGTTTGAGTGACATGGGTCGTCAGTTATCGGTGGCAGGCGAAACCCTGGACAAAGGCGCACAGCAGCAACTGGCAGAAATCACTCGCATGGCTCACTCGATGCAACTGCTCACTACAGCCCTTGACGACATCTCACAACACGCCAGCGAAGCCCATCACGGCGCCAACAAAGCCAACGATCAATTGGTCAAGGGCAAGGAGTCGGTTGATAAGGCGAGCAAAGACATTGCCAACCTGGAATCTTCAATCAGTGGGGCTAACCAGAGCGTGCAGTCACTGGCCGACCAGGCAGAAAAGATCGGCAAGGTTATTAACGTTATTCGCGAAATCGCAGAGCAGACCAACCTGCTGGCCCTCAACGCTGCTATTGAAGCTGCCCGTGCCGGGGAGCAGGGCCGTGGATTTGCAGTGGTCGCCGATGAGGTTCGAGGCCTGGCGCAGAAAACCGCAGGCTCGGTGGAAGAGATTCGCCAGATCGTCGAATCACTACAGAAGGAAAGCCGCACCGCAGCCGACTCGATGCGTAACAGCGGCGAAGAGGTTGGACGCTGTGTCCAGGCCAGCCAACTGGGCTCGGAACTATTGAAGAGCACCGTCGCTGATGTGCTGGAAATTCATCGCCTGAACGTATTGATCGCAGGCACCACCGAACAGCAATCCGCAGCGTCGGTGGGCATCAACGATCGTCTGACGACCGTTCACGCAATTGCACAAAACAACGCTACAGACGTGATAACCCTCATCCAGTGCAGCGAAGATCTTTCGCCAATGGCGACCCGGCTTCAGGCGCTGGGCGCAGCGTTTGCGGTGAAGAGTTAAGGCCAAACGCATCGTCTACAAGCAATAGCGCTACGTTCTGACACAGCGCTGTCGCGGGCAAACAAGGGATCTGTAGGAGTGACCGGGGTGGCGATCCACATTGCTCGCGATTCAGCTTCCTGGCCGACGAATTATCACCTGAACTAACGCTATCGCGAGCAATGTGGATCGCCACCCCGGTCACTCCTACAGAAAGTCACGCAGACAGGTGCTCATACAAGATTGTCGCGCCGACCAGCATCAGTACGACGCCGCCCACGATCTCGGCACGCTTGCCGACCATCGTCCCCAGCACCCGGCCGAGCATGACGCCGATAGTCACCATGGTCATGGTTGCCAGACCGATCGCTGCCGCTGCGACCAGAATATTCACATCCACAAACGCCAGCCCAACCCCCACAGCCAGCGCGTCGATGCTTGTAGCGAACGCAGTGACGGCAAGAATCAGGAACGAATGCTGCCCGGCTTTTTCCTCAGCCTCGTCTTCCTCATGCTTCAAGCCGTTGTAAATCATGTGCACGCCAAGGATCAGCAGCAGCGTAAAGGCGATCCAGTGGTCCCAGCTTTCAACGAAGCTGCTGGCGGCATTACCGATGGCCCAGCCGATAATGGGCGTGATGGCTTCGATCACACCGAAGATCAGACCAGTACGCAGCGCTTCGATAAAGCGTGGTTTATGCAGGCTGGAGCCTTTACCGATGGCCGCCGCGAAAGCGTCCGTGGACATGGCCAGGGCAAGGAAGATGAGGGAAATGGGGTTCACGGTTTACGTCCAGTCGGGCTATGAGTCAACGACACATCCACACGCCCGACTTTAGGCGTGGATATGTCGCTGGTCTCGCCAACCAAAAGGTGTTCGTACCACGGCTGCTGCCGAGAATGTTGATACGAACGCTCCTGAGATAACTCAGCAGCAGGCTACTCCCCAACGAAGGTGGGCATCATACCCGTTAAGCGCATGAAAATATCGTCAAACGCTTCACAAGTTTCGGAGCGATACGCGATTTATCTGAGTAACCCTATTCCTGTGGGAGCTGGGCTTGCCCGCGATAAGGCTGGACGCGATTCACTTCAGATCGCATCCAGCCTTATCGCGGGCAAGCCCAGCTCCCACAAGGAATGCACTCCAATTCAAACAGTCATGTGAAGTTAATAACCTCACTGCACATTCCGGTACAACATCAACCGCGCACTCTCATGCAGCCCCAGGGTCAACGTACGCAAGCGACTGAACTCCTCCGGATGCTGACCGGCAACGTTTTCCAACGGAGTTGCCGAGGCCAGGTCGTGCAGCGTCGGTGACGTACCGTCGTGTTCCATCTGCAGGAGGAAATGCCGGGTCACGCCACCAATTAACGGGAACGTACCTTCGCGCAGTACCAATGGCACGACACGCTCACCTTCGGGCGCGGGTTGCTGGATATCCCGCCCCATGGCACCGTTGCTGAACGGAATGCCTGCCATACCTGCCACGGTGGGCAACAAGTCAGCCAACCCGACCGCCTCTTCAACCACCTTCGTCCCTATCAGGCCTGGTGCGTGGATCAACATCGGCACGTTGTTGCTCTCCAGGCCCAATTGTTCAAATGCCGGAGGCATATGCGGGATCTGGCTGATACGGGTGTTGTGGTCGCCAAACAGGACAAAAATCGTGTTTTCATAGTAACCGCCCGCCTTGGCCAGCTCCATCAGCCGCCCGATATTGAAGTCCAGCAAGCGCACCGCGTTGTATTGCTCAACGCTGCGCGAACCCGCGGCCTGCACTTGTTCAAGGCTCAGGTTACTGACTGCAAAGCCGTCGTTTTCCTTGGGAATGGTAAACGGCCGATGGTTGCCTGCCGTCTGCACATAGGCGAAGAACGGCTGGTCCTTGGGTAGTGCACGCAGGATTCGGTCGCCTTCCTTGAAAAGATCCAGGTCGGAAATCCCCCACACATCCACCACTGGCGACTGCCAGTCACGCTCGTCATAAAGCCGAATGTCGACGATGCTGCGGCGGATCAGAGCATTCATGTTGGCCCAACCGGAATTGCCGCCAATCATGTACAGCTTCTGATAGCCCTTGAAATCATTGATCAGCGTATTTTGCCGGGTCAACATCGGGTGCCGGGTCGCGGTTTCCTGACGAGTCACATCGGGAACGCCGGTAATGCTCGCCCACACGGTCTTGGCGGTCCCGGTCACTGGCACATAGAAATGCCGGAAGAACCAGCTTCGCTCAGCCAGGCGATCCAGATTGGGGGTCGGATTGAGCGGGTTGCCATACGCCCCCACAGCACTGGTGCCCAAGGACTCAAGCATCACAAACACTACGTTTGGCGGCTGGGTAGCAGCCACGTTGTAAGGCTGCACGTCTTGCTGACGCTTGAAGTTCAAGCTTTGCGGGTCTGGCTTATCGACGCCCAGGTAATCAGCGACCACAGAATAATGGCGGCGTACTAACTCTTCGTCATAACGCGACTGCCCTACCTTGAGCGTGTCATAGAGGAACAGCACCGGATTCAAACCCAGCGCGGCGACCTGACTGTTGCCCGAGAAGAACGCGTCACTCCAACGCAGCGGGACCGGGTTTTCCAGATTGAGGTTTTCAACGCGACCCAGCAGCCCCAATAAAGTGGCCAACGTCACCAGTACTGCGCCAAATGCGGCAGACCACCGCCTGATCGGTTTGGCCTGGCGCTCAAGGGTAATCCGCTCCAGCCCGATGAAAGCCGCGATTATCACCCCGATACCGGCCAGCCAACTCGCAGTGATCCACAGCACCGGATAAGTTTGCCAGAGCATGTCCCGGGAAATCTGCGCGTCGTCCAGGTACCGCATAACGCTGGCGTTGATACGCACACCCAGATAAGCGTAATGACCGAAATCTACGATGTAAATCAGGGTGACCAACGCCAATGCAACGGCGAGATATAACCGCGCAAACCAGCGCAGCATCCTGACGTTCAGCAGGTTCCAGCGTGGAACCCACAACAGAACAACGAGGGGTAACGCCAACAGCAAAGCCAGACGCAAGTCGAACCGAAAGCCGATGCCCAGCGTCTGTGCGACGCTGGTGTCGGTTCTCAGGCTAGCAGGATCAACCCCGGAGAAACCGAAGAAAAACACCAGCCGCAACACGCTCAGCAGCACGAAAAACAGCACGGTCACGCCCAGCCAATACAGCAAGCGTCGTGATTGCAGCGACCCCATCTTTATCCCCTTACCCCTTGTACTCACGAGCCGGAAACCAGCTTGATGCTCGCTACCGTTATTGGCTGCCTACTGCGCCAGCGGCGATAAACAGCGCGCACGACCATCACCACCAGCGCTACACAGCAATACAGCGCCAGCAATGGATCGATCAGATAATCCCAATAGTTTTCCGAAGGCTTGCTGCGCACTGCGAAGGCCAGTGTCGCGCCAGCCAGCATCACCACGCCCAGGCCATTACGCAGGTACAGCAAGCCGAAAGCGATGACAGCAGTGACAACGATCAATGGGCGCGGATTGAAGCCCAGTCGATAAGGGTCGCTGTAGGTCAGGCCCAATGTGGCCGGATACAGAACCAGTGCCAACGCAGCAAAAACGATCACCACGACGGTGCCGGGTCGTTCGACTCCAGGCAACTTCACGTCCAGACGCTGCAACGTGAGCCAGACAAGAACAATCGTTGTGGTGATTGCCAGGTCATCGGTAAAACTGCGCACGTATGCAGCCAGCGAAAGATCATTAAGGCTGACAAAGCTCAGTACCGAGGCACTCGCGAGAATGATCAGCCGCGACTTCAGGCTCGGCGCCAACGGAGCAACCAGAAGGAACAGCGCCAGACTGAAAAAAAGATGGGCTTGCCACAGAGAGATCACAGTAATTGCTCCGCCAGCCAAGCCTCATTGAAGCTGACGTGCTTGATGAACGTGTTATTCCACGAGTAAACCAGGTGATACAGCCCGTCAGGGCTGCGGATGAAGTACGGGTATTCATACTCAAAATCGCAGCCTTGGGGTGAGCAGACACGCTGGTCGAGATTGCTCAGGAACTGCTCCTCCAGCGAATGACGGCGCACGCCGCTGGACGCGCGGAAACCCTCGCCGATGATTGCCTTGTAGGCATCAAAGGAAAACGGATTACCAAGGGGATCGGGGGATTTATCCAGATCGATCACCGAGGTCCAGTGATCCATCTGCTCGTCCGTACCGTACAGGCTCAGTTTGAAACGGCCGTCGCGCAGGTCATTCAGCGCAACCAACAGGCCGCGATCAGGCGTGCCGACCGCAGCCAACGAGGAATTGGGATTGCTTGGCGCAAGGGGCAGCGGTTCACTCCAGGTCTGGCCGCCATCTTCGGTGCGGCTGGCGAGCACTTTGTGATGGGTATTGCCCGCGTAACGCAGCAGAGCGACCGCACGCCTGTCATCCAGAGGTACCACGGTTGGCTGCAGGGAGTTGGTGCCACGGCTGATGCGGAATTTATCGATCACATCGCCGTCGGCGCTCAGGTACAGGTACTCGGCGAACTTGCCCAGAAACTCGTGGTAAACCGGCAGGCCAATCGAACCGTCGGCGTGAAACACCGGCGCGGCGCGCACCAGGGTGCTGATATTCAGAAAAGGTGAAGTCACTAGCTGACGTGGCTGCGACCAGTTCTTGCCCATGTCCTCGGAGACAATCACGTTAACTGAACTGCCTGCCCAGCCGCCGACCGACACCGACACATAGAACAGCCACAAGCGTTGATCCGGAGCCAAAGCAACCACCGGGTTACCCAGTTTGCGGATGTATTTGCCGGTGCCTGCCTGAGTCGACTGACGCGTCGCAAGCACGTATTCATCGCCCCACTCGCCCGAGCGTGCATCAAATCGTGAGGCGCGGATTTCGACATCACCCGCGCCTTCACGAGTGCCCGCGAACCACACCGACATCAGGTCACCGCCCGGCAGTGCAGTCACCGCGGAAGAGTGAACAAAGTCATCCAGGTCAGACGATGCAAAGCGAGTGCTGTAGCTGGCTTTAGCAGCGACGCCTGAAGCCGGTGTGAGGACCGGGGCAACCGCAAAACCTGACAAGCTGTGCTGCGGATGGCTGAACCAGGCGCCGAGAAAAACCAGAGCGAGCGCAAGGCATGCACTCAAGACAGGTACATTGAAAGAAGTCAGTCGCATGGGTAGTGATCACAATCGCGAAGGCAAAATGTCTGGGCTCAATCACGTGGCTCGTCGGCAAGTGACCGACGCCGGCCGGTGATCATCGACAACGGCAGGTTGTCCTTCACCTGATAACTCTCAAACAGTGCCGCCGCTATGTGCAGGCACACCACCAACGCCAGGCCGTCAGCCAGCGTTTCATGAATCTGCTGAGGCCAGTCTGCGCCCCACAAGGCATCCACTTCGGTCATCAACCATCCCGTCAGACCGATAGCAAAAATCATCGCCATCATCAGCACCATGACCAACGCGCCCAGCGGCGAGTGGCCCAGCCGATGTTCCGGCTGACGTCTGAGCAGCGAACCCACATGGGCACGCAAACGCGCAGGCGTCGGCCAGAAATCGGACCAGCGCGCACTGCGCGGCCCGATGAAACCCCACACCACCCGCGCTACCAACCAGGCCACCGCGTAGTAACCCAGCCAGACATGCCAATCGTCACCGGCTTCATTGAAGAAGTAGTTAGCGACGAAAACACCGGCCAGGGAAATGTGGAACAGCCGCACCAGCGGGTCCCACAGGCGTAGGGTCGGCCGAGTCATCAGCCCTTGATCTCGGTCTTCACGGCTTTGCCGGTGACCGGATCGTGATAGATCTCGACTTTGCGTTTGTCTTTGTCAAAGCCATAGATTTCGTAGCAGTTGCCGTCAGTGACTTTGAACTTGCTGATCTCGTAACCCTGAGCCTTGAGTTGCTCCTGGAATTTGCCCTGATCCTGCCAGGTGGAGCGTTCGGCGGTGGTGCATTGTGGACCGGCAAGGGCCAGTGGACTGGCGAGTAGAAAAGGGACCAGCAACAGGACTTTACGCATGGCAGACACTCGTAAGAACTAAGGAACCGCCACTGTGCAAAACGAAGCTTAGCGAAAGCTTAGGACGCAACAGCCCGTTACATCTTCCCCGACACAAGGCTCTGCCCGAAGCGCTGACGCAGCGGCATGATGTGCGCCCTTACCGGCCAAAACCAATACGGAACACCTTATGCGCCTGCTCCTTGTGGAAGATGACCGTGCCGTGGGCCAGGGCATCCGCGTCGCCCTCGGCAGCGAAGGCTATACGCTGGACTGGCTGCAAGACGGCGCAAGCGCGTTGCACGCCCTGCGCAGCGAGCGCTTCGATTTGCTGCTGCTTGACCTTGGCCTGCCGCGCCTGGACGGCATCGACCTGCTGCGCCAGATCCGCGCGGAGCAACAGTCTTTGCCGGTGTTGATCCTGACTGCACGCGACGGCATGCCGGATCGCATCGCCGGTCTGGACGCTGGCGCTGATGACTATCTGGTCAAACCGTTCGATGTGGATGAGCTCAAGGCTCGGGTTCGCGCGCTGCTGCGGCGCAGTCAGGGCCGTGCGCAGCCGTTGCTGGAGCATGGACAAATCAGCCTGGACCCCGCGACCCAGCAAGTCAGTTTCAACGGCATCGAAATCGCCATGACGCCGATGGAGTATCAACTACTTCACCAACTGATGATCAGGCCCGGCAAAGTCGTGACCCGTGAGCGTCTGTCGTCGACGCTGTACGGCTGGCAAGATAAGGTAGAGAGCAACACGCTGGAGGTGTTGATCCACAACCTGCGCAAGAAACTCTCCGCAGAATTGATCCGCACCGTGCGCGGTGTGGGCTACCGGATCGAGACCCTGTGATGAGCTCAGTTCGCGCACGCATACTTATTCCCGTGTTGCTCCTGTTACTCATGGGCGACCTGACCATCAGTTGGTTGGCGCTACGTGACAGCCACCATGAAATTGAAGAGGTGTACGACGCCCAGTTGGCGCAAAGTGCACGCCTTCTACAAGGTGTTCTGCGCCAACGGCCTCCAGGCGAAACCGACCTCAATCGTCTGTATCAGGCTTTCGACGAAGCCATGAGTCGAGTGGGCGGCGGTGAAGCCGCACATCCTTATGAAACCCGTTTAACGTTCCAGATCTGGCGCAGCTCCGGGGAACTGCTGGTGCGTTCCGCCGAGGCTCCGGAGCTGGACGGTCCGCCCGTTACCGAAGGCTCACATGACTTCCTCAAAGACGGCAATGACTGGTGTGGCTTCCTGCTGGTCGACGCACAGCAAGGACTGTTGATCTGGGTTGGCGAGCGCGACGACGTGCGTCAGGATCTGATTCAACGCATTGTCCGGCACACCCTGTGGCCCACAGTGATTGGCGTGCCCCTTCTGGCGCTCGCGATCTGGCTGGCTATCGGCTGGGGTCTGCGCCCTTTGCAATTCATGGCCAGTGTCATCCGCCGCCGTGAGCCGGAAAGTCTTGAATCTTTGGCGCTCTCGCCACTGCCAAAAGAGCTGGAGCCAATGCAGACAGCACTCAATCGTCTGCTGATCCAGATCGAAAATCTGCTGGAGCGGGAACGACGCTTCATCGCCGACGCTGCTCATGAATTGCGCACGCCGCTGACCATCCTGCGCATCCACGCACAGAACGCCAAACAGGCGCAATTGCCAGAGCAACGCGAAGAAGCGCTGGATTACCTGGTGCATGGCGTCGACCGCGCGACGCGCATCGCCAGTCAGTTACTGACCATGGCGCGACTCGAGCCGAAGATTAACCACAACGAATTGCAGACCTTCGACCTGGGCAGCCTGGTACGTGAGGAACTGGCAGAGCTGACTCCACTGGCGGCCGAGAAAAAGGTTGAACTGGTGTTCGATGGGATCGAAGACTTCCGGCTACGCAGTGACCCCGCAGCCATTACCATCGCTTTTCAGAATCTGCTGACCAACGCGCTTAACTTCGCCCCGACCAACAGCGAGATCCGCGTCATTCTCGACCGCAGTCATGACGGACAGGCCGAGTTGCGCGTCGAAGATTGCGGGCCTGGTATCGACGAAAAGAACGCACCACGCCTGCTGGAGCGCTTCTACAGCAATGGGCATAGCAACGGCGCAGGGCTGGGGTTGGCAATCGTTGAAATGATCGTGAAGAAACTCGACAGCAGCCTGCAGATCGGAAACCGTCCGGATGGCGGGTGCTGCGCACAATTGCGCCTCCGGAGTCTTGTAGAGCTGAAGCTAAACGCTCCGGGCTGACCGAGATCAACGGTAGGACCGAATTCATTCGGGAATGACGGTATTACCGGCAATACACCTGAAGCGGATGTACCGGCCTCTTCGCGAATAAATTCGCTCCTGCAGGTCCTGCGTTTTACCCGGAGTGGCCGATTTGCCCAGCCTGGTTGGCTGAATGGAAAAAGGTTACGACATCTTAATGAGAAAAAATGTCATTTGCGGATAGTATGTGTTCTCAAATTCCCCAACCCGGCGAACATTGATAAACGCGATTGCCGGGGAACGCCTTAAGGACATCGCCATGAGTCGCTCCGCCGCACGCTCTTCTTTCGCCAAAGCCTTCATTGCCGCCACCGGCTTGTGGCTGCTGGCCCAGACCACCCAGGCGGCGGAGTTGCTGCAGCGCTGGGTGTCTGCGGGAGGCTCGGTGAGTGAATGGATCGTCGAGCTGGGGGGAGAATCTCGACTGGTAGCCGTCGACACCACCAGCCAACATCCGGCCAGTCTGGAAAAAATGCCGAAAATCGGCTATCAGCGTCAGCTAAGCGCCGAAGGCATTCTGGCACTGCGTCCGGATTTGTTGGTCGGCAGCGAGGAAATGGGGCCGCCTCCGGTGCTGGAGCAATTGCGCCACGCGTCGGTGCGGGTCGAAATGCTGTCCTCCAAACCTGAACTCCCGGCACTGGAAAACAACCTCAAGCACCTGGGCGCCTGGCTGGGCGAACCTGAACAGGCCCAGGCACACTTCGCAGCCTTTCGTGATGCATTGAATAGCCTGTCCAGCCGCCTCGCGAACAACAAAGACCTGTCACCAAGAGTACTGCTGCTGGTCGGCGGCGCCGGTGACCGGCCGCTGGTAGCAGGCTCGGACACCCTGGGTTCATGGTTGCTGACCCAGGCAGGCGCTACCAACATCGCCACCCACCAGGGTTACAAACCACTGTCCAGCGAGATGCTACTGGGGCTGGACCCGGCGTTCATTGTCATCGCTGATCGACGCATCAATGGCCCGGCTGCAGCGCAGGCACTGGTTGCGCAAAACCCCGGCCTGGCCAGCAGCCGCGCAGTGCGCGAAAACCATTTGTTGCCACTGGATGCCACGCTGCTGGTCGGCGGGCTGGGCCCTCGCCTGCCCGCAGCAGCCGAAGCGCTGGCAAAGTCTTTCCGACCCACCCTTACTACGACGATCGCTCATAAACCATGAGCCTCAGACTTCAGGCCAGACCCTTGTTTATCGGCCTTGGTGCGCTGACGCTGGTCAGTGTGCTGCTGTCACTGACGCTGGGCCCGTTGAATCTCGCGTTGATGGATACCTTGCGCGCGTTGGCGCACATAACGGGTTTGCCAGTCGACGCCGACCAACAGGCCGTACTGGTCATCGGTCAGATCCGCCTGCCCCGTACCCTGTTGGGGATTGCCGTGGGCGCGGTGCTGGCAATCACGGGCGTGGCCATTCAGGCTCTGTTCCGTAATCCGTTGGCTGACCCGGGTTTGATCGGCGTCTCGACAGGCGCGGCGCTGGGCGCAGCGTTTGCGATCTGTCTGGGCGGTATGGCCGCACCTGACTGGTTCCAGCCTTACCTGCTTTCGCTGTGCGCCTTCACTGGCGGGCTGGGTGTCACGGCCATTGTTTACCGACTCGGCTACCGGGCCGGACAGACCCGGGTCGGCATCATGCTGCTTGCCGGGATCGCAATCACCGCCATGGCTGCGGCCTTGATCGGGTTACTGGGTTATCTGGCCGACGATGCAACGCTTCGGCAATTGACCTCATGGAATCTGGGAAGCCTCAACGGCGCCAGTTATGCACGCCTCTGGCCATTGCTGCTGATCGTGCTCGCGGTCGCCGCCTGGCTACCACGCAGGGCTGCCGCCTTGAACGTGTTGTTGCTGGGTGAATCGGAAGCCCGCCATCTGGGCATCGAAGTCGAGCGCCTCAAAGCCGAGCTGATTTTCTGCACCGCACTGGGGGTTGGTGCTGCGGTGGCCGCTGCCGGTCTGATCGGGTTTATCGGGCTGGTGGTGCCGCACTTGCTGCGGTTGTTGGCAGGCCCTGATCATCGACTGCTATTGCCCGCCTCCCTGCTCGGCGGCGCAAGCTTGTTGCTGTTGGCAGATACCATTGCGCGCATGTTGCTGACGCCAGCCGAATTACCGCTGGGCATCGTCACCGCCTTGCTGGGTGCACCGTTTTTTCTTTATCTGTTGATCCGTCGGGGGATTTGATGCTCAGCGTCTCTGGCCTTGGCCTGCAAACAGGTGACAATTGGCGTTTGCGCGATATCGACCTGAGCCTCGTCGAAGGCGAAGTGCTGGGCGTGCTCGGCCCAAATGGCGCGGGCAAAAGCAGCCTGTTCGGTGCGATGAGTGGGGAGCTTTCGCCGAGTACCGGTGAGGTGCTGCTGGAAGGACGACCACTGGACAAATGGACGGCGCGCGAACGGGCGCAGAAAATGACGGTGCTACCGCAGACGTCCACGCTGGAGTTCGACTTTCTGGTGAACCAAGTGGTGAGCTTTGGTCGCCTGCCACACGACAGCGGTGCCCAGGCCGACGCCGAAATCGTCGAGCAGGTGCTAGCGCACTGCGCCTTGGAACACCTGACTCAACGAACGTATACGCAGCTGTCCGGGGGCGAACGCCAGAGGGTGCAACTGGCTCGCGCCCTCGCCCAGCTCTGGCCTGCGGCATCCGGCAAAACCCTGCTGCTGGACGAACCCACCGCAGCCCTCGACCCGCGTCACCAGCATGCCTCGCTGCAACGGATTCGCCAGCTGGCTGCCGACGGCGTCTCGGTGGCGCTGGTACTGCACGACCTTAATCTGGCTGCCCGCTATTGCGACCGGCTTCTATTGCTCGCCGAAGGTCGCATCCATGCGCTGGGCACTCCTGCCGAAGTCTTGCAACCGCATTTGCTGCATGAGGTGTTTGGTCTCGAAGTACTCATTCAGGAACACCCAGTGGATGGCTACCCGGTGGTGATCGTCCGCTGAATAAACATCACGAGATCGCAGCCAGACCGCGTCATCGTTCATCGCGAGCAAGCTCGGCTCCCCCAGTGATCGCCGAGCTGCCCGCGACCTGACGCAGGACCGGCTTTAGCCGGGAGGGCGATAAATCGCCTACACCCTGGGCGGCTTGATCCCATAACAAACCATGAACAGCGCAGGCAGGAAAAATAGCGTCAGGACCGTAGCAATCGCAATGCCGCCGATCATCGCGTAAGCCATCGGCCCCCAGAACACTTCGCGGGCGATCGGGATCATGCCTAGGCTTGCCGCCGCAGCCGTTAACAGGATCGGGCGGCATCGATGCTCGGTAGCCTTGACCACCGCTGCCCAGGCGTCTTCGCCTGCAGCCATGAACTCGTCTATTTGTGTCACCAGGATCACCGAATTGCGAATGATGATACCGATCAATGCCAGCACACCGAGAATTGCCACGAAACCCAACGGATAGCCGGTCAGCAACAGTGCTGCAACGACACCGATGAAGCCCAAAGGGACCACGCTGACTACCAGCATCAGCTTCTTCACGCTTTGCAGCTGAATCATCAGGAAGCTCGCCACCAACAACAGCATCATTGGCACCACTTTCAGGATCGGTCCTTGGGAGCGGGCGCTGGCTTCAACCGCCCCCCCGGTGACCACCGAGTAACGCAATGGCAGCGCAGCACTAAACGCTTCCACCTGCGGCCGCAGATCCCGCACCAGCGCTGCGGGTTGCAGATGCCCCAGAACACTGGCTTTCAAGGTAATGGTTGGCAGCCGGTCACGACGCCAGACCAGGGGTTGCTCCTGTTCGTAGCTCAATGTTGCGAAGGCCATCAACGGTACGCTGGTTCCACCGGGCACCGGGATCTGCAGGCTGCTCAAAGTTTGCAGAGAAGTGCGCTCGCTTGCTTGCGCACGTCCCACCAGATCAATCAAATAGGTGTCGTCACGCACCTTGGTAATGCTGGTGCCCGATACCAGGCTATTGAGTATTTGCGCCACGTCCTCGGAAGAAAGCCCGAACTGACGAACCTTGTCCTGCGCAATATCGATCTTCAGGACTTTGCCGGGCTCGTTCCAGTCATAGATGACCTGACCGATATTGGGGTTGGCATCCAGAATGGCCGCCAGCGCCATGGCCTGGCTGCGAACCTGCTCAATGTCCGGACCACTGACCCGATACTGCACCGGCCATCCTACGGGCGGCCCCATGTTCAACGGCTGTACATAACCGCCCACCCCGACAAAGTCATCGCGAAAACGCTGGCGCAAGCGCTCGATCAATTGATCGCGCCCTTCGCCGCCACGGCTGACAATCACCAACTGGCCGTAAAACGGATTGCTGAGTTGTTGATCCAGTGGCAGATAGAAACGCACCGCGCCTTTACCCACATAGGAACTCCAGCGCAGCACATCGGGATCGTCTTTCAGGGTAGCTTCGAGGCGATCCATGACCTGGCGCGTACCGTCGATGGAGCCGTTCTGGGGCATGTAAATATCGACGAGAACTTCCGGCCGATCCGAGTCGGGGAAAAACTGGTTCTGCAGCAGTTTGCCCGCAAACAATGAGCCAATGAACATCAGTAGCGTGAAACCGATTACCCACCAGCGGTGCTTGAGAGTCACCCCCAAGGCACGCCGAAACCCCAACATCAAGGCACCGCCCGCTGCATGATGGTTTTTGGGGACTTTAAGGATATGCACGCCAATCAGCGGCGCGAACAGCACCGCCACCAACCATGAAAGCAGCAGTGCAACGGCAATCACCGCAAACATGGTAAACACGTATTCGCCCGCCGAACTGGAGTTCAGGCCAATCGGCACAAAACCGGCGACCGTCACCAGCGTGCCCGTCAACATCGGGAATGCCGTGGAGGTGTAAGCGAACGTAGCCGCCTGCTGCAGAGAATCGCCGCCTTCAAGCCGGGTCACCATCATCTCCACAGTGATCATCGCGTCATCCACCAGTAAGCCCAGGGCAATGATCAGGGCGCCTAGCGAGATGCGTTGCATCGTGATGCCGCTGTACTCCATGAAGACAAAAACCAGCGCCAGCACCAGCGGGATGGAGCACGCCACGACAAGCCCGGCGCGGATCCCAAGACTGAGGAAACTCACCACCAGCACGATCAGAATCGCCTCAAACAATGCGCGAGTGAAGCCACCAATAGCCTTGTCCACCACCTCGGCCTGACTCGACACCAGATGCACATCGATACCCAGCGGCAGCTCGCTGGTCAGCGCATTGATACGCTGCTGCAAGCGCGTGCCGAAATCCTGAATGTTGCCGCCCTGCTTCATGGCAACAGCCAGACCAATCGCTGGCTGGCCGTTGAAACGAAACAGAGAGCTCGGCGGATCGGCATAACGACGCTCCACCGTCGCCAGATCACTCAGGCGAAAGAAGCGGTCACCGAAGCGCAGATTGACCGCTTGCAGGTCACTTTCATCCGCGAAATGGCCACTGGTGCGCACCGCAATCCTTTCCGGACCGGACTCGATCACGCCCGCGGGCGTTACCGCGTTTTGCGCTTGCAGACTCGCGATCACCTGACGCTGATCGATCCCCAGTGCAGCCAGCTTGCGCATCGAGAAGTTCAGATAGATCACCTCACGCTGCGCGCCCAGCAACTCGATCTTGCCCAGGTCCTGCACGCTGCGGATATCGGCCCTGACCTGCTCGACGTAATCGCGTAACTGACGAAACGAAAGTCCGTCAGCGGTAAAGGCGTAGATGCTGCCGAAGACATCGCCAAACTCATCGTTGAAGGCCGGCCCCTGAATACCGCTGGGCAGCTCACCGCGAATATCCATGATCTTCTTGCGCACCTGATACCAGGCGGCGGGGATATCAGCGCTATGGGTATCGCTCTTGAGAAAAACGAACAGCGTTGACTCACCCGCCAGCGTGTAGCTTTTCACGTAATCCAGCGCATCGATTTCTTCGAGCTTCTTTTCCATGCGATCGGTGACTTGCTGCAATGTCTCCTGCAAGGTTGCGCCGGGCCAGCGAGCTTGAATCACCATGGTTTTGATGGCGAAGGAAGGGTCCTCTTCACGACCCAGATTCATGAATGACCAACTGCCCATCAGCAGCGAAACAAACATCATGTACCAGACCAGTGTGCGGTGCCGAAGCCCCCATGCAGACAGGTTAAAACGCTCCCTCACAGCCTGACCTCGCGATCCATACGAATTTTCTGTCCGGGCTTCAGACCATTGACCCCGGCGATGACAACCTTGTCACCGTCATGCAACTCGCCCTGCACATGCACCGAAGCGCCTTGTCGGTTGAGGACTTTCACGTTACGCAAACTCAAGGTTGCGGACTCAGGATCGATGACCCAGACCTGGGTCCGACCTTCACGCTCCAGCAGGGCGCTGCCTGGCAGCTCGCGAAATGGCGCGTTCGCACCGCTGAGTTCAACGCTCACCGTCGCCCCAAGACGGAAGCTGTCCGGCACTGCTTCAAGCGTCAACCGGACCCGTTGAGTACGTGTTGCGGCATCGATTTGGGGCGATAGCTGACGCACATGAGCAGCGACATGGGCCTGAGGATTGAGCTGGGATATAACCTGAATACGAATGCCGTCATTCAGCGCTGCGACCAGCTCCAACGGCAGATCAACCACCGCTTCGCGGCTCTCCGGGCGTGCCAGGCTAACCACTGGGAGCCCGGTTGCGACTACTTGGCCAACCTCGCCATGCCAGTCGGTGACTACGCCATCGAATTCGGCCAGCAAGCGGGTGTAAGACACATGATCATTGGCTTGCTGCAGGGCGTTGCGTGCCTGGCTGAGGATTGCCCCCTGCGCCTGCAAGTCGCTGTTCATTTGATCCAGACGTGCCTGTGCCCCAACCCCGCGCTGGATCAGTTGCTGATAGCGCTGCTGCTCGTCACTCAACTGCTGCCAACTCGCTTGGGCCTTGTTCAGCTCGGCCTGACGAGCACGCTGCCGGTTTTGCTGGTCACTGGGTTCAAGCGTCGCGAGAAGATCGCCTCGGCGAACCCGGTCACCGATCTCGACCTGCCGCGTCGCGATGCGTCCTGGCACTCGAAAGCCCAGCGCAACTTCATGGCGAGGCCGGATGCTGCCTGCAAAGCGGCCGTGCAGATGCTGCCGGGCATCGATCAGTTCGGTGAACAGCACCGGCCGCTCGGCCACTTCCCGCAGCGGCTTGTCACGGCAGCCACCGATGGCGACGAACATGATGCAGAACAGCCACAACTTGCAGATCAGAAACAGGCGGGGTGCGGTCGCCTTCATCGACTGGCTCCCACGGCCAGAGCGATAGGCCTGCCCTCGTCTGAGCTGTCTTTTTCAGCGATGTCGACCTTTTGTCCCGGATACAAAAACTGCAAGCCACGGGACACCACGAGGTCGCCATCCGCCACACCCGACGCAATAACCACGTGCCCCTGCTCGTAACGCAAAACCTCTACCGCCACCAGACGAACACGGTTTTGCTCATCCAACCGCCACACCGCAGGTTTGCCATGGCTGCGGCCAAGCGCCGACCACGGAAGGCTGAAAGCTGTTCGTGCCTGATCGCCCTGGTATTCGAGACGCGCACCGATCAACGTCCCCAGGGCAAGATTGGCCGGAGCGTCTTGCAACGCAACCCTTACCAGCAATGTCCCGCTGGAGGATGAGACGATGGGCGTTATCTCGCGAATCTTGCCGGACAACTCCAGATCCGGGTTGACCAGTCCACGGATACGTACACTGCGCCCCGGTTGATCGGACTCAAGCAAGGATTCATACGCCGCAAATACCGCTTCACGCTCGCCGTCATGAGCGAGGCTGAAAATCGGCGTGGCAGCCTGCACCACCTGCCCCTCTTCAGCGTGGCGAGCAGTAATCACCCCGTCAGCCACTGCGAGCAGCTCGGTGTAAGCCAGTTGGTCACGGGCGTTGGCTTGCTGGGCCTTCAGGGCGGCCAGATCTCCCCGTGCGCTTTCCAGCGCCGATTGCGCCTTCTGGTACTCACTGAGGTTGGTATACCCCTTGGGCAGCAAGGTTTGCTGACGCTGAAAATTAGTCTGCGCCAAACGCAGCCGTGATTCGCGTGCGGCAACCTCGGCGTCAGCCGACGACAACTCGGTACTCTGCTCCCGAGGATCCAGTCTGGCCAAACGTTGCCCGGCCCGGACTCGATCACCCACATCAACGAAGCGTTTCACAAGCTTGCCGGAAACCCGGAAAGCCTGGTCAGTCGCCTTGCGAGCCTGAATATCGCCCGTCAGCTCAACAATGCTTGTCACCTGGGAAGAAACAACCTCCTGAACCGCTACACGAACCAGCGTCTTCGGTGCAGGCGTCTCGGCAGTACAGGCGCTGAGCATCAACAGCAAAACAAGATTGAACCCCAAAGCCAGCCAGGGCTGGCGTATGACGCGTCGGGAGTTCAGTGACCGGGACGGCCCGGCAAGACCGCAAAACCAAAACATCCGCACTGCACAAAAGATTTTCATCAACGCAAAAGCCACAACCCGATTAAGTAACACCCGACCCGGAATTCGGGCTTCAGCAGCAAAGTCCTCTACGCACCCGCTATGGGCGGTTGCGGACCTCAGGCAATCGCGGCTTCAGGCCATGCGTGAGTCTGTTCTTGTTGTGCCCCCAGGAAACCCAGGACGGTTTGCTTCGAGTTCAGCCAGGCAGCCTTGCTCTCGAGATCGAGAAAATGTCCGGTGTCTGGCACGACGTTGAAGCTGCTTTGCGGGATATAGGTGGAGAAACTACGGGCGTCTTCAACCGTCGTGTATTCATCTTTCTCGCCATTGACGAATAACACAGGGATCTTGATCGAGGAAAAGCGCTCAACGTAATTATTGGCACTCAGCTTACGAATCTGGCTGATGTGAAAGTCAATCTGGCCATACTCATGTTCGGCAAGGCTGATCAAATGCTTGTAGTTATAAAGTTTGAAAAGTCGCGGTAGATACTTGCCCACCGTATCGTTGAGCAACGAACCGATTTTTCGTTTTTCCCGGGCCGCAAGGTAAAGCTGGGCCTTGTCGATATAG
Organism: Pseudomonas sp. HP_14; assembly: GCF_055283875.1. NCBI lineage: Bacteria > Pseudomonadati > Pseudomonadota > Gammaproteobacteria > Pseudomonadales > Pseudomonadaceae > Pseudomonas > Pseudomonas sp. HP_14. Next base: position 161,437 of record NZ_JBTOQI010000011.1, on the reverse strand, counting down.
TCGAGCATGGGTTCGTTGAGCACCGGCGAGAAGGAGCTGACGATTGCTTTTTCCACCGAGGCGGGTGATTCGGACAAGGCCAGCAACGCAGATACGCCACCCCAGGAAACGGAGATCAAGTAATTGATTTTAAATAGGTTTATAAGATTTAAAAGTATTCTGACCTCGTCTTCCTTGGTCACAATCGTATCGCCAGGGTTGTGCGCCTTGGACTGACCGGAGAAGGGAAGATCAAACAGCACGAGGTTGAAATGCGGCTCCAGATATTTCACCGTCTGGCCGAACGAGCCTGTCGTCGACAGCGCTCCATTAACAAGTAATACCGTCTTGACGTTGTCGCCCTTCCAGTAAGTTTCGGTATAAATCTTGAACTCTTCAACATCCAGAATCCTGGTTTGCGCACCCATGACAGCCTCCTAGCTTTCGTAATTCCAATAAGTTTTTAAGCTCTCTGCTTCGGCTGCCATGCCAAAGCCTCACCTGGTTAAAGGCAAAATCCGTTGAGTTCTTGTTTTAGGAGCATCGATTAGCTGAACCGATTAACTCTATTGTTAACGGATAGAAAAAGAAAAAACGACACCCCTTTGGCGCCATAAAAATGGCGACGGCACTTTTTCGAAGATAAGGGAGGAGCGCTGACAAGGCAGCTAAACGATCGCGGGCGAGGAAAAAACGCAATGGAAACGGGAAATATTCCTACTTATCCATGGTTTTGAGAGACAAACAGGTATCACCAAAAACGTTATTTTTTGAAACATGTAGTTACAAACGAATGGGGAACTTTCCAATATTTTTTGTGAACCAACTCCCAGAACGTTGATTTAGACGCGTTGATGCGGATTGACTTTGGCCGCCGCAATTAATTTGACGCGATTAAAATCAGCATCCCCGTCTTAAACAAATCGCCCAACGTCTCCGATACCAACCAGGCCTGTAGGAGCTGCCGAAGGTTGCGATGACGGTACGTCAGGAAAAATGCCTCGCAGCCTTCGGCAGCTCCTACAGGAAGCGCATTCAATTCAGCAAGATGGCCCTGCTCTCTGACACAGCGCTGTCGAACCAGCCGACTCGGTGTGTCGGTACCATCGCGTTAACGTTCTTCGCGGGCAAGCCTCGCTCCAACAGGAGTCTTAGGCCCGACAGGAGTTATAAGTAGTCTGATAAGTGCGAACGTGTTCGCCAGACAACATACGATTGAATAAACAACCAAAACGCAGACGCAAAAAAGCCCGATTTGAGCACCAGGCTTAAATCAGGCTTTTTTGTGAAGATGGTCGGGGTAAGGGGATTCGAACTCCTGACATCCTGCTCCCAAAGCAGGCGCGCTACCGGACTGCGCTATACCCCGGGTGAAACTTTTAAAGACGCCTCAACCAGCCGTCTGCGATTTGATGCTAATGGCATCAGATCTATAAGATTCGGCCCCGGCATTGCTGCTGAGGCCAAAAATGGTGGGTCGTGTGGGATTCGAACCTACGACCAATTGGTTAAAAGCCAACTGCTCTACCAACTGAGCTAACGACCCAAAAATGGTCGGGGTAAGGGGATTCGAACTCCTGACATCCTGCTCCCAAAGCAGGCGCGCTACCGGACTGCGCTATACCCCGATACAGCTACATTTTGAAATCTGGCTCCACGACCTGGACTCGAACCAGGGACCCAGTGATTAACAGTCACTTGCTCTACCAACTGAGCTATCGCGGAACTTATCGATTTCAGATGCAACTTTTACAACTTACTGCTCTGAACTAACGCGCTGTTAACTTGTTAATTCAACCTCTTCGATGTGTTTGCATCGCTGCGTTCACGTCTCTGAGGCGCGCTATTCTACAATTTTAAAAAGAGGTGTCAACCCCTTAAATTGCTTTTAAGACAATGATTTGCGATTTTTTTTCAGATGGCCTTTCAGCCTTCGCAAATCCATCCATCCGCAGCGCCGGGCTCGTCTGGATATGCATCACCGACGAGCCCGGGCTGCTGACGAAATCAGTTAAACACGATTTCGTCGTCAACCACTGTGCCGGTCACACTGGAGCCCGGCATGAACCCACCTGACAGAATCAACTGCGCCAGCGGGTTCTCGATCCAGCGCTGGATAGCTCGTTTGAGCGGCCGGGCACCGTAAACCGGGTCGTAACCCACAGCGATGAGCTTATCCATCGCCTCAGGGCTTAGCTCCAGCTTCAACTCCCGCTCGGTCAGACGGCTGCGCAGGCGGGCCAACTGGATGTCCATGATGCCTGCGATCTGATCCCGGGCCAGTGGCTCGAAGATCACCACCTCGTCAATTCGGTTCAGGAACTCCGGCCGGAAGTGATTGCTGACTGCATCCATCACCGCTGCACGTTGCGCTTCACGGTCACCCACCAATTCCTGAATCTGCGCCGAGCCCAGGTTGGACGTCATCACGATCACGGTATTGCGGAAATCCACTGTGCGACCGTGGCTGTCGGTCAAGCGCCCGTCCTCAAGCACTTGCAGCAGGATGTTGAACACATCCGGATGCGCCTTCTCGACCTCGTCCAGCAGGATCACGGAGTACGGCTTGCGACGTACCGCTTCAGTGAGATAACCGCCCTCTTCATAACCTACATAGCCTGGTGGGGCACCGATCAGTCGAGCCACGGAATGCTTCTCCATGAACTCGGACATATCGATACGCACCATCGCCTCTTCAGTGTCGAACAGGAACTCAGCCAGCGCCTTGCACAGTTCGGTCTTACCGACACCGGTCGGGCCGAGGAACATGAACGAACCACTTGGGCGATTCGGATCAGACAACCCGGCACGGGAACGACGGACCGCGTTGGAAACCGCAACCACCGCTTCGTTCTGACCAATCACGCGCTGGTGCAGCAAACTCTCCATGCGCAGCAACTTGTCGCGTTCGCCTTCAAGCATCTTCGACACCGGAATCCCGGTCCACTTGGACACGACCTCGGCAATCTCTTCTTCCGTGACCTTGCTGCGCAACAACTGGTTCTCAGGCTTGCCGTGCTGGTCGACCATTTGCAGGCTGCGTTCCAGGTCCGGAATGATCCCGTACTGCAATTCGGCCATGCGGTTCAGGTCACCACGTCGACGTGCTGCTTCCAGTTCCTGACGCGATTGTTCAATCTTCTGCTGAATCTGCGCAGAACCGGTGACTTCGGCTTTTTCCGAAGTCCAGATTTCTTCCAGGTCCGCGTATTCACGATCCAGACGGACAATTTCTTCCTGAAGTTTTTCCAGACGCTTGATCGCGGCTTCGTCGTCTTCTTTCTTCAGCGCCTGAGATTCAACCTTCAGTTGGATCAGGCGACGCTCAAGGCGGTCGAGCACTTCTGGTTTGGAGTCGATCTCCATGCGAATCCGGCTCGCGGCTTCGTCGATCAGGTCGATGGCCTTGTCCGGCAACTGCCGATCAGTAATGTAGCGATGGCTCAGCTTGGCCGCCGCAATGATCGCACCGTCAGTGATCGCCACTTTATGGTGAACTTCGTAGCGCTCTTTCAGGCCACGCAGGATCGCAATGGTGTCTTCCTCGCTCGGCTCATCCACCAGCACTTTCTGGAAGCGTCGCTCAAGAGCCGCATCCTTCTCTATATATTGGCGATATTCGTTAAGCGTGGTCGCACCCACGCAATGCAACTCGCCACGAGCCAGGGCGGGCTTGAGCATGTTGCCCGCATCCATGGAACCTTCGCCCTTACCGGCGCCGACCATGGTGTGCAGTTCGTCGATGAACAGAATGATCTGGCCGTCCTGCTTGGAAAGCTCATTGAGCAACGACTTCAGGCGCTCTTCGAACTCGCCGCGAAACTTGGCACCGGCGATCAGTGCGCCCATATCCAGTGACAGCAAGCGCTTGCCCTTCAGGCCATCCGGCACTTCACCGTTGATAATGCGCTGGGCCAGACCTTCAGCGATGGCGGTCTTACCCACGCCAGGCTCACCAATCAGCACCGGGTTGTTCTTGGTCCGACGTTGCAGCACCTGAATGGTCCGACGGATTTCGTCATCGCGACCAATCACCGGGTCGAGCTTGCCTTCTTCGGCACGCTTGGTGAGGTCGACGGTGTACTTGTCCAACGCCTGGCGCGACTCTTCAACATTAGGGTCGTTGACCGCCGAGCCGCCACGCAGGTTGCTGATGGCGTTTTCCAGCGCCTTCTTGCTGACGCCTTGGCCAAGCAGCAATTTGCCCAACTTGCTGTTTTCATCCATGGCCGCGAGCAGCACCAGTTCGCTGGAAATGAACTGGTCGCCCTTCTGCTGCGCTAGACGATCTGCCTGATTGAGCAGACGTGCGAGATCCTGCGACATGTTGACGTCGCCGGTCGGGTTCTGGATTTTCGGCAGATGGTCGAGCTCTTTGGTCAGTTCTTTGCGCAGGCTGTTGATGTCAAAGCCAACCTGCAACAGCAACGGCTTGATCGTACCGCCCTGCTGGTCAAGCAACGCCTGCATCAAATGTGCAGACTCAATGGCCGGATGGTCGAGACCTACCGCCAGTGATTGGGAATCAGATAACGCTAACTGTAATTTGCTGGTCAATCTATCGATACGCATTAGTCACCTTCCTATATAAGCAGGCCGGAGCAAATAAACACACCTATGAAAAAAACCTGCTGGATGCCCACTACATGCGGGCAATTGCGTGAGATTCAAGCAGAAATTGATTGACGCAGGTCAACATTGCAAGACGAAGTCTGAACGATAGCCTCACGAATGAATTCGCGCACGGGGACCGTGCCGGTAGGAGCGAACTTGTTCGCGAAAAAAGGGTGCAGACGATAGATAAACATCGTTTGCCGCCTAATCTCGCGAACAAGTTCGCTCCTACCTGACTGGGTCGATCCAGATCAGCGAGGCGAACCGGCCGTTGCGAGCGCTCTGGCGGTAGGAATAGAAGCGAGGATCAGTGAAGGTATCGAAGCCACCGCCATAAACAGCAGTGATCCCGTGAGCGGCCAGCCGCAGGCGGGCCAAGGCATAAATGTCGGCCATGAACCGGCCGGGATTTTTGCTTGGGATAAAAGCTGCGTCCGTTTGCGGGTGCGTGCTTATAAAAGCTTCGCGAACCTCTGCGCCGACTTCGAACGATGGTTGACCAATGGCAGGCCCCAGCCAGACCAGAATCTCGCCGGGCGCAACTTGCAAGCTATCAGCCGCAGCCTCAAGCACCCCGGCAGCCAGACCACGCCAACCGGCGTGAGCAGCCGCCACACGCGTACCGGCCCGATCGCAGAAAAAAGCAGGCAGGCAATCGGCAGTCATGATAGTGCAGGCGATGCCCGGCGTGGCGGTCCAGCTGGCGTCAGCCTCGACCACTTGAGTCGGGTCGGCCTCGACAACCACCACGCCATGCACCTGTTTTAGCCAGGCGGCCTGAATCTGCAGCGCGGAGGTCAGGCTCAGGCGATTGGCAGCGACGGCTTGCGGATCGTCGTCAACGTGATCGCCCAGATTGAAGCTCTCAAACGGCGCCAGACTGACGCCGCCGTTACGGGTTGTGACGCAGGACTTGATCCCCGCAGGCGCGGGCCAGTCGGGAATCAGCCAGTCATTCACCCGATGAACGCCTCGCGATCCTGCTTGAGCAGCGACAGCAGCCAGACGAAATCGTCAGGCAACGGCGACTCCCAGCTCATGCGCTTACCAGTGGTCGGATGATCCAGCTCCAGGAAGCGAGCATGCAGCGCCTGACGCGGGAAGGTTTTCAGCGAATCGACCATGGTCACGCTGGCGGCTGGCGGGATGCGGAAACGACCGCCGTAAGCCTGATCACCCACCAACGGGTAGTTGATGTGCGCCATGTGCACACGAATCTGGTGGGTACGGCCGGTTTCCAGCTTTACCCGCACATGCGTGTGGGAGCGGAAACGCTCAAGCACGCGGTAATGACTGACCGCCTGCTTGCCGCCTTCCATGACCGCCATACGCTGGCGTTGCTGACCATGACGGCCAATCGGCGCGTCGATCTTGCCACCGGCAGTGACAACACCGATCACGATGCACTCATAGATGCGGCTCACGGTACGGCTTTGCAGCTGAGTCACGAGCTGGGTCTGCGCCTGAATCGTCTTGGCGACCACCATCAGACCGGTGGTGTCCTTGTCGAGACGGTGCACGATACCGGCGCGGGGCACATTGATAATGTCCGGCACGTGGTGCAACAAGGCATTAAGCAACGTGCCGTCAGCGTGACCGGCAGCCGGGTGCACGACCAGACCAGCAGGTTTGTTGATGACCAGGATCTGATCGTCTTCATAGACGATATCGAGTTCGATGTCTTGAGCGAGCCATTCGCCCTGGGCCTCCTGCTCGGCGATCAATTGCAGAACAGCACCACCGTGCACGATGTCACGAGGGCGAAGTACGCCTCCGTCCACCGTCAAACGGCCGTCCTTGATCCAGGCAGAAAGGCGCGAGCGCGAGTGCTCAGCGAATAATTGTGCGGCGACTTGATCGAGGCGTTGACCGCCCAATTCGGACGGCACCTCTGCGCGAAGTTCTATATTTTCGGACATGGCCAGACTAGGTGGCGGCTAGCCTTTGGTTTCGGCAGCGCGCTTGTGGTTAAATACGGCGTCTTTTGCCCCGGGGGTTCCGCGGGGTGCTCATCATAACAGGACGGTCACGCCCAAGACAGCGACCGTTATAGGGACGCAAGCCGCCATGCAAGTGAAACACCTGCTGCTGATAGCCATCCTCGCACTCACCGCTGCCTGCTCGTCGAAGGAAGTGATTGACGAAAACCTGAGCGAAGTCGAGCTGTACCAGCAGGCGCAGGCCGATCTGGGTAACAACAGCTATTCGACGGCCACTGAGAAGCTCAAGGCGCTGGAGTCGCGTTATCCATTCGGTCGCTATGCTGATCAGGCACAGCTCGAACTGATTTACGCGAACTACAAGAACGGTGAGCCGGAAGCTGCGAAATCCGCTGCCGAACGCTTCATCCGCCTGCACCCGCAGCACCCGAACGTTGACTACGCCTACTACATGAAAGGCCTGACTTCGTTTGACCAGGACGTTGGCCTGCTGGCGCGCTTCCTGCCGCTGGACCAGACCAAACGTGACCCGGGTGCCGCTCGCGACTCGTTCAACGAGTTTGCGCAACTGACTAGCCGCTATCCGAACAGCCGTTATTCGCCGGACGCCAAGCAGCGCATGATTTATCTGCGCAACCTGCTGGCTTCTTACGAAATCCACGTTGCCGACTACTACCTGACCCGTCAGGCATACGTAGCTGCCGCCAACCGCGGCCGTTATGTGATCGAAAACTTCCAGGAAACCCCATCCGTGGGTGACGGCCTGGCAGTGATGGTCGAGTCCTATCAGCGTCTGCACCTGGACGACCTGGCTGCTACCAGCCTGGAAGTACTCAAGGCCAACTATCCAAACCATCCGCAACTGGTCGATGGTCAGTTCGTGCCTCGCGAAGCCGAAGCGGATAACCGCTCGTGGCTGTCCAAGGCAACACTGGGCCTGATCGAAAGCAACCCGCCGCTGCCGCCGGGTGAAACCCGCGCCAACCAGGACGTGATCAAGCAGTACGAAGATGCCAAACAAGCCATCCCTCGTGATCTGCTGCCAGAAAACCAGGAAGAGCTCGACGAACAGGAACACGAAGCCGAAGGCAACAACGACCGCTCGTGGTTCAGCTACATGACGTTTGGTGTGTTTGACTGACACCTGCGTTAATAAAAAAGAGGCCTGCGGGCCTCTTTTTTTGTGTCCCGATAGTGAGATCTCTGTAAATGTCCAACACACCGTGCAATTGATTTGTAGGAGCTGCCGAAGGCTGCGATCGCGGTACGTCAGGAAAAATGCTTCGCAGCCTTCGGCAGCTCCTACAGAAAATTCCCCCGCCGTTGAATTCTGTTTGAGAAGACCAACTTCCCGACTAAAACCGGTCCCAGGTTGCCGGCGACATAGAAGTTAGCGGCATTACCTCTGTTAGACCCGCGCCCTGAGAGACACAACCCGCCCTCCTTCGCTACACTGCAAAATCTAAAATCACTAAGCTGGAAATCATGATTCGCTTACTTATGTGGGTCGCGCTGATCGCGGCGGTAGTGTGGTTCGTCAAGCGTCTGCTCAACCCGCCAGCCCCACGTCGCAAAGCACCGCCACCCGAAGAAGTCGCTGCGCCAATGGTTCGCTGCGCCCAGTGCGGCGTGCACTTGCCTAGGGACCGAGCCCTGAGCCAGGGACAACAATGGTATTGCAGCGAGACGCATCGCCTGGAAGGCCCGGCGGCACGTGATCGCTGAAACACTCTCGCTGGGCAGCGCTCAGGCCCAGCGCATTCTGCGTCTGTACCACCTCTATCGACTGACCATCGGCATCATGCTGGTGCTGTTGATCTCCAGCAGTCTGGACATCGAACTGCTGGAAATGGCCAATCCGAACCTGTTTCGCGCCGGATGCTGGCTGTATCTGGTTTCCAACATCCTCATCGTCGTACTGCTGGAGCGCCCCACTCGTCAGGCGCAGCTGTTTACCCTGGCGATGGTCGACGCCTTGATGCTCTCAGCCCTGTTCTATGCCGGGGGCGGGCCACCCAGCGGGATTGGCAACGTCCTCATAGCCTCCGTCGCCATTAGCAACGTATTGCTACGCGGTCGCACAGGCCTGTTGATAGCGGCCGTCGCGGCCATCGGCATCATCTACCTGACCTTTTACATCAGCTTCAGCACCCCCGCTGCGGCAGGGCATTACCTCCAGGCCAGTTCGCTGGGTGCGCTGTGCTTCGCCGCCGCAGTACTGGTGCAGGCACTGACGCGACGCCTGCACATCAGCGAGGCCCTGGCCGAGCAACGTGCGGCAGATGTCGACAATCTCGAAGAACTCAACGCCCTCATTCTGCAACGCATGCGCACCGGCATCATCGTACTGAACGCCCGGCGTCGTGTGCTGCTGGCCAATCAAAGCGCTCTGAATTTGCTGGGCTATGAGCAATTGACCGGGCTGGTTCTCGATACCTATTCGCCGCAGTTGGTGTCACGTTTGCGCCAATGGCTGATCAATCCCGTGCTGACACCGCAAAGCATTTCAGTCTCCTCTACAGGCCCGGTCCTGCAACCGGGCTTCGTCGCACTCAACCGGGGAGATCAACGCCAAACGCTGATTTTTCTGGAAGATCTGTCGCAGATATCACAACAGGCTCAACAGCTGAAACTCGCGGCCCTGGGTCGCCTCACAGCGGGCATCGCTCACGAGATTCGTAACCCGTTGGGTGCGATAAGTCATGCCGCGCAGTTACTTAACGAGTCCGAGGAGCTCGGCAGCGCTGATCATCGTCTGGGGCAAATCATTCACGAACAATCGCAACGCATGAATCGGGTTATCGAAAACGTCCTGCAGTTATCCCGCCAGCGCCACGCCGAGCCACACTTGCTGGACTTGAAGTCGTGGCTGGAACAGTTTGTCGACGAGGCTCGCAGCAGGATGAACGCCGGTCAATCGATTCACCTGCAAATAAACCCTGCTCCACTGACCACTCGCATGGACGCCGAGCAGCTCAATCAGGTGCTCAACAATCTCGTACAAAATGCTTTGCGCTACAGTGGTAAGAGCCATGAGCGTGCGCAAGTGTGGATCAAGCTGTTTCAGGCCCCGCTTAGTGATCAGGCCATCCTTGAAGTACTGGACGATGGCCCCGGCGTCCCTCAAGAACACATGACAAAGATGTTTGAGCCCTTTTTCACAACAGAAAGCAAAGGTACCGGCCTGGGCCTTTACCTTTCACGGGAGCTTTGCGAGAGCAATCAGGCGCATCTGGACTACACATTTCGGGAAGGTGGCGGCAGCTGTCTGCGTATCACCTTCGCCCATCCGTTGAAGTTGAGTTGACCATGAGCCAGCGGCAAAAAATCCTGATAGTCGATGATGAGCCGGACATTCGCGAACTGCTGGAGATCACTCTGGGGCGGATGAAACTCGATACCCGGACCGCCTGTAACGTCAAGGAGGCCCGTGACTGGCTGGCCCGCGAGCCCTTCGACCTGTGCCTGACGGACATGCGCTTGCCGGATGGCAATGGTCTTGAACTGGTGCAGCATATCCAGCAGCGCCATACGCTGACGCCGGTGGCCATGATCACCGCCCATGGCAGCCTGGACACGGCGATTCACGCGCTGAAAGCCGGTGCTTTCGATTTCCTCACCAAACCGGTGGACCTGAGCAGGCTGCGCGAGTTAGTCGGCAGCGCTCTGCGCCTCAAGCCGCCAAGCCAGCCAGAACCGGGCATCGCTCGTCGCTTGCTGGGAGACTCGCCGCCCATTCAGGCATTGCGCCAGCAAATCAGCAAACTGGCGCGCAGCCAGGCACCGGTCTACATCAGCGGAGAGTCCGGCAGCGGCAAAGAGCGAGTCGCGCGCCTGATCCATGAACAAGGGCCACGCGCAGAGCAGCCATTTATTCCGGTGAACTGCGGCGCGATCCCTTCGGAGCTGATGGAGAGTGAATTCTTCGGCCATCGCAAAGGCAGCTTCAGTGGGGCTCACGAAGATAAACCGGGGCTGTTTCAGGCGGCCAACGGCGGGACGCTGTTTCTGGATGAAGTTGCCGACCTGCCGCTGGCCATGCAGGTCAAACTGCTGCGGGCGATTCAGGAAAAATCGGTTCGTAGCGTTGGCGCTCAGCAGGAGTTGGTGGTGGACGTGCGCGTGCTGTGCGCCACACACAAAGACCTGCAAATTGAAGTGGCTGCCGGGCGCTTTCGTCAGGACTTGTACTACCGGCTCAACGTGATCGAGTTACAGGTGCCACCGCTGCGTGAGCGTCGCCAGGACATCGAGCAACTGGCCGCACATGTCCTGAAACGCCTTGCCGATGAATCGTCGCAGCCCCCTGCCCGACTTGATCCGCAGGCGCTGGAGGCACTCAAGAGCTACCGCTTTCCAGGTAACGTTCGCGAACTGGAGAACATTCTCGAACGCGCTTATACCTTGTGCGAGAACAACCAGATCGACGTAGCCGACCTGCGCCTGGTGCAACCGTCAGCACCGTCGGAGCAAGACAGCGCCAACCTTGCCGACATCCACAACCTTGAAGACTATCTGGAAAGCATCGAGCGCAAACTGATCCTGCAAGCGCTGGAAGAAACCCGCTGGAATCGAACAGCAGCGGCACAGCGCCTGAACCTGACGTTCAGGTCAATGCGCTATCGGCTTAAAAAGCTTGGGTTGGAGTAGAGCACTTGAAACTGCAAGTCGTTCGCGCAGCAACCTGGCCCCTGTAGGAGCTGCCGAAGGCTGCGATCGCGGTACGTCAAGAGAAATGCTTCGCAACCTTCGTCAGCTCCTACAGAAAATGCATTTCAAGCCAGCGAGGCGCCTTGCCTGCCACACCGCCTCGCGAACAAGTTCGCTCCTACAGAAGCCCAACTACTCTGCCCGCTGGTGAATACGGTACCGGATCTATCACCGGCTCACGTCCGACCAGCAGGTCTGCCAGCAACTGGCACGACGCAGGCGCCAGTACCAGGCCGTTGCGATAATGGCCACAATTCAGCCATAGCCCGGCAAACCCGGGCAGCTCGCCGATGTAAGGAATACCTTCAGGCGAGCCCGGACGCAGGCCTGCCCAATGACCAACCACCTGAGCATCATCCAACGCAGGCAGCAGCTCGACCGCAGAAGCCTTGAGGCTTTCCAGTGCGACATCGGTGGGGGTCTTGTCGAAGCCTTCGTGCTCCAGCGTGCTACCGATCAGAATATGCCCGTCGCGCCGGGGGATCGCGTATCGCCCCTTAGCAAGCACCATGCTCGGCAGAAAGTCCGACGCGCATTTGTACAGAATCATCTGGCCCTTGACCGGCTCGACCGGCAGCTCAAGGCCAAGCGTCTTGAGCAACTCGCCACTCCAGGCCCCGGCCGCCAGTACCACCTGATCGCCGAGAACATCCCCGGAAGAGGTACTCACGCCCAGCACCCGGTCGCCCTCGCGGACAAAGCCCAGCACTTCACAGTGCTCATGGACGGTGACATTGGGCAGCGCCAGCAAGGCAGCTTTAAGGGATTTGACCAGCCGCGGATTGCGCACGTTAGCGACGTTAGCCATGTAGATGGCCCGCGTGTAGCCCTCACCCAGCACGGGCACAGCATCGTGCACCGCAGAGATGTCCACTGAACTCAGCGGCCGACCCTCGCGCACCGCCCACTCCAGCGCTTGCTGTTCATCATCCAGATCCAGCCAGTACAAACCGGTGGTGTGAACTTCAGGGTCGACGCCTGTCTGTGCAAGCAGACGCTCGGCAAGTTGTGGATAGAAATCCTGCGACCAATGCGCCAGCGCTGTCACAGCAGAGCTGTAACGCCAGGGATAAAGGGGAGAAACAATGCCGCCGCCCGCCCAGGAAGACTCTTGCCCTACATCAGAGCGATCCAGAAGGATCACCTGTTCAACTTCGGATGCGAGATTAAACGCAGTCAACAGACCGATCACACCACCGCCAACAATCACAACCTGCCTGGACATCTTGCACTCATTCAAAAAGGGCGATCAGCGGCCCCAGCAGTCTTTACTGGCCAGGCCCGTGGAGTTGCTGATAGCGCCAGTATTGGTAATCACGAAATTGCCGCATTTGTCACCGTTCATCATCGACCCCGCCACAGGTGTCGCAGTCAACGTGAACGTCTGATCGGCCCGAACCGCCGCAATGGTGTAATAAGCGTTACCCGGCGAAATAATCAGGTTCACTGCAGCATTGCCTCCGGCCGCAGCTACATCCGTATATTTACCGTTTCGGGAGAAGAACCGCTCCAGCGCCTGAGTCTGCTCAGTCAACAGGCTCGCAATCTCCGCCCGGTGGGTACGCCTCACATATTCCGTGTAACTGGGGTACGCAATGGAGGCAAGAATACCGACAATCGCCACGACAATCATGAGTTCCATCAAGGTAAAGCCTGTTGATCTGCTGCGCATACGCCGTATTCCTACTGTATTTGCCGCCACATGATGCGTTGGTAAACGTTATTGCCGCTACCATCGCCCTTCGTTGGAAGACGAATGAAATTACCGCTGGAATCGATGATATACATGTTGTCATCCGCGCCAGCCAGACCGGCCACAACAGCGACCAGATTAGGAATCCCAGTACCGATCGCGATACCGGCGACACGCGAATCAGCAGAATCAATCCTGCCGTCGCCATTGGTATCCAGGATCGAGTAGTTGAGCATCCCGCCCTTGGCAGCATCCAGCTGGAACACCCGCCCGGTGCCCGTGCTTTCACAAGGGTCCGAAGAGTTGACTGCAGCGGTGGTGAAAAGAATCCGCCCACGGGTGGTTTGTGCCGGGTAGATCACTCGCTCGCCGACAAAAGGTTCAGTCGTATTCAGAAGCAGATACCAGCCCCTCTTTGACGCCCAATCAACGTCGTTACTGGACGTCGTGGTGTAAGAGGCGCCGTTGCCGGTGATGGTGCCCGTGATGGTTTGTGGCTGCAAACCACTTTGCGTCACGTCACCTACACCGGTATCGGGATCCCAGACTGCATAAAACCCCTGTTGGTCAGCGGTGGTTTTATCCGCGACCTCCATGAATTTACCGGTGCCGAAATAGACCATTTTGCCGTTGGTAGGATGGTCTACCAGCAGAGGCTGCACGGTGATCGGCTGCGTAGCACCACCCGGTGCGGTAAACAGGGGTTTATTGCCAAAGGCGACTCCCCAACTACTGGCCGCCGCGCCGCTCATGTCGAACTTCCACATGCGCCCTTTCAAGTCGCCAGCATAGGCCGCTTGCACAACGTTCTGCGCGTTGACCCGCAATTTTACCGAAGACAGACCGTTGTCCGCTGCGGCATAGGCGGCCGGAATCGGTATCTCTCTGATCACGGCTCCGGTGGCGGCGTTGAGCACGAACAATGATGCGTTGCCGGTGAAGCTGCCGTAGCCATTACCCACTACGACAATGCCGGTGCCGTTGGCCATACGCGCCACATCAGGCTTTGAATAGGCATAACCAAGATTGTTGTAGAGATTGGCAGGCGTAGAGGTATCAGGGGCCTTGACCTCCCATAATGCGCCGATGTTATTGGCAGTACCCTGAAACAGACTGATCGCAAAGAACGCCTTGCCACCCGCGCCGGTGCCGCCGTAAGCAACGGTCGACCAGGTGCTTCCGATCTGGGCATCGAAGACGCCAATCTGACCGTCGACCGTAAACTTGTGGACCCCGGAACCATAAGTCGTCGACGCGATGGTTGCCAGTGACGTCAATGCAGTCGACGGCATATACGCGTAGCGACGAGCCCCCGTGGTGGCATTGATGACGTTGAAAAAACCGTCATTGGCGTTAACCAGCAGGTTGAGGTTCATGTTGGCTGCTTTGGTCGTCAGATACGTCGCGTACGAGGTATTACCGGTCAGGTCCGCAGAGGTCTTTTCGGTAGGCTGCGCAACCGTAAGGGGTGAGTTGATGATGTCGCCCAACAAGCGAGTGCGGGTGCGCAACCGGGCGTTCGCAGTGCCTTGAGTCCACGCAATGAGCTGCGCTCCGGTGACACCTGTTGGCAAGGTCGCATTGAGCGCAGTCTGTTGTGGCGTGGAAAAATTAGTGAAGTTGAGGGTGATCTTTGCTGACGTGCCAGTGTTCCACGACTCGAAAACCGGAGCAGTTGCCGTGCTGGTGATTTGCGAGTCGGTGCTCCAGGCAGGTGTGGTTTGCTGAACGCCGGTGGTGCCATCCAGGTTGTAAGCCCTGATCGTGCCGTGCCAGTCAGTCGGGTCATACAGGGTTTGATAGATCCGGGTGGAAGACGTGAGCGTCGAAGAACTCGCCGCCCCGCCGCCGCCCGAACCGGCCTTGGCATAGATATCACTCAGTGTCAGGTTGAGCGCATTGGTTAATCCTGCGCTGTCGTTAGTCTGGTAGTACTTGCCATGCCCATGGTTGTCATCGGCAGCGTCGATCAGCATCTGGTCCGCCAGCGTAAAGCCGATGGTGTAGGTACTCATGTTCTGCTTGTTGAAACCGGTGGTATCCCAGCTTTTGCCAGTCAGGTCAGTGCCATCCGAGGTTTTTCGCATATCAATGTCGTAGGCGAATTTGGCCAGGTCATCGAGGTAAAACGTACTGCCCTCGTCGTCACCCACCAGGGTGCCGTCGTTGGCGGCATTCAAATCCCAGTTGGGCAGCGACCGCGAGGAGTCGGCAAGGTCATCCGGATCGTTGGTGGGAAACGTCCGGTCATAGGTCGGCAAACCATCAGTGATCACCACGCCATAGTTCTTCTGGCAGCGATACTGAATCGGGCTGGTATAGGTCGTCGGGGGACTTGGATAGTAAGAGGTCATCCCCCGGAAATAACGCGTGATCTCATAGTAGGTTTCCGCCATCGGGGTATTGGCCGATGGTGTCAGCGCCGCAATGGAGTTTTTCAGATTATTGATATTGGTCGTGGCCTGCGCCTGAGTCACCGGTGTGGGCTGGTAAACCGTCGCGGTCACCGGTGAGAGGTCGGCGACAGGCCTGGAGATTCTGCCGCCGGGGCCGAGGTCGAAATTATTGGGGTCATTAAATTGGGCAAGGCCAATGCGCAACGAAGTATTGTTGGTCACCAGATTGGTGGCGACGTTTTTAGCAATGTTCATCCGGTAATCGTTGGGGATGTTGCCGGTCGTGTAGTCCCTGAACCCCAGTAAGTTCTGCGGGACCTGATCTATCAACCAGGATAGGTAGTTGGCGGTGTAACGTGTCTGCCCGTTTCCGGCTGGGTCCGGTAGTTTCATGCAGCGCTGAAAGCCATTGCGATAAATAGGTATTCCGCCCAACAGACATTGAAGCGAAAGCCCAACCAAGCCGAGTGAGCTGACATCCGCCAGCGCCAAAGTCTCGTTTCCCGAGATCTCCTTCAACTCAAGACAAGGTACAACGAGTAACCCGTTCAGGCAGTTGGGAAGATAACTCACAGGGGTACGGGCTACAGTCGGATCAAAACCCGACGCCCAGATAATGTTGTACATACTCCCCGAGTTATCCACCAACAACATCAGGTTCGCCGGTACCGCCGGAGAGCTCAGCAGCGGCACTTGCGCGGGGGTAAACGCATAAGCGGGGGCTGTCAGGTACAACGCCAGTAATGCGCCGTAGACATACTTCAGAATACGGACCGGCAACCTAGCAATTGGCATAAATACTCTCCAGTACCGTTCTCGATACCCCTTGAACTACGCTCGCCGTCACCCGATAAAGCGTGACGGAACTACTGGCCGAACAAGTAGGCGGCCGATTGACCGGCGAGGCGGTGGTGCCAATGTTCTGAATCACATAAAAGCCCCCGCCCGCAGCTATCCACGGAACCCCTGCCGAACTGTTGCCTGCGGCCGTTACCGTCGTTGAATCAGCCGGAGGCGCACACCCGGCCGTAGTCGTGCAGGCGGCCAATGAATAACCCGCGACCTGAATAGCCGACTCACCAAGCCGCAATACCGCTTCTGCCATCTGAAAGGATTGATTGCGTACTGTCACGCTGCCCGCCATTTTTTCCTGCAGGGTAGCGTTCTGCATCGACGAGACGCCCACCAGCGTCAGCAGCAGCAAAAAGACCAGGCTGACCAGCAGCACCATGCCCTTTTGCCTTGCGGGATATCCCGTTGAAATAGCGCGCGATTTCGTTTTCATGGCATGCATCCGTTCAGAACCGGTTACGCAAAGCAGCAACCACGTTATAGGTCTGGTTACGCACCTTCCCCGCCGGGTCAAATACGGTCAGGGTCAAACGCACGCTGCGAATATTGGAGGCCAGCGCGGGGCTGCTGATAACTCTGGTGTAGGACATCGGTGCACCGGCTATCCCGAAATCGACGGTGAATGCCTGAACATTACTCACCAACGGCTGCGGTGCGTCAGTGCCAGTTCCGACCTTCATTCTCAGATCGCTCCCGCTCAGGCTGTAAGTGATCTTGCGCAAGGGGAAACTGGTTTCTCCCACTCCGGGCGCACGCGTTCCGTTATAGATGCGGGAGGTGGTCCTGCAATCAGAGACCACGCTCCAGGTCGGCGAACTGCCGGATGTGCCCACGTCGGCGGTCACCAGCGTCAGTGTGTTGGTAGCGTTATCCCAAAGAATCGGGTTAGTGAAATCAGCAGGCTTCGCAATCGCCGGGGCGACGATCGTCGTATCGAAATCAAGGCAGCCATACATCCCGGTCATGCGGATTTCCTGCATCAACTTGCTCAGGGCGAAACGCGCATCTTCCTGCATCCGTGCGGCAGCATTCTGAGACTGATAAGTACCTTTGGAGGCGATGAAAATCTGCACGATGCCCATGCTCACAATCAGCCCCAGCACCAGCGCCACCATGATCTCGACAAGACCAAAACCCCGGACAGATCTGTTCATGGGGCTACCACGTCGTTAACACCGATACGTGTACTCAGGACAAACTGTTGCGGATTGGTCGCACCCGGGGTTCTGCCCAGAAAAGTATCGCTTGCAGCGGCAGCCCGCGTGTCATCCCAGGTAATCGTGATGGTCACAACGGGTTTGGCGATCACGATCTTGCTGCTGGCACCCGCAGTTCCGGCAAAGTTAGTGATATTGGTGCTGAAGTCAGCCAGGTCTTGCGTGACGGCATTGCTCATATTGCTAGCGCTGGCTGCGGGCGCATTGGCCAACGAAGCCAGCGCATAGCTGGCCAGGACATTGGAACCATTGTTCGCGGCATTACCATCTACGTTCGCCCGGATGCGGTCCATCATGTCGTAGGCGATGAAGCTGGCCTGACTGGTCATGGCCGAGCTGTCGGTATACCTAAGCGCGTTAAGTTGAATAGCGGCAGCCCCCAACAGGCCAATGCCTAAAATCAGCACCGACACCAACACCTCGATCAGCGTCATGCCAATCTGACTACTCTTTCGTCCCTTAACCATCGCAATTTCCACTCGAAACTATTCGGCCGTTCAAGCATACATAGACAGTCTTGGTAATCGTCGTGCCCAGTGTGTAAGTCATTGCAACGGCACTCGCCGGAGCCGAGAGCCCACCGAGGTTATTGAACTCGATCAAACTGACACCCGGAACCGCCAGCGCAGCCCCGCTGCCCATGGGGGCTGTGACCCTCAAAGCGTTCACGCTCGACGTATCGCTCGCGCGCACCACCTTGAGGGCAGTGTTCCAGGCAGTACCGTCGACATTGGGCCGAACCTGAATGCTCACTCCCCGATTTATCGCCTCAAGCCGGGCAAAGTTGAGGGCGCGCTGCAGATCACTGACTTCGGTATCAGCCTTTGATCCCTGTATCGAGCTATTGAAACTGGGAATGGCAATAGCCGCGAGTATCCCCACCAACGACACAGTGATTAACAATTCGACGAGGGTGAACCCCTTGGATCGCTGAGTCATTGAGTGTCTCCTTGACGTTACGACTATAGGACAGCATCCAGCGCTGAAACTGTAAACAGGGATGTACGGTTGTTTGGCTGGGACGAGTGCCCGGCTGACATTCAAATGACAATTTCCAGGGAGGGAAATGCATGAAACAAGCGGGTTTTACGATAATCGAGCTGGCAGTGACGATGGTAATCATCGGACTGATCGTCACCCTTGCCGTTCCGGCATTCAGTGAGCTCGTCATGAGCCAGCGGCGGCTTGATGTGGCTCAGCAACTGGCTAGCGGCATACGCACAGCGCGAACGGAGGCGATTCTTAGAAGCCGACCAGTGACGATCCGGGCGATCGATGAGAATTGGAGCAAAGGCTGGCAGATCGTGGTTGACCCGAAAAACAGTGAGGACGATCTGGTGCTGACCGAGCGGACTCGAAGCGGGAAAGTGCCAGTCTTCGGCAACCAACATGTCACGCGACAGATTCGCTTCAACGCTTTGGGTTCGCCATCAGATAGCGGGTTTGTGTCCGGGAGTCTCTTCATCTGCGCCGTGAATGACACGCTGAGCCATCACACAGTGGTGATGGCCAATACCGGCAGGGTCAGAATTGAAAGCGTGCCAAAGCCGGAAAAGCTTTGCGGGTAGCGCGGGAGTTCCTGCAGACCTGTGCTTGCAAACGCATTCCCTGTAGGAGCTGCCGAAGGCTGCGAGACATGTGTCCTGACACAACGCAGCCTTCGGCGCCCTGATCGAACAAACAGCAATCTTCCAGATTGGACCCTGTTCTGTAGGAGCTCACCGAGGTTACGAGGCCAGCGATGGCGTCCTGTCTGACACACCGTTATCGCTGGCCTCGTAACCTCGGTGAGCTCCTACAGGGCCACTTTTTGCTTCATTACAACAGCGACTTGACCCGCAGTTCCTTGGGCATCGAGAAGGTTACATTCTCTTCGCGGCCAGCCAGTTCGTCGGCACCGGTTGCGCCCCACTCGTGCAATTGCTGGATCACACCGCGCACCAGTACTTCCGGCGCCGAAGCACCTGCGGTAATGCCGATACGTTCAACGCCATCGAACCAGCCGCGCTGCATGTCTTCAGCGCCATCAATCAGATAGGCCGGAGTCGCCATACGCTCGGCCAGCTCACGCAAGCGATTGGAGTTGGAGCTGTTAGGGCTGCCGACAACCAATACAACGTCGCATTCGTTGGCCAGTTGCTTGACCGCATCCTGGCGGTTTTGCGTGGCGTAGCAGATGTCATCCTTGCGTGGCCCGCCAATCGCCGGAAAGCGCGTGCGCAAGGCATCGATAACGCGACTGGTATCGTCCATGGACAAAGTGGTCTGGGTGACGAAGGCCAGCGCTTCAGGGTTGCGCACCTGCAGCTCGGCAACGTCATTCTCATCCTCAACCAGGTAGATCGCGCCGCCATTGCTCGCGTCGTACTGGCCCATGGTGCCTTCAACTTCCGGGTGACCATGGTGGCCGATCAGGATGCACTCACGACCGTCGCGGCTGTAGCGCGCGACTTCGATATGCACCTTGGTCACCAGCGGGCAAGTGGCGTCGAAGACTTTCAGGCCTCGACCCGATGCCTCAGTGCGCACGGCTTGGGAAACGCCGTGGGCGCTGAAGATCACAATGACGTCGTCCGGCACCTGATCCAGCTCTTCGACGAAGATCGCACCGCGAGCGCGCAGGTCTTCGACGACAAATTTGTTGTGAACCACTTCATGGCGCACATAGATCGGCGGGCCAAACACTTCCAAGGCGCGATTGACGATTTCGATCGCGCGATCCACTCCAGCGCAGAAGCCGCGAGGGTTGGCGAGTTTGATTTGCATGGGGTGCCTCATGTCTACGTGCGAAACAGCCCGAACAAGTTCGGGCTCAGGTTCAAGCTTGTTCAGAGCGCCTTGACCTCGAAGATTTCCACTTCGAAGCTCAGGGTCTTGCCCGCCAGCGGGTGATTGAAGTCGATGGTCACTTGCGCGTCATCGAAAGCTTTCACCACACCCGGCAGCTCAGTATTGGCCGCATCATTGAAGATCACCAGCAAACCTTCCGACAGCTCCATGTCCTGGAACTGCGAACGCGGGATGATCTGTACGTTTTGCGGGTTCGGCTGGCCGAAGGCGTTCTCCGGCAAGACTTGCACAGTGCGTTTGTCACCCGCCTTGAAGCCGAACAATGCAGCTTCAAAGCCAGGCAACAGGTTGCCGTCACCCACCTTGAAGGTGGCCGGAGCCTTTTCAAAGGTGCTGTCGACTGTTTCGCCGTTCTCCAGGCGCAAAGCAAAATGCAGAGTGACTTCCGTGTTCTGACCGATGCGCTGCTCGGTCAATACCTGTTCAGTCATTAACGGTCTCTCCGGTTTTCTTGCTCTTGAACATGTCCAGCGCCAGCATGATTGCACCGACAGTAATCGCACTGTCAGCGACGTTGAATGCCGGGAAGCCGTGCTCTTTCCAGTGTACGAAAATGAAATCGATCACATGCCCGATGACGATACGGTCGTACAGGTTACCCAGCGCGCCGCCCAGCACCAGCGCAAGCGCGATGGCGAGCCATGTCTCGTCTCGCCCCAAACGCTTGAGCCAGACCACCAGCACCACACTGACCACAATCGCGATCAGTGCGAACAGCCAGCGCTGCCAGCCCGAACTGTCGGCCAGGAAGCTGAACGCTGCGCCAGTGTTGTAAGCCAGCATCCAGCTGAAGTAGTCCGGAATGATCACGATCTGCTCGTACAATTCCAGACGGTGCTCGAAGTAATACTTGCTGGCCTGGTCAATGACCAGAACCAGCAGGCTCAACCAGAGCCAGGCCAAGCGGCCAAAACCAGCCTTAGGCATAGTGACGAACCTCGCCAGCACCGCTGATGTTGTCTACGCAACGGCCGCAGATCTCCGGATGCTCCGGGTTCACGCCAACGTCAGCACGGTGATGCCAGCAACGGGCGCACTTGGCGTGGCCGGACTTGACGACTTTGAGCTTCAGACCCGCAACCTCGGTCACCACCGCATCGGCGGGAGCATCTAGCAATGGCGCGACACTGGCCGTCGAGGTGATCAGCACAAAGCGCAGTTCGTTGCTCAGTTTCGACAGGTCGGCGACCAGCGCGTCTTCAGCATACAGAGTCACTTCAGCTTGCAGGTTGCCGCCAATCGCCTTGGCTGCGCGCAGGTTTTCCATTTCCTTGTTGACCGCCACCTTCACCGCCATGATCCGCTCCCAGTAGGCGCGGTCCAGCTCGAAGTCAGCAGGCATTTCGCTCAGGCCTGCGTACCAGGTGTTGAGCATGACCGACTCGTTACGCTCGCCCGGCAGGTACTGCCACAGCTCATCGGCGGTGAACGCCAGGATCGGCGCAATCCAGCGCACCAGCGCTTCGGAGATGTGGAACAGCGCGGTCTGGCAGGAGCGCCGTGCGGTGCTGTCCGCCGCCGTGGTGTATTGACGGTCCTTGATGATGTCCAGATAGAATCCACCCAACTCCTGCACGCAGAAGTTGTGGATCTTGGAGTACACGTTCCAGAAGCGGTATTCGCCGTAATGCTCTTCCAGCTCACGCTGCAGCAGCAAGGTACGGTCGACAGCCCAACGGTCCAGCGCAAGCATTTCTTCCGGCGGCAGGATATCGGTAGCCGGATTGAAACCGCTCAGGTTCGAGAGCAAGAAGCGCGCAGTGTTGCGAATCCGCCGGTAGGCATCAGCGCTGCGCTGCAGGATCTGATCGGAAACCGCCATTTCACCGGAATAGTCAGTCGCCGAGACCCACAGACGCATGATGTCGGCGCCCAGCGAATCGTTGACCTTCTGCGGCGCCACGACGTTGTTCAACGACTTGGACATCTTGCGACCGTTTTCATCTACGACGAAACCGTGGGTCAGCAATTCGCGGTAAGGCGCGTGGTTATCGATTGCACACCCCGTCAGCAGCGACGAGTGGAACCAGCCACGGTGCTGGTCGGAACCTTCAAGGTACAAGTCGGCGCGTGGACCGGTCTCGTGACCCATCGGGTGCGAACCGCGCAGCACGTGCCAATGCGTAGTACCCGAGTCGAACCAGACGTCCAGAGTGTCGGAAATCTTGTCGTACTTGGGCGCTTCGTCACCCAGCAATTCGGCCGCGTCCAGCTTGAACCAGGCTTCGATGCCTTCTTTCTCGACGCGTTTGGCGACTTCTTCCATCAGCTCAACAGTACGCGGGTGCAACTCGCCGCTTTCCTTGTGCAGGAAGAACGGGATCGGCACGCCCCAGTTGCGCTGACGTGAAATGCACCAGTCAGGACGGTTGGCAATCATCGAGTGCAGGCGCGCCTGACCCCATGCCGGAACGAATTTGGTGTCTTCGATGGCTTTGACGGCACGCTCACGCAGGGTGTCGCCAGCTTGAGGCTGTTTGTCCATACCCACGAACCACTGCGCAGTGGCGCGGTAGATCAGTGGCGACTTGTGGCGCCAGCAGTGCATATAGCTGTGAGTGATGGTTTCGGTGTCCATCAGGCTGCCAACTTCGGCCAGCTTGTCGATGATCGCCTGGTTAGCCTTGAAGATGAACTGGCCACCGAAGAACTCCAGCGAATCGACATACACACCGTTGCTCTGCACAGGGCTAAGGATGTCGTCGTTGGTCATGCCGTATTTTTTGCAACTGACAAAGTCGTCCACGCCATAGGCCGGGGCGCTGTGAACAACGCCAGTGCCAGCGCCCAGCTCGACGTAGTCGGCCAGATACAGCGGCGACAGACGGTCATAGAACGGATGACGGAAATTGATCAGCTCCAGCGCAGCACCGGTAGCGGTGGCGATGACAGTGCCTTCCAGCTTGTAACGGGTCAGGCAGCTTTCAACCAACTCGGCAGCCAGCACCAGTAATCTGTCGCCAACATCAACCAGGGCGTACTCGAACTCTGGATGCACGTTCAACGCCTGGTTGGCCGGGATGGTCCACGGGGTGGTGGTCCAGATCACGATGGCCGCAGGCTTGCTCAGCGAATCAAGGCCGAATGCCTTGGCCAGCCTGGCCTCATCGGCAACCGGGAACGCCACATCGATAGTCGAAGACTTCTTGTCCTGATATTCGACTTCTGCTTCAGCCAATGCCGAGCCGCAGTCGAAACACCAGTTCACGGGTTTGAGGCCCTTGAACACGAAGCCGCCTTTGACCATTTCCGCCAGCGCACGGATTTCCCCGGCTTCGTTGGTGAAATTCATGGTCAGGTAAGGCTTGTCCCAATCGCCCAGCACACCCAGACGGATGAACTCGGCCTTTTGACCTTCAACCTGCTGCGCCGCATAGGCGCGGCATAGCTCGCGGGTCTTGTCGGCGGAAAGGTTCTTGCCGTGGGTCACTTCGACCTTGTGCTCGATCGGCAGACCATGACAGTCCCAGCCCGGAACATACGGCGCGTCAAAACCCGACAGGGTCTTGGAGCGCACGATCATGTCCTTGAGGATCTTGTTAACGGCGTGACCGATGTGAATATTGCCGTTGGCGTAAGGAGGACCGTCGTGCAGAACGAACTTGGGACGATCCTTGCCAATTTCGCGCAGCTTCTGGTACAGGCCAATGCTGTCCCAGCGCTGCAGAGTTTGCGGCTCGCGCTGGGGCAGGCCGGCCTTCATTGGGAAGGCGGTGTCCGGAAGATTAAGCGTGGCTTTGTAGTCGGTCATTTCAGGCTCTTGATTAGCGATTGACCATGCCAATGGGCACGGGCGGCGGCGACATCCGCATTGATTGCCGTCTTGAGCGCCTCCAGGGAGGCGAAACGCTGCTCATCACGCAGCTTATGGTGGAAAGCCACCGTCAAACGCCGGTCGTAAAGATCACCGGCAAAATCCAGAAGATGCACTTCAAGGTGGGCACTGCCATCACCTGCCACGGTCGGACGCACGCCAATATTGGCAACGCCCGGCCAGGTCTTGCCATCGATGCTCGCACTGACCAGATAAACACCGGTCAGCGGTACTCGACGACGCTTGAGTTGCACATTCGCAGTGGGCGTACCCAACTGCCGCGCCAGCTTCTGGCCATGCAGAATCCGCCCGGTAATCCGGAACGGACGACCCAGCATGCGCTCGGCAAGGGCGAAATCCGCCACGGCCAGAGCATTGCGCACCTTGGTACTGCTGACGCGAACGCCATCGATTTCAACGGTCTGCGCCGCCTCAACCGTAAAGCCGCGGTCGTTCCCCGCTTGTTGCAGGAAGTCGAAATCGCCAATCCGGTCGCAACCGAAGCGGAAATCATCGCCGACCTCTAGATGTTGTATGCCAAGGCCCTCGATCAGAACCGTGTCGACGAACTCCGCAGCGCTGAGCTTGCGCAGCCGCTGGTTGAACGCCAGACACAACACTCGATCAACGCCTTCAGCGGCCAGCAGCTCCAGCTTGTCACGCAAGCGCGCCACACGGGCCGGAGCGGTAGCCGGGGCGAAAAACTCACGCGGCTGCGGCTCGAAAATGACCACGCAACTGGGCACGCCCAACTCGACCGCACGATCACGCAAGCGTGCCAGGATAGCCTGATGGCCCCGGTGAACACCGTCAAAGTTGCCAATGGTGGCGACGCAGCCCCGATGCTGGGGGCGCAGATTGTGGAGGCCTCGAACCAGCTGCATAACGCACTTCTTGCTCATAAAGTGGCCGATTATAACCACACACAGCCCCGGACGACAGGCAACACGCCGAGGCAAAACAACAGTCATCGTTCCATAACGGAAAAAACCGACGACTACCCGTTACAACTCTTGCCTACAGGACCGCGCTACGGGCGAAATCCTTCAGACGAAAACCCAGCACCAGCAACGTCGCGAAATACGCCACTACCCCTGCCGCCACCAACGCGCCCAAACGAATAAAGCGCTCCAGCATTTGTCCATCGCTCCAGGCAGGCATCAAATGCATCAGCCCAAGCAACACAGCAGACATCACGGCGACCGCCAGACACAGCTTCAACAGAAACTTCGTCCATCCCGGCTGCGGCTGAAACAGGTCCTGCTTGCGCAACTGCCAGAACAACAGCAGTGCATTGATGCAGGCGCCGACGCTGATCGCCAAGGCCAGCCCGGCATGTTGCAGCGGGATGATGAAGGCCAGGTTAAGCAGTTGAGTAACAATAAGGGTGAAGATCGCGATTTTCACCGGGGTGCGAATATTTTGTTGCGCATAAAAACCCGGCGCGAGCACCTTGATCAGAATGATGCCCAGCAAACCGACGGAATAGGCAATCAGAGCGCGCTGGGTCATGGCGGCGTCCACGGCGTCGAATTTGCCGTACTGGAACAATGAAACGGTTAACGGCTCGGCAAGAATTCCCAGCGCCAGCGTGCATGGCAAAACCAGCACAAAACACAGGCGCAGCCCCCAGTCGAGAATTCGCGAATATTCCTGACGATCCTTGCTGGCATAGGTCTTCGACAGAATCGGCAGCAGGATCGTACCCAGCGCCACACCCAGCACCCCGGACGGCAGCTCCATCAGGCGGTCGGCGTAGTACATCCATGACACCGATCCTGCCACGAGAAACGAAGCAAAAATCGTATTGATGATCAGAGAAATCTGACTGACCGACACGCCAAGGATGGCAGGCAGCATCTGCTTCATCACCCGCCACACGCCCGTGTCACGCAGATTCAGACGCGGCAGCACCAACATGCCGATTTTCTTCAGATGCGGCAATTGATAGAGCAATTGCAACAGCCCGCCGACCAATACCGCCCAGCCCAGCGCCATGACCGGCGGATCAAAATAAGGCGTGAGAAACAAGGCAAAGAAAATCATGCTGACATTGAGCAGCGTCGGCACAAATGCCGGAACCGAAAAGCGGTTCCAGGTGTTGAGAATCGCGCCCGCCAGGGAGGACAGGGAAATCAGCAATATATAAGGAAAGGTCACTCGCAACAGATCAGAGGTCAGCGCGAATTTTTCCGGTGTATCAGCAAAGCCCGGCGCAGTGGCCCAGATTACCCAGGGAGCAGCGATAATCCCCAGCAGCGTAACCAGCGCCAGAACCAGCGTGAGCAAACCCGTGACGTAAGCCACGAACGTGCGGGTCGCCTCCTCTCCCTGCTGGCTTTTGTATTCGGCGAGGATAGGTACGAACGCCTGAGAAAAAGCACCTTCAGCAAAAATCCGGCGCAGCAAATTGGGCAGTTTAAAAGCGATAAAGAAAGCATCGGTCGCCATTCCAGCGCCAAATGTGCGCGCAATGATGGTGTCCCGAACAAAGCCCAACACCCGCGAAAGCATGGTGATAGAGCTGACGGCAGCCAATGATTTGAGTAGGTTCATTAAAGAATTTCGCGCCTAGGCTAAAGGACCGGGCGATTAACCTGTCCATTTATGCAATACTCCGCGCCGCAAAAGCACAGAGGCAAAGTCGGCGAGTTTACAGGTCGCGCACCGGAAATAAATATCCCGGACAAACATAGCGACCACTCAGCGGATCCGATCACCACCCCTTGACAATCAATTCAGTCATCGGCATGATTCGCGGCCTATTTTGTAAGCTATTCCCTAAAAAGTCTTTCGAGGAGCTCGACGGTGGCCAACACACCTTCCGCCAAAAAACGTGCAAAACAGGCTGAGAAGCGTCGCAGCCACAACGCCAGCCTGCGTTCCATGGTTCGTACCTACATCAAGAATGTAGTTAAAGCCATCGACGCAAAAGACGCTGAAAAAGCGCAAGCTGCTTATGTTCTGGCCGTGCCAGTTATCGACCGTATGGCCGATAAAGGCATCATCCACAAGAACAAAGCTGCTCGCCATAAGAGCCGCCTGAACGGTCACATCAAAGATCTGACCGTGGCAGCTGCAGCCTAAGCGATAAGCTTAAGCCGTAAAAAAACCGACCCAAGGGTCGGTTTTTTGTTGCCTGCGATTTGATGGATCACAACAACCCACCACCCAGACGCCGCACTGTCGCGCAGCAAACATAACCCTGTAGGAGTGAGCTTGCTCGCGATAGCAGTAGAACTGTTAAGAAGATATCGCCTGAGCTGACGCTATCGCGAGCAAGCTCACTCCTACAGAAATAGCATTTAAACCCAGATAGCTATTTATATTCGCAACACCAAACCTCGCGAACAAGCTCGCTCCTACCGGAAATCTTACGGCGCGGGTGCTGGCGACCACGGCAGGATCGGAATAGCAGTCACCGCATTCTGCGGACTGCCCTCGATAATCCGGTCGCTGTAAACCAGATACACCAGCGCGTTACGCTTTTTATCGAAGAAGCGCACGACCTGCATAGTCTTGAAAACCAGAGAAGTGCGCTCCTTGAAGACCTCGTCGCCATCCTTCAGCTCACCCTTGAAATGGATGGGCCCCACCTGACGACAGGCAATGGACGCTTCAGCGCGATCCTCTGCCAGACCAAGACCACCCTTCACTCCACCCGTTTTGGCACGAGACAGATAGCACGTCACGCCATCGACCTTGGGATCATCAAAAGCCTCGACGACAATTCGATCGTTCGGGCCGACGAGCTTGAACACCGTCGACACCTGGCCAATTTCCTCAGCGGAAGCCAGCATCGGCAGCACCAGCAAAGCCCCGAGCAATCCTTTCATTAGGCGCATTACGTGTTCCTTATCTTGAGATACCCGGCCAATTCACACCCAATAAACGGTGCCGCCTTTGAAATACGATACCCGGTAGGAGCGAACTTGTTCGCGAGACGGGTTTCGTCACAACGCATACAACTGCTCGCGAACAAGTTCGCTCCTACCGGGATCCCGCTTCGCCAGAGCAACGATGGGATTCAAACCAGAATCAGATTATCCCGATGCACCAGCTCAGGCTCAGCCATGTAACCGAGCACACGCACGATTGCATCGGACGACTGACCAATAATCTTCTGCGCCTCAAGCGCACTGTAATTACTCAAACCACGCGCGACTTCGCGACCATCAGGCGCTACGCACACGACCATCTCGCCACGGCGGAAGCTGCCCTGAACCAGCTTGACCCCAACCGGCAGCAGGCTTTTGTGATCCTTGCTCAGCGCGGCCACAGCCCCCTCGTCCAGCACAAGCGTGCCGCGAGTCTGCAAGTGCCCCGCCAGCCACTGCTTGCGCGCTGCAAGCATTTCACGCTCAGGCGACAGCAGCGTACCCAGCCGCTCACCACCCTTGAGGCGGGCAAGCACGCGCTCAATGCGCCCACCGACAATCACTGTGTGAGCACCCGAGCGGGCCGCCAATCGCGCAGCACGCAATTTAGTCTGCATACCGCCACGACCCAGAGCACCACCCGTACCACCCGCAACAGCGTCGAGCGCCGGATCATCAGCGCGAGCTTCGTAAATCAATTGAGCTTCAGGATTGTTGCGCGGATCAGCATCGAACATGCCGTCGCGATCCGTCAGGATCACCAGCAAGTCGGCCTCGACCAGGTTGGCCACCAGCGCCGCCAGGGTATCGTTGTCGCCGAAGCGAATCTCATCAGTGACGACCGTGTCATTTTCGTTGATGACCGGCACCACGCCCAAATCGACCAGAGTTCGCAGCGTGCTGCGCGCATTCAGGTAGCGCTTGCGGTCGGAAAGGTCGTCATGAGTCAGAAGAATCTGCGCAGTGTGGCGACCATGCTCGGCAAAGCTGGACTCCCACGCCTGCACCAGCCCCATCTGACCGATCGCAGCAGCAGCTTGCAGCTCATGCATGGCACTGGGTCGCGATGTCCAGCCCAAACGGCTCATACCGGCCGCCACAGCACCGGAAGATACCAAGACCAATTCGACGCCCGCCTCATGCAGCGCCACCATCTGCTCAACCCAAACGCCCATCGCCGAACGATCCAGCCCCTTGCCATCCGCGGTCAGCAAGGCACTGCCAATCTTAACGACCCAGCGTTGGGCACCCGTCACTTTGCTGCGCATCATCTTCCAACCTTAGCCAGAGAATTTTGGTAGATACAAATTCAAGATATCAGATACAAAAACGCCGCTTACAAGTAAGCGGCGTCTAGTTTACTGCAGAGAATCAGTCACGGACGTAAATGATTTCCGGACCGTCTTCATCGTCCTCATCATCTTCATCCCAATCATCTTCACCGATGTCATGCACGCTCTTCACACCGCTACGGCGCAATGCACGCTTGTCATCCAGCGCCTGCAGTTGAGCACGCGCTTCGTCTTCAATGCGCTGATCCAGCTCAGCCAGCTCTTCAGCATAGCCAGGCTCTTCGGCGATGCGCAGGCTGCGCTCTTCGAGATAACGCATGATATCGCGGCTAAGCTGCTCGGTGCCTTCCTTGGAGATGGCCGAGATCACGTAGACAGGGCCAGTCCACTCAAGACGATCAACGATTTCCTTGACGCGAGCCTCGTGCTCTTCCTCAAGGATCTGGTCGCACTTGTTCAGCACCAACCAACGATCACGCTCTGCCAGGGACGGGCTGAATTTGACCAGCTCATTGACGATGATTTCAGCTGCATCTGGAGCACTGCTTTCATCCAGAGGAGCCATATCAACGAGGTGCAGCAGCAAGCGGGTACGCGCAAGGTGCTTGAGGAAGCGAATCCCAAGGCCCGCACCATCGGAAGCACCCTCGATCAAGCCAGGGATGTCCGCGACAACAAAGCTTTTCCAGCGATCAACGCTGACCACACCCAGGTTTGGCACCAGAGTCGTGAACGGATAATCAGCCACTTTCGGCTTGGCGGCAGACACGGAACGAATAAAGGTACTTTTGCCGGCGTTTGGCAAACCCAGCAGACCGACGTCAGCCAGCACTTTCAATTCCAGCTTGAGATCACGCTGATCACCCGGCTTACCTGGCGTGGTCTGGCGCGGCGCACGATTGGTACTGGATTTGAAACGGGTATTACCCAGACCGTGCCAGCCGCCCATTGCAACCAGCAGACGCTGACCTGCCTTGGTCAGGTCGCCGATGATTTCCTGAGTACTTGCGTCAATAACCGTAGTGCCCACCGGCACACGCAATACCAGCTCTTCACCCTTCTTGCCGGTGCAGTCGGCGCTGCCACCATTGGAACCGCGCTCAGCATCGAAGTGACGGGTGTAACGGTAATCCACCAGCGTATTGAGGTTTTCGTCGGCGACCATGAAGATCGAGCCGCCGTCACCACCATCACCACCGTTCGGACCACCGTTTTCGATGAACTTCTCGCGACGGAAGCTCATGCAACCGTTGCCGCCGTCACCGGCTTTTACTCGAATCGATACTTCATCTACAAATTTCATAACGCACGCCTCCCGCCACAGGGACGAGCAGAACAACATAAATACATAAGACTCTTGCAAAAATGAGCGTTGCGATACCGATCAAAAACCAGTGACCTTCAAAGGTCAACATCACAACAGCCCGCACAAACAGCTTTGCAAGAGACTCACCAAAACACTTACAACCTGAAGCCAGCAGCCTTCATAAACGAAAAAGCCCCGTCGCGAGACAGGGCTTTTCCAGCTGCTGCATGATTACGCTGCGGAGACTTCAGTCTTCGGAACGATGCTCACGTAGCGACGACCGAAGGCGCCTTTAACCTGGAACTTGATCACGCCTTCCACTTTCGCGAACAGGGTGTGATCTTTGCCCATACCAACGCCGTAGCCAGCGTGGAATTGGGTGCCGCGCTGACGCACGATGATGTTGCCCGGAATGATAGCCTGGCCGCCATACATCTTCACGCCAAGGCGTTTGGCTTCTGAGTCGCGACCGTTACGGGTACTACCACCAGCTTTTTTGTGTGCCATGAGTCAATTCTCCTAGTGAGGGATTAGGCTGAAATTAAGCCTGAATACCGGTGATTTTGATCTCGGTGTACCACTGGCGGTGGCCCATACGCTTCATGTGGTGCTTACGACGACGGAACTTGATGATGCGAACTTTGTCGTGGCGACCCTGAGAGATCACTTCAGCTACAACGGTAGCGCCGGCAACAACAGGTGCGCCGATGTTAACGTCGTCACCGTTGGCAACCAACAGAACGCGATCAAAAGTAACGGATTCGCCGGTAGCGATTTCCAGTTTTTCGATCTTCAGGTATTCACCTGGGGCAACTTTGTACTGCTTGCCACCGGTAACGATTACTGCATAAGACATGGTATTTCTCCGTAAATCCTGCTCACCCAGCTCTTTATAAGTAGAGTATCGGCTGGCATGGCTGCTCGGGGCTGGAAAGGCCCGGTCGCAATTGCGTAAGGCAGGTGCTGCCCAGGAAAGTTAGGGTGCGCGATTGTACGCAAGGCATCAAACGGTTGCAAGAGGCGGGATGTCATACCTTGACACGCTCTAACCCGCAACCTAGCATGCGGCGCAACCCTTCTGGAGCACCTTTCGCTGATGCAACCTCAAGCCTTCTACCGCGCTGTGGCGGACGATTTTAGTGCCGTCGACGTCATTATCAAGCAGCAGCTGACGTCGCGGGTACCGTTGGTCTCGAAAATCGGCGACTACATTACCTCGGCCGGCGGCAAACGCCTGCGCCCGCTGCTGGTCCTCCTGTGTGGCAAGGCACTCGGTCGTGAAGGCGATGACGTGCGCCTGCTGGCTGCAACCATCGAATTCCTGCACACCGCGACCCTGCTTCACGATGATGTTGTCGACATGTCCGGCATGCGCCGTGGCCGTTCCACCGCCAACGCCCTTTGGGGTAACGCGCCCAGCGTTCTGGTCGGCGACTTCCTTTATTCCCGCTCTTTCGAAATGATGGTCGAGCTGGGCTCTATGCCCGTCATGAAGATCCTTTCGAAAGCGACCCGGGTCATTGCCGAAGGCGAAGTGCTGCAACTGTCGAAAGTTCGCGACGCCAGCACCACCGAAGAAATCTACATGGAAGTGATTCGCGGCAAGACAGCCATGCTCTTCGAAGCCTCGACGCATAGCGCCGCCGCACTGTGCAACGCCACCGAAGAGCAAAGTGAAGCACTGCGCACGTTCGGCGATCATCTGGGCGTGGCTTTCCAACTGGTAGACGATTTGCTCGACTACCGTGGCGACGCCGAAACCCTGGGCAAGAACGTCGGTGACGATCTGGCCGAAGGCAAGCCGACCCTGCCGCTGATCTACACCATGCGCGAAGGCACCGCCGAACAGGCTGCGCTGGTGCGTCAGGCTATTCAGAAAGGCGGCCTGGAAGATCTGGAAAGCATCCGCAACGCAGTCGAGACCTCTGGCGCTCTGGATTACACGGCGCAGTTGGCCCGCGATTACGTTGCACGCGCCATCAAATGCCTGGACGCCCTGCCGCCAAGCGAATACCGCGACGCGTTGGTCGAGTTGAGCGAGTTTGCGGTGGCCCGTACCCACTGATCGCCCGCTGCAGCCAAAGAGCCCGTCCAATGTGACGGGCTTTTTATTGGTAAACGAAAACGTGCTGAATATCGCGATCCTGTGGGAGCTGGGCTTGCCCGCGATAAGGCTGCACGCGATCTAAGGGTGAACCGTATTCAGCCTTATCGCGGGCAAGCCCAGCTCCCACATAATAAAAATTTTCAATGTCGCAACCTGACCCAAATCAACCACCCAGCGTAAAATGCGAACAATTCTCAATAGAGACTTGCTATTCCGCCAATAAGAATTATTCTCATTGCATTGCTCAAGGAGAATCAACATGACTTATTTGATCGACGCATGGCTGGACCGTCCTCACCCCTACCTGCGAATCCTGCATCGCGAAACCGGGGAAGTGTGTGCCGTGCTGGAGGAGGAAGCGCTGGATGAACTGCGAGATCAGGGCGATCTGGACGTCAACGAACTGAGTTCGAGCGAGCCTATCGTGCTCAAAGAGCTGGTGCGTAACCTGTTTCTGTTCTGCTATGCCCGAGCGTTGCGCCCGATTGCGGAATTGCACTGACCATGAAGCCAGCTTTTGCGACGGGAGCAGACCGAGCCCGAAGACTCGCCCTGCTCCTCACTGACGGACTTGAAGTCGATCAGAGAACGTCGAGCAGCTCAACGTCGAATACCAGCACGCTGTGCGGCGGGATGCTGCCAACGCCCTGAGCGCCGTAAGCCAGCTCGCTCGGTACGTGCAGACGCCATTTGCTGCCAGCGTTCATCAGTTGCAGCGCCTCGGTCCAGCCAGCGATAACGCCACCGACCGGGAATTCAGCTGGCTCGCCACGCTCGTAGGAGCTGTCGAACACGGTGCCGTCAGTCAGCATGCCGTGATAGTGAGTACGAACCTGATCTTCACGGGTCGGCCTGGCGCCAGTACCAGTGGTCAACACTTCAAATTGCAGGCCGGACGGCAGAGTGGTAACGCCTTCGCGCTTGCCATTCTCAGCCAGGTAAGCCAGACCGGCACCAGCAGCCTCTTCAGCTTTGGCAGCGGCTTCGGCTTGCATGATTTCGCGGATAACCTTGAAGCTGGCGGACATTTCTTCTTCGCCAACACGGCTTGGTTTGCCACCGAAAGCATCGGTCAGGCCAGCCAGGATCGCGTCCAGGTTAACGCCCGGCGGAGGGTTGTCGCGCAGTTGGCCGCCCAACTGACGGCCAATGCCGTAGCTGACGCGAGTTTCGTCGGTGGACAAGTTGACTTCGGACATATCACTGCTCCGCTAAAGGAACGCCTGAACCAGACGCTCCGAATCAAAAGGGCGAGCAGCCTAGCACATGAAGTACCGGCATACGCCACTGTAGGAGCTGCCGAAGGCTGCGAAAGCGATATTCCTGCCACACTGCTGTTCGCAGCCTGCGGCAGCTCCTACAAAAATCAAAAACTACCACTTCGAATGAAAACTGATCGGCACTCGCAGCGCCTCGCGCTTATCTACCGGCATGCCGCACATTTCGTCATGCACCACAGCGTGCACCAGGTGAAAGGGCACAGGCTCGAAGTCTCTCAGCAGTTCACGGGCGTGCTCGACCGAGCGCAGTTTCACAGTCTCGCCCTGCTCGCCCTTGAGCAGTTGCACCACGCCTTGCGAACGGGTTTCGAGCAGGTAGATTCCCCCCTCAATGGAGATCAGGTTCAACTCGTCGATACGGCCTGCAGTCATATGCGCTGCCAATTCGTCTTCGGTCATCTGCAAATCCCTCGTTGGACACTGCTCACATGAAAAGACTCTCGTTGTGAAAGGTAACGGATTTCAGCCACCTGAAACGACGCCGCCCGTCCATCTTTCAATGGCCGGGCGGCGGGTAGAAGCGCTACAGACGGCGACAATCAGTGCTTGGTGACCTTGTCCAGGTACCCCATGGCAAATGCCGAAACAACAAAAGTCATGTGAATGATCACGTACCACATCAGGTATTGCGGCTCGATGTTCTTGGCGTCCATGAACACCCGCAACAAGTGAATCGAGGAGATCGCCACAATGGAGGCAGCAACCTTCATCTTCAGCGATGAAGAGTCCATGGTGCCGAGCCAGTTGAGCTTTTCTTTGCCTTCATCGATATCCAGCTGCGAAACGAAGTTTTCATAGCCGGAGATCATCACCATCACCAACAGGCCACCTACCAGCGCCATGTCGATCAGGGACAGCAGAACCAGAATCAGGTCAGCCTCGGCCAACGCGAAAACGTTGGGCAGGACGTGAAAGATCTCCTGGAAGAACTTCAGTACCAGTGCCAGCAACCCCAGGGACAGACCGAAATACAGAGGGGCCAGCAGCCAGCGCGAGGCGTACATGGCATTTTCGACAAAACGTTCCATTTGAACTCACAGATGCTTGGAGATGGCGGCGAGTATACCAGCCACCCGACGATTCGCAGAATGTGACCTAAAGCCACGGAGGGCGGAGTTTAAAGTTGAAATCGACGTAACCACCGCTGCCTTTCACGTCCATCATGTGAATCGCAAGGTAACGTCGTCATACGGGGATGAGCGGGCCAACTAGAAAGGCGAAGAACGTTGGAGCCTGGAGGCATCGCCGTTGATTCGGCGTAATTCGCTCTGCAGGTGCAGACTCCAGATCGGGATATCGTCCGTCTCTTCGTAACCGCTCGAAGTCAGGGTTTCGGCAATCGCCAACATGACGGACTCAGCAGCCGGAGCACCTGGAAACGGCCCCTGCGTCTTGATTGCAGACGGTTGCTCCCCGGTCATTCCGGCGGCAAACAGCAACGTCCACATGCCATTGTCACCAGAAAGGGGGCGTATCACACACTCTATTCGGGTCATGAGACCCAGGCATTGGCGGGTAAGGCAGAGGCTACGCGACATGGCGAGCTCCTCGTTGGCTACGGTATTCGCCGCACTAGGAAGTGCTGTAAGGCGTGTCAGTCCCTTTGACAACCGTGGTACCGAAACAGAATAGAAGAAAAGCCGGATTGGGAAAGCCGGGAGGATGAACGGCGTATAGACCAGAGCCGCAGGACCGGCTTTAGCCGGGAGGGCTGCGTTTCTAACGACACAAATACCCCGATATTCACCTGATCTGTGGGAGCGGATTTATCCGCGAAGGGGCCGGCACGGTCAACATCATTGTCGGCTGACATACCGTATTCGCGAATGAATTCGCTCCCACAGAAGGCGTCGCCACTTCCGTGGTTAAGCCTAAGCCTTCAGTTCTGGTGCCAGTTGCGCAGGCTCCTTCTCCAGTTCTTCCTTGAGGTCTTCATCGCTAAGCATCTCGGCGATGTCGCGCAGACGTTCGACGACTCGTGCATTGACGCTGCCTTCCGGGAATTCGCCATTCTCGTCCGGCTCACCGGCAGGCTCGCCCACCAGCAAACTCAAGGCTTCGTCAGCCTGACGTACCGCATAAACGTGGAACTGCCCCGCGCGTACGGCCTGAAGAACCCGCTCATCAAGCATCAGTGTCGCGACGTTGGCTTGCGGAATGATTGCACCCTGCTCCCCCGTCAGCCCGCGCGCCTCACAGAGACGGAAGAAACCTTCGATCTTCTCGTTGACCCCGCCCACAGCCTGCACTTCACCGAACTGGTTGATCGAACCGGTGATCGCAAAACATTGCTTGAGCGGCGTTTTCGACAACGCCGATATCAGCGTGCAGGCCTCGCCCAGCGACGCGCTGTCGCCATCCACATAGCCATAGGATTGCTCCAGGGCGATGCTCGCGGAAATCGCCAACGGGAATTCCTGCGCATACCGGCTACCCAGATACCCCGTCAGGATCATTACGCCCTTGGAGTGAATCGGCTGACCGAGATTCACCTCGCGCTCGATATCGACGATGCCACTGCCGCCCGGATACACCGTGGCGGAAATGCGTGCAGGCACACCAAACGCCGAATCTCCGACCTCCAGCACCGTCAGCCCGTTGCATTTGCCAACTGCCGCCCCATCAGTGTCGATCAGGATGACGCCCGCCATCATGTCGTCGAGGATTCGCGCAGACACACGCCCCGTGCGTGCAGCCTTGGCCTTGAGCGCCCGTTCGATGTGGCCAGCGTCGGTCTGCTCTTCATTGGCCAGTTGGCGAATGAAATCCGCTTCACTGACCAACTGGAATAAATCACCGATGCGTGCCGAAAGGCGTCCCTGATGCTCAGCCAATCGTGCGCTGTAGGTCGCAAGCCGCGCAACTGCATCGGCTGTCAGCGGGGCCATGCCCTCTTCCGAAGTGCGGGTTTTCAATAACTGGGCGAACTGCTCCAGCGTTTCATCGTACATCGGGATGTCTTCGTCGAAATCCACCAGCACCCGAAACATCTCCTGGAAGTCCGGATCCAGATCTTGCAGGGTGTAATACAGCGAACGCGCACCGATGATGATCACTTTGACCTGCAATGGAATGACCTGCGGCGTCAGGCTAACCGTCGCCAACCGCCCCATCTCACCCAGCGGCGATTCCATTTTCAGCTTGCGCGACTGCAGGGCGCGCTTGAGGGCGTCCCAGACAAACGGCTCGCTGAGCATTTTTTCTGCTTCGAGAATCAGGAAACCGCCATTGGCGCGATGCAACGCACCCGGCCGCAACTGTCGATAAGTGGTGTACAGCGCGCCCTGATCAGTGCTGTATTCGATACGGCCAAACAGATTGTCGTAGGTCGGATGCGGCTCAAACACCACCGGCGCACCGCCGCTGGCCGAGTGACCTACCACAAGGCTAGGGCTGTATTGCTCTTCAAGCAGCTTGCGCGCCTGCGCATCGGTTTTACTGTCATCGACCAGTTGCTCGACCACGGTTTTGAGCAGGTAAACCTGCATCGCCTGCAAATAAGCGCAGACAGCCGCATTTTCTGCGTACTGTTCAGACAACGGCGCCAACAGTGGCTGCAATGCCAGAGTGATGGTTTCTTCGTTCAACTGGCGCAGTTGATTACTGGACTCACGCTTCCACTGCGGCAGGCTGGCAAGTTCTTCGTTCAGCCGCTCTTCAAGCCCCGAGATATCCTCATGGAAGCGCTCGCGATCAGTCTCGGGCAGTTGCGAGAACTCTGCTTCGTCCAGCGCCTTGCCATCGAGCATTGGGGTGAACGCAATATTGGTGCTGTCGCGGTAAAGAGCGATGTCTTTTTCCAGCGCCAGACGCTCGATAACATCCAGAGCCTTGTCATAGCGCTGATTGAAAGCGCGGTCGATGGCGCTTTTCTTCTGCTGGTAGGACGGATGCTCGAAAACCGCCGGGAATGTGGCCAGCAAGTTATCGATCAACCCACCGATGTCGGTGATGAACTGATGAGCACTGCCTGGTGGCAACTCAAGCGCACGAGGCTCGCGAGGTTCGTCGAAATGATTGACATAGACCCAGTCGCACGGGGTCTGCATGCGTTTACCTTCGGCTTTCAGGTAACGCTTCACGAACGAGAAACGGCCGGTGCCGGGCTCACCCATGACAAATACGTTGTAGCCAGGGCGAGGCATCGCCACACCAAACTGCAGGGCTTCTACTGCTCGTTCCTGGCCGAGCACACCGCGAAAGGGCTCCAGATCATTGGTCGTCGAAAAGCTGAACTGTTCAGCAGAAAAAGGACGCGTCAGCGCTTCAGGCGCAAGACGCAGGCTGGCAGCAACAGTATCGGGCATCGGGCATCCTTACATCAGGCGGGGCAGATGGCGGCATTCTGGCGCTCGCCGGACGTGACTTGCAAGACAGGAAAAAACTCAAGTCGTCACAACCCGCGCGGTACGCTGGCCAGAGCGTTATATCAGGCGCTATTTTTGATGAACATTTTGTAATAAAGGGCGGAACCCTTGGATAGCGCCTAAGCTCCAAGCTTGGCGTACCAGAAATTAAACACTGGCCGCCTTGGCGTAACTGAAGCCATGAACCCTGACCCTTGGTTGAATATAAAGAGAATAAAGCTATGAAACGGATTCTTCTTGGTAGTCTCTTCGCAGCTGTTTCCATCAACGCTATGGCCCAGGCTCCAGGCGGCCCGGATTGCGGTTGGGGCAACATGTTGTTTGAAGGTCAGCGCGGTACTCCCGCTCATTTCCTCGCATCGACCACTAACGGCACCTCGGGTAACGCCACTTTCGGCATGACCTCGGGCACCAACGGCTGCTCCACTAACAGCGCACTGACGTACGGTGGTAAATCCTGGATTGCCATGAACGGCATGATGGATGAGCTTTCCAAGGACATGGCCATGGGTCAGGGTGAAGCACTGACCACTTACGCGGTTGTGCTGGGCGTTGCACCGGAAGACCGTGCGCATTTCGCCGCTGTCACCCACGAGCACTTCAATCAGATTTTCAGCAAGGCAGACGCCACCGCTGAAGACGTTCACACCAACACCCTCGACGTACTGAAAAACGATCCGACCCTGGCCAAGTACGCTACCCAGGCATAAGCTCGTTGCGCCCGCCCCTCCATTCGGAGGGCGGGCTTTTTGTTGCGTTCACGCGCTAGACTGCCTGACTGCCCGATCCCCTGAAATAGTTGCTTTCTATGCTCAAACGCCTTGTGTATCTGGCGCTCTGCGTCTGCACCCCGCTGTCCGCCGCACAACATGCGAGCGATGAACGTTTGCAGCAACTGGCCAATGAGCCGTTCTGGATTTCATTAGGGCATTACGAAACCGCCAAGCTGGGTGGATGGCGCAGCTATGTCGACGACCCAAAATTCTTTCTCTCGGCCAACGGTGAACACGACCCGAAAGCGGAGCTGAGCGCTACCCTCGACGCTATTTATGCTCCGGCAAGCGTGGGTGAAAAACATGCGCAGTGTGTTTACCCGGCACGGACCCGCTGGCTGAAAGATCAGTTGCACCTCACAGACTTGCCGACCGTTGAGTGCAAGGAATTCACTCAATGGTTCAAGGACGTTGCCCCCGACAGCGCGGTAATGATCTTCCCCGCGGCCTACCTGAACAGCCCCTCGTCCATGTTTGGCCATACGCTGCTGCGCATCGATCAGGCAGACGTTAAAACCAACAACACAGCGCTACTCAGCTACGCGATTAACTTCGGTGCCTACATCGAAGGTATGGACAACAGCATTCTGTATGCCTGGAAGGGGCTCGCAGGTGGCTATCCGGGCCTGTTTGCGCTGGTGCCCTATCAAGAGAAACTGTCCGAATACCGCAGCCTGGAAAACCGCGACCTGTGGGAATACCACCTGAACCTGACGCCGGAAGAAACCGGCCGAATGGTTGAGCACGTCTGGGAATTGAAGCAGATCCGCTTCGGCTATTTCTTCTTCGACGAGAACTGTTCATATCGCCTGCTGGAACTGCTGCAGGTTGCTCGCCCGGGCTTGAAGCTGACCGAGCAATTCCCGTTGACGGCCATTCCGACCGACACCGTCAAAGCCGTCAAGGCGGCGGGACTTGTCGACAAGATCGACTATCGCCCGTCTCGTGAACGTGAACTGCTGGAGCGCGCCAAGCCGCTGAACAGCACCGAGCAGCAGTGGGTACTGGAAGTCAGTGCCGATCAGAAACAACTGCAAAGCCCCGACTATCTGGCCCTGCCCAAAGAGCGCCGTGCACTGATTCAGGACGCGGCCTATCGCCTCGAACGTTACCGTGCCAACGGTCAGGAGCGGGATGCCGGACGCGCTCAGCGTAGTTTCGAACTGCTGCGGGCGATCAACCAGAACCCGCCGCCAGCACTGGATATCGAGCGCCCCGGGCTACCGGAAGACGGTCACGAATCCCGAACCTGGCAAGCAGGTGTCGGCACCCGCGATGACAAGGCCTTCGCCGAGTATGGCCTGCGCATGGCCTATCACGACCTCAACGACAATGCCTACGGCTTCCCGTTGGGGGCGCAGATCGAAATCCTGCAGCTCAAGCTGCGCCAGTACGAAGGCAATCACTGGCAACTGCAGCAACTGGATCTGGCGACTATCCGCTCCCTGACCCCGCGCAACGCACTGCTGCAGCCCTGGTCGTGGCAAGTCACTGGTGGCCTGGAACGAGTGCTGGGTAAACATGGTGATGAGACTCTGGTGTCCCATGTGAACGGCGGCGCAGGCGGCACCTGGCAACTGGGCGACGACGTTCTGGGTTTTGCTCTGGGCACCGTCCGGGTTGAGCACAACAACGACTTCGCCGAGTTCATCTCACCCGCGGCAGGCTTCAATAGCGGTATTTTGTGGCGTAACCCGGTTGGCAACCTGAGTCTGGAGACCAAAGGCGACTACTTTACCAACGGCGAAGTACGCCGCAGCATCAGCCTGAATCAGCAATGGGAGTTGTCGCGCAACCTCGGCCTGCGCCTGAGCGCCCAGCGAGAATTCAGCCAACTGAGCTCGCCGCAGAACGAAGTGATGCTTGAGGTGAAGTGGTATCACTATTGAGTAACAAGCGGCGCGAATACCTGTAGGAGCTGCCCAAGGCTGCGAAAGCGCTCATGCTGACGCGCCCCATCGCAGCCTTCGGCAGCTCCTACAGGGGATTAATGCCTGTGCGATGATCAACGAAACTTATCCCCCGCCCCCATGGCCCAACCTTCATTAGAGGAGAAAAGTCATGAGCCGCGCCTTCGTCAACGAAGACAATGCCGCTGCGGATGCCGACCAGCCGGTCGAGCGCCTGATCAGCGAGCAACCCAATTACGTCACCGCCAGCGGTCTGGATCATTTGCAGCGCCGCGTTGCCGAACTTCAGGCCCATCACAGCGAGATCGCTGCACTGGATCAGGACAACGACAAACAGCATCTGGCTGACCTTGAACGCGACCTGCGTTACTTCACCCAGCGCCTGCAAAGTGCGCAGGTGGTCACCCCCGCCATCTCGACGGACAAGGTGCAGATTGGCAGTTGGGTAACCTATGCCGATGAACACGGCACCGAACATCGCGTGCAACTGGTGGGCGAAGATCAGGCTGATGCAACAGCTGGACTGATCAACTGGGCTTCGCCGCTGGGCCGGGCATTGATCGGCGCGCAACTGGGCGATGAAGTGTTATGGAAGCGACCGGCCGGCGATCAGGATATCGAGATTGTCCTGATTGAGCCGGATGTGTAGACCTCCCACCGGAATGCGCGTCGTACATCCGTATCCTGGTGCCCCTGACACCGCGCTGTCTTGCCGAACACGGCCCCTGTAGGAGTGAGCTTGCTCGCGATAACGGTAGGCCTGTCAGGAGACTAGTGTCTGGGCTGACGCTATCGCGAGCAAGCTCACTCCCACAAATAAAAAATAATTCAAATCAATAAGTTATATGTTTTTGATGAGAGCGGCTCAGTCGCGAGGACGTCGGAATAAATTTCAAACCAAAAAAAAGGAGCCCGAAGGCTCCTTTTTTGTACCAGCTGAATAAATCAGGCCAGTTTCTTGTGGCGTACCCGGTGTGGCTGGGCTGCCGCGTCGCCGAGACGCTTTTTACGGTCGGCTTCGTATTCGGTGTAGTTGCCTTCGAAGAACACCGCTTGTGAGTCATCTTCATAAGCCAGGATGTGAGTCGCAACCCGGTCAAGGAACCACCGATCGTGAGAGATCACAATGGCGGCGCCAGGGAAGTCCAGCAATGCCTCTTCCAGCGAACGCAGGGTTTCCACGTCGAGGTCGTTGGAAGGTTCGTCGAGCAGCAGGACGTTGCCGCCCTCTTTCAGAGTCAACGCCAGATGCAGACGACCGCGCTCACCACCGGAGAGGTCCTTGACGAACTTCTGCTGATCGCCGCCCTTGAAGTTGAAACGCCCCACATAAGTGCGTGACGGAATTTCGTAGTTGCCGATACGGATCTGATCAGAGCCGTCAGAAACCTGCTGGAACACAGTCTTGCTGCCGTCCAGATCGTCACGGCTCTGATCAACGCAGGCCAGTTGCACGGTTTCACCGATCTCGATGCTGCCCGAGTCCGGTTGCTCCTTGCCCATCAGCATGCGGAACAGGGTCGACTTACCGGCACCGTTACCACCGATCACGCCGACAATCGCGCCTTTAGGCATGGCGAACGACAGGTTGTCGATCAACACGCGATCGCCGTAACCCTTGCTGA
Organism: Pseudomonas sp. HP_14; assembly: GCF_055283875.1. Lineage (NCBI taxonomy): Bacteria > Pseudomonadati > Pseudomonadota > Gammaproteobacteria > Pseudomonadales > Pseudomonadaceae > Pseudomonas > Pseudomonas sp. HP_14. The sequence goes on along the minus strand of NZ_JBTOQI010000011.1, from coordinate 118,834 downwards.
CGTTCTTGAATTCGATGACCTTGTCGCCCAGCCGTGGACCGGCCGGAATATAGATCTCGTTGGTTTCGCTACGCTTCTGGAATTCCTGCGATTGCATTTCTTCGAAGCGTTGCAGACGAGCCTTGGATTTGGACTGGCGCGCCTTGGCACCTTTGCGAACCCATTCCAGCTCTTCTTTCATGGCCTTTTCATGGGCCGACTGCTGCTTGGATTCCTGGGCCAGACGATCAGACTTGGCTTCAAGCCAGCCAGAATAGTTGCCCTCGTAAGGAATGCCAGCACCGCGGTCGAGTTCCAGAATCCAGCCAGCGACGTTATCCAGGAAGTACCGGTCGTGCGTAATCGCAACCACGGTGCCCGGGAAGTCGTGCAGGAAGTGTTCAAGCCAGGCAACCGAGTCGGCGTCCAGGTGGTTGGTCGGTTCGTCGAGCAGCAGCATGTCCGGAGCGGACAGCAGCAAGCGGCACAGGGCTACACGACGCTTCTCACCACCGGAAAGCACTTCAACCTTGGCATCCCACGCTGGCAGACGCAGCGCATCAGCCGCAACTTCCAGCTGACGGTCCAGGTTGTGGCCATCAGCGGCTTGCAGGATAGCCTCAAGCTTCGCCTGCTCGGCAGCCAGCTTGTCGAAGTCGGCATCCGGATCTGCGTACTCTGCATAGACTTCATCAAGGCGCGCCTGAGCGTTCTTGATCACACTGACCGCTTCCTCGACCACTTCACGCACGGTCTTGGTCGGATCAAGTTGCGGCTCTTGAGGCAGATAACCGATGTTCAGGTCAGGCATCGGACGTGCTTCACCGTCGAACTCGGTGTCGACACCCGCCATGATTTTCAACAACGTGGATTTACCCGAACCGTTGAGGCCGAGGACGCCGATCTTGGCTCCCGGGAAAAACGACAGGGAAATATTCTTGAGAATTTCCCGCTTCGGCGGCACAACTTTGCTCAGCCGATGCATGGTGAAGACGTATTGGGCCATGGGATGAAAACCTGGGTTTATGACTGTTGAATAAAGACGCGAGCTTAAAGCTCCGACGTAAAAAAGCTTTTATTTGTCGACGGCACTTGCCGTTGGACGGTTCCACGCCTTGAATTATCTACATCGCGGGATGTGAGCGCCGTGGAACTGGATCAAAGTTTGCAAGCAGTGGAGTCACTCATGCAGAAGTCGGCAGAGGCTGCGCGTTGGGCAAAGCTACCCGAATGCGGGCTTGAGGGCAAACCGTCTGAGCCCACAGGGCTGGCACTTAGCCACAACTCAGGGCATGCTAGCCGCCCTTTGGGCGTGCAGCTTATAGTGCGCCCGGCGCTCACCACTGCGCGCCCGGGACGCAATCATTTCCAACAGCCTGTTCAGTTCAGTAGTCAGGATCAACGTTGCCTACATCAACCCACTCATCGCCCTCGAGCTTGACCAGGAGCGCAACGGCCATGCCTTTGCGCGGGTCACTGAAAGGTGTTCTGGCAGCATTGGTTCTGTTAATGCTCGCGTTGATCATCTGGCAGCTGATTGATCAGTTTCAACAGACTCAGGATCGACAACGCCAGCGTAGCCTCGATTACAGCGCGCAACTGGCTGACCGCTTGAGCCTGAACATGGAGCTGAGCGCGCAGGTCGCGCTCAATCTGCTGAGCCGCAACAACCAGCAAGAGCCGCAGAGTCCTGAGCAGGAACTGCATCTGCTGAACAATTTGCGTCAATCTCTGCCGTCGCTGCGCAGCATGGCGTGGTTGGACCCGCTCGGAAAGGTGACTACCGACACCCTGGACACCACAACCGATGCTCTGTTTCTTAAACAGACACTGCAACAAGCCATGGGCCGACCGTATTACTACGACAACAGCGATGATGGCTCGCAGGTCTATCTACTGATCCGTTTCCCCGGCGAAAGCAACACGAACTATTGGGCTTTGCGCCTGGCTCCCGATGTCCTGAAACCCCTGACACGCCAGACACACCAAGGCTTCCAGCCTCTCTGGCGCCTGGAAAACCGCTCCACTGATCGGCTGCTTTTCCGTGATACCACCGTTCAGAACGAACCGATAGTCAGCAGCGTGGGCGAAATCGAGAGTGTTCTGCTTCAGCCGCTGACCAACAGTAACTGGCAGTTACGCGGTCTGTTTGACGTCACCAAGGCACGAGAGCAACTGCTGGGGCCCTTGATCGGTAAATGTGTGGTCGGCCTGTTCTGTTCGATCCTGCCGCTGCTGGCGCTCTTTAGCCTGCGTCGTCGCCAGCGCCAGTTGCACGAGAGCCGACGGCGCTATCAGGACATCTTCGAAGGTGCCGGAGTCGCCATCTGTGTGCTGGATATGTCTGACCTGCCGGACTACCTCGACACGCTGCAAATCGATAACAGCGAAGGTCTGAATGAGCTGCTCAAGGCTCAGCCCGGACAACTGAATGCGCTGTTACGCAAAATTCGCATCACTGAAGTGAATCAGGTCGCACTGAGCCTGCTCAATGTGCAATCCAATGAACAGGCGTGGCAGCACCTGATCGAAGGCTGCCCACGCAGCCGGCAAGGGATTGGCGAGCAATTGATCCACGCAGTGCTTTCGAGAAAAAGTCAGCTGGAGATCGAAATCCGCCTGACCCAGGACCGGGGCGAAGATCAATACCTGTGGCTGGTGCTGCGGTTGCCTGAAGAGCTCGAAGATTTCAACTCAGTGATTCTGAGCATCGGCGACATCACCAGCCGCAAACGGGTCGAACTGTCACAGCAGGAGCGTGAAGGGTTCTGGTCGAATGTGGTGCGCACCGTCCCCGATCATCTGTATGTGCAGGATGTACTGAGCCAGCGGATGATCTATAGCAACCACAATCTGGGTCAGACTCTGGGCTACAGCAGAACTGAACTGCTGCGCATGGGCGAGTTTTTCTGGGAGATGCTGTTGCACCCCGAAGACGCCGAAAGCTATCAGGACATGCGCCTGCGTCAGCGCCATCGCGGGCACAGCGAGCTCCTGCAATGCCAACTGCGCTTTCGGGCTCGCGACGATAAATGGCGACGTTTTGACATTCGTGAACAGGCGCTGTCCCGGGATCTCGATGATCAGGTCACGCGCATCATCGGTGTTGCCAAAGACATCACCGAACAGCTGGAAGCCAGTGAATCCCTGCGTGACAGCGAGCAACGCTACCGCATGCTCGCCGAAAGCATCAGCGATGTAATCTTTTCCACTGATAACAAGCTCACCCCCAACTACGTCAGCCCTTCGGTACAGGGCGTACTGGGCTACAGCGCAGAATGGATTCTCACGCACGGCTGGAAATCCACCGTCGCCAACCCGCAGCAGCTCGCAGGCGTTTACGCGCTGATGGAGCGCATCCGCAAAGTGCTGAAAAAGCCGGAAGCATTGGCGGCATTGCGCGACGAGATCCCCACTCAACTATTCCTGTTCGACTGCCTGCGCGCCGACGGACGGAAAATACCCATTGAGCTGAGATTGGTGCTGGTCTGGGATGATCAAGGCACGTTCGAAGGCATTCTCGGTGTTGGCCGCGATATCAGCCAGCAACGCAGGGCGGAAAAAGATCTGCGCATGGCCGCAACCGTATTCGAACACTCGACTTCGGCCATCCTGATTACCGACCCAGCTGGCTATATCGTGCAAACCAACGAAGCGTTCAGCAGGGTCAGTGGCTACGAAGCAGCACAAGTACAAGACCAACTGCCAACAATGCTCACGGTGGACAACCAACAGGAAGCGCACCTGCGCTACATCGTCAAACAGCTGCATCAGCGCGGCAGTTGGGAAGGCGAAGTGTGGCTCAAGCGTCGCAACGAAGAGCATTACCCGGCATGGGTGGGCATCACGGCAGTACTGGATGACGAAGGCGATCTGGCCAGTTATGTGTGCTTCTTCACCGATATCAGTGAACGCAAAGCCAGTGAACAACGCATCCATCGCCTGGCTTACTACGACGCCTTGACCCACCTGCCGAACCGTTCGCTGTTCCAGGATCGCCTGCACTCGGCACTGCAACACGCCGAGCGACAAAATGCCTGGGTGGTGTTGATGTTCCTCGACCTGGACCGCTTCAAGCCGATCAACGACTCGCTGGGACATGCGGCGGGTGACCGGATGCTCCAGGAAATGGCCACGCGCCTGCTGGCGTGCGTCGCCGACGACGACACGGTCGCCCGCATGGGTGGCGACGAATTCACGTTGCTGTTGCAACCCAGTCCAACCCGCGAAATCGCCCTGAACCGCGCCATCCATGTGGCGGAGCAAATTCTCTCCAGCCTGGTGACCCCGTTCGTTCTTGAAGGCCGGGAGTTCTTCGTGACCGCCAGTATTGGCATCGCGCTCAGCCCGCAAGACGGCAACGAGCTGAGCCAACTGATGAAGAACGCTGACACTGCGATGTATCACGCCAAGGAGAACGGAAAAAACAACTTCCAGTTCTATCAGGCCGACATGAATGCCACCGCTCTTGAGCGTCTGGAGCTGGAAAGCGACCTGCGCCACGCCCTGGAGCAGAAGGAATTTACCCTCTTCTATCAACCGCAGTTCAGCGGCGACGGCAAACGGCTGACCGGTGCCGAAGCCCTTTTGCGCTGGCGTCATCCACGACGCGGGCTGGTTTCGCCAAGCGAATTCATTCCCGTGCTGGAAGAGCTCGGACTGGTGGTAGAAGTCGGCGACTGGGTCCTTACAGAAGCCTGTCGACAGCTCAAGGCCTGGCACCAGGCCAAGGTCCGCGTGCCCAAGGTTTCGGTCAACATCTCTGCACGCCAATTCGCCGACGGCCAGCTAGGCAACCGAATTGCCAATATTCTTCAGGAAACCGGTCTGCCGCCAGCCTGCCTTGAGCTGGAGCTGACCGAAAGTATCCTGATGCGCGAAGTGGGCGTAGCGATGCATATTCTCGACGGCCTCAAGCGTCTGGGCCTGAGCATCGCGGTGGACGACTTCGGTACGGGCTATTCATCGCTGAACTACCTGAAGCAGTTCCCCATCGACATCCTCAAGATCGACCGGACGTTTGTCGACGGCCTGCCCTCCGGCGAACAGGACGCGCAGATCGCGCGCGCCATCATCGCCATGGCCCATAGCCTGAATCTGGCGGTAATCGCTGAGGGTGTCGAAACCCACGAACAGCTTGAGTTCCTGCGCGAGCATGGCTGTGACGAGGTGCAAGGCTACCTCTTCGGCCGCCCGATGCCGCCAAGCCGCTTCGAAGCGCAATACAGCGATAACGCGCTGTTCATGTTTGATTGAGGTCAGGTGTCCTTTTGTAGGAGCGCTTGGTCTGGGCCGCATCCGGACGATTCGGTTCATTAGCCAACATCTTTGTCACCTGACCACAAGCAATCGCGGGCAAGCGCGCTCCTACAGGCATGTATCGTGAAAACCACTTGTCCAGCACATGACTGCCTTTCATATGCCAGATAAAAGCCAATGGGGTAGAATGCCCCCCTTTTCTGCCCCGATCCTTGAGGACCGCCATGTTCAGCCGTGATTTGACTCTCGCCAAGTACGACTCCGATCTCTTCGCCGCGATGGAGCAAGAAGCTCAGCGCCAGGAAGAGCACATCGAGCTGATCGCTTCGGAAAACTACACCAGCCCAGCGGTGATGGAAGCTCAGGGTTCGGTCCTGACCAACAAGTACGCTGAAGGCTACCCAGGCAAGCGTTACTACGGCGGCTGCGAATACGTCGACGTGGTTGAGCAACTGGCTATCGACCGCGCCAAAGAACTGTTCGGTGCTGATTACGCCAACGTTCAGCCCCACGCTGGCTCGCAAGCCAACAGCGCCGTTTATCTGGCTCTGCTGCAAGGCGGCGACACCATTCTGGGCATGAGCCTGGCCCACGGTGGTCACCTGACCCACGGCGCCAGCGTCAGCTCTTCGGGCAAGCTGTACAACGCCGTTCAATACGGCATCGACGCCAACGGCATGATCGACTACGACGAAGTCGAGCGTCTGGCTGTTGAGCACAAGCCAAAAATGATCGTGGCCGGTTTCTCTGCCTACTCGCAGATCCTCGACTTCCCGCGTTTCCGCGCTATCGCTGACAAGGTTGGCGCTTACCTGTTCGTCGACATGGCTCACGTAGCCGGTCTGGTAGCCGCTGGCGTTTACCCGAACCCGGTGCCTTTCGCTGACGTCGTGACCACCACCACGCACAAGACCCTGCGCGGTCCACGTGGCGGCCTGATCCTGGCTCGCGCCAACGCCGACATCGAGAAGAAGCTGAACTCTGCTGTTTTCCCGGGCGCCCAGGGCGGCCCACTGGAGCACGTCATCGCCGCCAAGGCCGTGTGCTTCAAGGAAGCGCTGCAGCCTGAATTCAAGGCTTACCAGCAACAAGTCGTGAAAAATGCCAAGGCCATGGCCAGCGTGTTCATCGAGCGCGGTTTCGACGTGGTTTCCGGCGGTACTGAAAACCACCTGTTCCTGCTCTCGCTGATCAAGCAGGACATCTCCGGTAAAGACGCAGACGCCGCTCTGGGCCGCGCGTTCATCACCGTCAACAAAAACTCCGTACCGAACGACCCACGCTCCCCGTTCGTGACTTCCGGCCTGCGCTTCGGCACACCAGCAGTCACCACTCGCGGCTTCAAGGAAGCAGAGTGCAAAGAGCTGGCAACCTGGATCTGCGACATCCTGGCTGACCTGAACAACGAAGCCGTGATCGACGCAGTACGTGAAAAAGTAAAAGCTATCTGCGCCAAACTGCCGGTATATAGCGCTTAATCAGCCCTATTAGCAGCAGTAACAAAAGCCCCGGCTCGTAAGAGCCGGGGCTTTTTTGTGGGCGTTTTCTCAGATCTAAAAAATAACTGATGAAATTCATAGAGTTATAAACGTTATTTTTAATCGAAGAGCGTCTCATAGACATCGTAGTGGCCATTCAGTACCATCCACAGAGTACTTATCAAACTCATGGAAAGAGCTAAATGCGGACCCATATTTTTAGGTCACACAAAGAAGCCATCCGAGAAAAACTAAGCTGGAATGAAGCTTGGCTTGGAGAGGACAAAGGACTTATACAGTGCTGGGAAGTTGGAAGAGAGCTAGCCGTAAAGAAGCCAGAACTCGCAAAGCAATGTGTTTTTGGGGAACTACCCGTTTTAGGCTGGAAAGGTGGCGTTGATAAAAACGTAAAAGATGGAAGTAAATTAGGGACTCTAAAGTACCTAGCTCAGTGGCAGGGCCTTAGGGGACAAAACCTAGATATACATACCAATGAAAACACTATTCTCTCCTGTACTAGGACGGGAATATCAGTAACATTTTCTAATAAACATGAAACCGGTTCGGATACCAAGCCAAACCTCAGGGTGAGCGCTCATATGCATCTTAATCGCTATACTCTAAAAAACTTTAGAAGATTTGAGTGTGTAGAAGTAAATTTAGACAAATCAGAAACAATCTATGTCGGTGCTAATAACGCAGGTAAAACTTCCGCCACGGAGGCATTCAGGCTATTTATCAACAATAGAAGAGAGTTTAAAATTCATGACTTTCCTTCGAGACTTATCACAAGCATCGATGAATTTGGAAACAGCGCTGACATCAAAAACGTTGCATTGCCAAGCATTGAAATAGAACTTTGGTTCACCATCAACCCTGAAACCGAATATGGCAGAGTCGCCCATTTTCTACCCATACTAAGTCTAGAAAATACTGAAATCGGAATAAAATTAGCATTTTCCGTGAACGATAAATATGAGCTTATAAAAAACTACAAGGAAATTTATGAAGTACTTTCTAGAGACGGCGAAGAAAAATTACTGACTCAAAAATTATCTTATTATTTGGCTCAAAACGAAAATCTTAAAAAGCATTTTTCAATTAAATATTTCATGCTTGAAAAAACCAGTTCTGGAACTACCAAAGAGCATCTAGTCGATGCCAACGAAGGGAAAAACACTTTAAAATCTCTTCTCAGAGTTGATTTTGTGGAGGCTCAGAGAAACATTGACGATAACTCTTCAGTTCGAAGCACTCGCCTATCCCAAGTATTCTACGATTTTTATCAGCACAATCTTGAAAAGCATAAAAGCGATACAGAGTCGCTAAGCATAATTGAAAAAAGCAACAACAGTTTAACTGCGCACTATGAGAAAGAGTTCAAATCTCTAATCTCAACGATCAGCGAGTTAGGTTTCCCATCATTAAACGATCGGAAATTAAAAGTAATATCGAATTTAAACCCTGAGAAAGCACTTAGTGGGAATACCGCACTAAATTATTTCGACGCAGAAACCGAGCACATGCTGCCTGAGTCCTACAATGGATTAGGATTTAAGAACTTAATATACATGGCAATTCAAGTAGCACACTTCCAAATACAGTGGTTTAACACTGAAAGTTCAAGACCTCTATGCCAGCTTATATTCATAGAAGAACCCGAAGCCCATCTTCACGCCCAAGTCCAACAGACATTTATTAGAAAAATACGAGCAGTCATTAAGAAAACCAACAAAGATCTGGGCATAGATGAACACACACCTCAACTAATTGTTACCACGCACTCTTCCCACATAGTAGCGGAGTCAGATTTTAGTGCGATCCGATACTTTCGTAGACATCATTACTCAGACGCAAAAAATCGCGACATACTCTCTACAAGTCAAATACTAAACCTTGCAAACTTTGCTGAAAAACATAACCAAGATGACAACCTTAAATTTCTAAAAAAATATCTATCATTAACTCACTGCGATCTATTTTTTGCAGACGCGACAATCATTATCGAAGGGACTGTCGAGCGTATTCTGATGCCTGGAATAATAAAAAACCACTTCCAATCTTTAGAAAACTGTTACATCACTACACTAGAACTTGGCGGCGCATTTGCCCATAAATTTATAGATCTAATAAAATTTCTAAACCTACCCTGCCTTGTGATAACAGACATCGACTCGGTCGACCCAAACAACAACCACAATGCTTGTATTGCTAGTCAGAACCTAGCGGTGAGCAGCAACACATCAATTGGAACCTTACTACTAGGTCGCAAGGATAAACAGAGCAAGGCAGAGAAAGAAATCTATAATGAAAAAAGAAAAATCTCAAACATTATTAAATTGACACCTGAAAAGAAAAAAGTTTCGGACGCCAATATGTACGTGACGTTTCAGCAGCCCATTGATGTGGTGTCATACGGAAAGGGTGTAAACATGACGCCTAGAACATTCGAAGAAGCGTTTATTTATACCAATATAGAAAAAATCAGAAGCGGAAAAATTGATGCTCTAATACCCGTCGAAACGCTATCCGGTACTATATCCGACCACGAGCTTATTTATGAATGCGTGGTTTCAGATTTCAAAAAAGTCGAATTTGCACTAACATTAATCGCTAGCTCTGAGAGATGGGAGGCGCCGGCATATATAAAAGAAGGCCTCGAGTGGTTGAATGCGCAACTTAAGCCTACAGCCTAAAAGGTTTCCATCTCATGAAAAATTTAGAAACCAAAGACCCAGATCTTCTCATATCCGACTGTCTAGACAATAGCATCAGTTTTTCTGTAATAGCTGGAGCAGGCTCCGGAAAAACCAGTTCATTAATTAAAGCGCTTAAACATGTACGATCAAAAAAAGGTTCAGCACTCAGAACTAAAGATCAGAAAATTGCATGTATAACTTACACCAACGTTGCCAAGGAAGTAATTAAAAATAGAACTGAAGCAGATGAACTATTTGCCATACACACTATACATGACTTCTGCTGGTCACTAATCTCGCGTTACCAGTCAAACATACAGTCCATTGTAAAAACAAAAATAATACCCCAAAGAATCGAAAAAAAAATAGAAAGCGGAATATCAGGCAACTCCCAAAAAGCTATAAAAAACCGAGCCCAAATCGAGCGCTTGACTCAGGCACTCGAAAAAATATCAGATGAGATTCCTTTTGAATACAGTTTACATGGAAGAGATTATATTAATGGAAAACTTGACCATGACGACATCATTGACATCACTACAATTCTTATATTAGAAAACGATGCCCTTCGAAAAATAACCACGCAAAAGTACCCATATATATTTGTTGATGAAGCGCAAGACACTTTCCCAAATGTCATTAACGCGCTAAACCGTCTATCAGCATACAACGAGCTCCCCGTCGTCGGTTATTTCGGGGACCCACTCCAACAAATCTACGAAAAAAGAGCCGGTGCTTTCTTTGGACCACAAGGGTCTGCCATTATTACCAAAAACTATAATTACCGCTGCTCTCATAAAGTAATAGATCTACTCAACTCGATTCGCCCTGAGCTATTGCAGGAGCCAGGCCCCAAGAATGAAGTAGGTAGCGTCCAAATACATCTTATCCAAGCAGAGCCCGGTGAAGGACCGAGAAACACTTATACTGACGATCAATTAAATAAAAGTCTTAAAAAATTTGACGCAACGCTAGAGCAGTCCGGCTGGGGAGAAAACGATGATAGAAAGTTTTTATTTCTAACGCGACAAATGATTGCTCATCGCCTCAAATTTAGTATTTTGAATAAGCTATTCACTGGTCCCTACTCCTCGAAAGCCTCTGAGGATCAATTTAAGGAAGGCAGCCACTTTTTATTGACCCCCTTCTTTGATGTGCTTATTCCCCTGCTTGATGCGAAGAAGGGAGGCGATTGGACGTCCATAACATCAATAATGCGAACCCATAGCCCGCTACTTAAGCCAGATGGAAAAAATCAAAGCTTGACTATCAGACAGCTAATTTTGAAAATAAATTCCGCGATTGAAGCTATCGAATCATCCTGGACTACAACCAGCACAAAGCGCATTCTGCTGATTGCTTCAGAGCATGAATTAGTAGATCTACCAGAGCGATTACAGTTACATCTCCATAGGGAGCCAAGAGCAGAGATCTACGACGAAGACGTCCACACTCGAGAAAAAGGTGATTGGCTAGTAGATGAATTTTTCAAACTCGGAACCGAAGAACTTTCTTCATTTAAATTATTTATATCAAAGATGACGCCTTACAGCACGCAGCATGGAGTCAAGGGTGACGAATTTGGAAAAGTAGTTGTTGTCTTCGATGACACAGAGGCGAATTGGAATAACTATAGCTTCTCCCGCCTTCTTACACCGATAACCGCTCAACAACAGCCCACGGAAGGGCAAAAATCGAAGAGCCTAAATTTGGCATATGTATGTTTCTCAAGAGCTATAAAAGACTTGAAGATAATTCTCTATACGAGTAGTCCAGAGATTGCAAAAAAAGAGCTACTCGACAAGAAACTATTTCTCGACAGCCAGATTCATATTGTATTGTAGCTTTTGAATTTATATGGTGTCTGGCTAGCCAGACACCATATTTAATTCGCCAAGTTACCAAACCCCGCCCGGATCTTCTCCTCCGGCAGTTCATCGGCAATGAACACAATCACGCTTTCGCGCTTCTCACCTTCCTCCCATTCGGTATCCCAGTCGAAGCCATACAGCTTCAACACGCCTTGGAACACCATGCGTTTGGGCTCCCCCGCAATGTTCAGCACGCCTTTGTAGCGCAACAGCTGTTGGCCGTGCTCTTCGAGCAATTCGTTCATGAACTCGCTGAGCTTCTCGATATCCAGCGGTTCGTCGGTACGCAGAACAAGGCTGGAAATACGATCAATGGAATTACCGGCTGGCGCCAACGGACGCAGACTCATCCCTCCGCCCAGATCAGCGTTCAGGTTGAAACCTCGTACATCCAGCAATTCAGCCAGATCAATCCGGCCATGCTCAACCACCCGGATAGGCGCGCGGCGGTTGATGCGGGTCAAACGTGCGCTGAGGGCTTCGAAAGCAGCGTCGTCTACCAGATCGCGTTTACTCACCAGCAGACGGTCAGCGAAACCAATCTGTGCCTGAGCGATGGTCTGCGCCAGATGCGTGTCGGCATTGGCCGCGTCCACCAGCGTGATAATGCCATCGAGGATGTAGCGCTCGCGCAGCTCTTCGTCGATGAAGAAAGTCTGTGCGACAGGCGCCGGATCGGCCAGGCCGGTGCACTCGATCACCAGACGGTCGAAGGCGATTTCACCGCTGTCCAGACGCTCCAGCAGCAGAAAAAGGGCTTTGGTCAGATCGGTGTGGATGGTGCAGCAGACGCAGCCATTGGAAAGGGTCATGACCTGTACCGGTTCGGCCCCCAACAATTGGGTGTCGATACCGGCGTCGCTGAATTCGTTTTCGATCACGGCGATTTTCAGGCCGTGCTCGGTTTTGAGCAGATGACGCAGCAACGTGGTCTTGCCCGCGCCGAGAAAGCCGCTGAGGACAGTGACGGGAATGGGTTGCGGGGTGGTCATGGGTGCTCCTGTATTTACCAAACAACACAAAACAGTGTGGGAGCGAAGCTTGCCCGCGATAAGGCTGTATGCGATTCACTTCAGATCGCGTCCAGCCTTATCGCGGGCAAGCACCGCTCCCACAGGTTAACTGATGCAGTGGATCAAAAAATTCAAATGATCAACAGCACTTGGGCCCACCCTTACCACCGTAACGGGCTTCCTGGCGTTCCCGGAAGAACGCCTCGTAATCCATTACAGGCTTGTCAGGGTGTTTGACCTGCATATGCGCGACGTAATTGTCGTAGTCAGGCATGCCCACCATCAAGCGCGCAGCCTGACCGAGGTATTTCCCGAGGCGACTCAGGTCGTTGAACATAGGCAGATCCTCTCGTTTCTCAAACGTTGGTCGGAGTCGTCAGTGCCTGGAATGGCGCTTCTTTATCCGTACGCTCTTTGTTGCCCCATGCCGCGACGCCGACTTTCAACGCGTAGAACAGGATGCTGAACACCACAAAAAGGAACAGAATCGTCAGCGTCGCGTTGGTGTAAGCGTTGAAGATCACGTGTTGCATCTGATCCATGGTCTTGGCCGGAGCCAGAATCTGACCCGCATCAGCCGCGGTGCTGTACTTCTTGGCCAGCGCCAGGAAACCAACCGCAGGGTTGCTATCGAACAGCTTGATGAAACCAGCCGTTACGGTGCAGATCAGCAGCCAGGTCGCTGGCAGCATAGTCACCCAGATGTAGCGTTGGCGTTTCATTTTGATCAGGACAACGGTCGCCAGCATCAGCGCGATACCTGCCAGCATCTGGTTAGAGATACCGAACAGAGGCCACAGAGTGTTGATGCCGCCCAGCGGATCGATCACGCCTTGATACAGCAGGTAACCCCAGAGCGCTACGCAACCACCGGTACCGATAGCGTTGGCAGTCCAGGACTCGGTGCGTTTCAGGGCAGGTACGAAACTGCCCAGCAAGTCCTGCAGCATGAAGCGACCGGCACGCGTACCGGCATCGACCGCAGTCAGAATAAACAGTGCTTCAAACAGGATTGCGAAGTGGTACCAGAACGCCATGGTGCTCGCACCTGGCAAGGCCTGATGCAGGATCTGCGCGATACCCACCGCCAGCGTCGGTGCACCACCGGCACGTGCCAGCACGGTGTTCTCACCGATGTCTTTAGCAACTGCTGTCAGTTGTTCCGGGGTAATGGCAAAGCCCCAACTGCTGACTGTCTGAGCCACAGTCACCACGTCACCGCCGACAATGGCCGCGGGGCTGTTCATGGCGAAGTAGATGCCTGGCTCGATCACCGAAGCAGCAACCATGGCCATGATCGCCACGAAGGACTCCATGAGCATGCCGCCGTAACCGATGTAACGGGCGTTGGTTTCGTTATCCAGCAGTTTCGGCGTGGTCCCGGAAGAGATCAGCGCGTGGAAACCGGACACCGCACCACACGCGATGGTGATGAACAGGAACGGGAACAGTGTGCCCTTCCAGACCGGGCCAGTACCGTCGGTGAACTGAGTCAGCGCAGGCATTTTCAGCTCAGGCGCAAGTACCAGAATACCGATTGCCAGCGCGACGATGGTGCCGATTTTCAGGAAGGTCGACAGGTAGTCACGTGGCGCCAGCAGCAACCAGACCGGCAGCATCGCAGCGACAAAGCCGTAACCCACCAGCATCCAGGTGATCTGCACGCCTGTGAAGGTGAACAGCGGTGCCCATTCAGGGCTGGCCGCAACATGACCGCCTGCCCAGATCGACAGCAACAATAGAACCACACCGATCACCGAGATTTCCCCGATGCGGCCTGGCCTGATGTAGCGCATATAGATGCCCATGAACATCGCGGTCGGGATCGTCGCCATGACCGTGAACATGCCCCATGGGCTTTCAGCCAGCGCTTTGACCACGATCAGTGCCAGCACCGCTAGGATGATGATCATGATCAGGAAGCACCCGAACAGCGCGATGGTGCCTGGGATACGGCCCATTTCCTCACGCACCATGTCACCCAGGGAGCGACCGTTACGGCGTGTGGACAGGAACAGAATCATGAAATCCTGCACCGCGCCCGCCAGAACCACACCGGCGATCAGCCAGAGGGTGCCGGGCAGGTAGCCCATCTGTGCAGCCAGTACCGGCCCAACCAATGGTCCGGCGCCAGCAATCGCGGCAAAGTGGTGACCGAAAAGAATGTGTTTGTTGGTCGGCACGTAGTCCAGACCATCATTGTTGACCACTGCTGGAGTCGCCCGCAGCGGGTCGAGTTGCATAACATGCCGGGCAATGAACAGGCTGTAATAACGATAGGCAACCAGGTAGATGGCGACCGCAGCGACCACGATCCACAAGGCGTTGATTGCTTCTCCGCGGCGCAAGGCCACGACCCCCAGAGCACATGCTCCGATAATTGCAACGATTAGCCAGGGCACATGGCGCATGAGGCTATTATTATTTTTCATTTTTTTATATTCCAGCAGATGACTGAAAGACCAGCTACGCGAGTTTAGCTCTGTCGCAGCGAAAGGCCACCCCAACCAAGGTCTAGAGCGCAAAAGAAACGTTTCACTTAAAACGGCCACTGAACCTGATCAGTAGACGCGGTTCGAAAGGCCGACGAAGTGTAAATCCGGGCCTGAAAGCTATCCGGAAAGCAGGATCGGGACTATCGTCGTTACAGGCGACGCCTTGCCTGGCGTTGAACCGCTGACAGCATGTCAGTCGATTCCAAGAGAAGTGATTCGATGACCGACTCCCACGATGACCGCCGCCGCTTCAAACGCATCGCATTCGATGCCAAAACCACACTGAGCCAAGGGGACCACAATTGGCAGGTTCAACTGGTCGACTTGTCTCTGAAAGGCATGCTTATAGAACGCCCACAACCGTGGCAAGCCGACACACATGAGCCATTCCACGCCGACATAAAGTTGAGCAATGAAGTGCATGTGCAAATGGACGTCAGACTGACCCACGATGACAACGGCCAGTTGGGATTTGTCTGCGAGCACATTACGCTCGACTCAATCAGCCACCTGCGACGCCTGATCGAACTGAACCTGGCCGATCACGATGAGCTGGAACGAGAGTTGGCGGCGCTGATTGAGGTTTGAGTTGATCTGACACCCTCTGCGATTGCCTGCTGCACAGTGTATCTGTAGGAGTGAGCTTGCTCGCGATTCGATTTCATGGTCGACGAATTTATCGCATGAACTGACGCCATCGCGAGCAAGCTCACTCCTACAGGGCCGTATGCTTGCTGCGAGACCGCGCGCGGCTCCTAAAGGTAGTTAGCGATAGTTCATGTCCTACTCAAACAAAGCATCCAGCGCCTGCTCCAGACGTGTCACCGCAATAATCTGCAAACCCGGCGGGGCCTCTTTCGGCGCATTGCCTTTCGGCACAATTGCCCGCTTGAAGCCATGTTTGGCCGCTTCCTTTAGACGCTCCTGACCGCTCGGAACAGGACGCACTTCACCAGACAGCCCCACTTCACCAAACACCAGCAAGTCATGAGGCAACGGACGGTTACGCAGACTGGACATCACCGCAGCCATCAACGCCAGGTCCGACGCTGTTTCCAGTACTTTGACGCCCCCCACCACGTTAAGGAAAACATCCTGATCGTGAGTTGGAATGCCACCGTGACGATGCAGGACCGCCAGCAGCATCGCCAGACGATTCTGATCCAGGCCTAGTGTCACACGGCGCGGATTGGACATGTGACTGTCATCCACCAACGCCTGAACCTCCACCAGCATCGGCCGCGTGCCTTCCCAGGTTGCCATCACCACACTGCCGGGGACTTCTTCCTGAGCGCGTGTCAGGAAAATCGCCGACGGGTTGGAGACTTCCTTCAGCCCCTTGTCGGTCATGCCAAATACACCCAGCTCATTGACCGCACCAAAGCGGTTCTTCACGGCACGCAGCAACCGCAGACGCCCGTCAGACTCGCCTTCGAAGTAGAGAACCGTATCCACCATGTGCTCAAGCACTCGCGGCCCCGCCAGAGCGCCCTCTTTGGTGACATGACCGACAAGGAAAATCGCCGTACCGCTTTGCTTCGCGTAACGCACCAGCAAAGCCGCGCTTTCGCGAACTTGCGAAACACCGCCCGGCGCAGACTGCAGTTGCTCGGTAAAAATCGTCTGAATCGAGTCGATCACCATCACCTTGGGCTTTTCAACCTTGGCGGTGGCAATGATGTTTTCGATACAGGTTTCGGTCATCACCTGAAGCTTGTCCTGAGGCAGCCCCAGACGACGCGCGCGCATCGCCACCTGCTGCTGGGACTCTTCCCCGGTGACGTACAACGCCGGCATGCGTTCGGCAATGTTGCACAGCGTCTGCAGGAGGATGGTGGACTTGCCGATCCCCGGATCGCCACCGATCAGCACCACCGAACCATCAACCAGCCCGCCGCCAAGCACGCGGTCCAGCTCGGCGGAGTTGGTGGAGAAGCGCGGTATCTCCTCAATGCTGACCTCAGCCAGCGTACGGATCTGCGTTTGCTGCCCGGTCCAGCCGGAACGCCCGCTCGGAGGCGCTGCGCTGCCGCTTTCCAGCACGGTTTCAACCAATGTGTTCCAGGCGCCGCATTCGCTGCACTGCCCGGCCCACTTGGGAAAGGTCGCACCGCACTCAGTGCAGCCATACAAGCGTTTGGCCTTGGCCATGACAACCCCGTCGGTAAAAGTTGGCAATCATAACGCAGCTGCTACCTGTACGTCGGTAAGCCTGCTCCATCAGGTTTTTAAGGAATTTCATAAAACTTCGTCAGAAAAGCCCGGTCGATTGCAGGGTGCCCAGCGCAACGCGTGCAGCTGACTTACACTGCACTGGACAATCTCATCAGTTACAAGGAATGACCCATGAGCGTACTAAGCGAGTTCAAAGCCTTTGCCGTCAAAGGTAACGTGGTCGATATGGCCGTCGGTATCATCATTGGTGCGGCATTCGGCAAGATCGTTTCGTCGTTCGTCGGCGATGTCATCATGCCGCCTCTGGGGCTGCTGATCGGCGGTGTGGACTTCAGTGACCTCGCCGTTATTCTCAGACCTGCAGAAGGTGCGGCCCCTGCGGTAGTGCTGGCCTACGGCAAGTTCATCCAGACAGTGATCGACTTCATCATCGTCGCCTTCGCCATCTTCATGGGCGTAAAAGCGATCAATCGCCTCAAACGCGAAGAAGCCAAAGCGCCGACCCTGCCACCGACTCCGACCAAGCAGGAACTGCTGCTGGGCGAGATTCGTGACCTGCTCAAAGAACAGCATCAGCCGTCGGCACCGATTACCGTTGATCCGAAGCATCCGGTTTGAATCGATAGAGGCCTGAAAGCGGACTTGTAGGAGTGAGCTTGCTCGCGATCACGGTAGACCTGTAAAGAAATTACTGTCTGGCCTGACGCCATCGCGAGCAAGCTCGCTCCTACAGAGAAGCGGCGCTGTTACCAATAATTCTCGACAACCACCTGCCCCGGCCGACGCGTCAGGTTCAGGTTCATGTCGCGTGCTTTAAGTAGCGCGCGCGTGTCTTCGATCATCTGCGGGTTGCCGCAGATCATCACGCGAGACTGCTCGGGATTCAGCGGCAGACCGGCAGCTTTCTCCAGCTCGCCGTTCTCGATCAACTGCGTGATCCGGCCACTCAGTGCGCCTGGAATCTGCTCGCGTGTGACCACCGGCAGGTAGATCAGCTTGTCGGCATACCCGGCGAGATAATCGCGCTCTGTCAGCCCCGCGATCAGTTGCTGATACGCCAGCTCCTTCTCCTCCCGGGCGCTGTACACCAGAACGATCCGCTCGAATTTCTCCCAGACCTCGAAGTCCTGCAGGATCGACAGAAACGGCGCGACACCAGTGCCTGTGGATAACAGCCACAGGTCGCGACCGTCCGTAAACCGGTCCACAGTCAGGTAACCCGTCGCCAGCTTTTCGATGAGTAGCGTGTCGCCTTCACGCAGTCGGCTCAGCTCGCTCGTAAACTCGCCACCCGGCACCACAATGGAGAAGAACTCCAGAAACTCGTCATGCGGTGAAGAAGCCATTGAATAAGCACGCCAAACGATGCTGCCGTCCGGCTTCGTGACTCCCAGACGCGCAAACTGTCCGGCCCGGAAGCGAAAGCCCGGATCACGGGTCGTTCGCAACGTGAACAGGCTTGGGGTCAACGGCGTGACGTTTAGCAGCGTCTGGCGGGTGTACTTTTCTTCACTGGCGGTCATGGTCAAACCTGACTCCTGCACGTAATCGGATGCGCCCAGTGTCCCGCAAAGTGCGGTGGATAAACACCGCCGGTTTGTAGTGACATCCTTGACTCGTTGCTCTAGTCACGCGTTTAGACTGTTTCATTCTTGGGTCTATAGCGGTGGATTCAAACGCTGACCGGGTGAATAGGACAAAGCCCGGCGTTGCAACGGTTCGGCATTGTGACCTTTGATCTATGGGATAAAACGCCAGTACTCCACCTGTCCGTGATGACTGCAAGGCGAAGTTTAGGGACGGGATTCTTCCTACACTAAAAAGTGGCTACGGAAAATCACTGACACGCCATGGAGGCGACAAAAAATGGGGAGCAAGTCTCTTGAGGCTTTGCACAGGTACGACGTCAAGCCTCTGACTGCGAGGGAAGTCGAAATACTGAAATGGACGGCCGAAGGAAAAACAGCGGGCGACATCGCCGTAATTCTGGGTCTGAAGGAACGTACCGTACATTTTCATATGGCCAATGCGATCGTGAAGATGGGGGCCTGCAACAAGACAGCGGCAGTGGTACAGGCGGCGCTCAGAGGAATGTTTTGAGCCAACCGCTCACCGACACGTGCCAAGCGCCAAAAAGCACGTAAAATCTCCTTCCTCTACCAGCCCGCAGCCATGGGCTTAGGTGACCCATCGTCGATTGACCAGAGTTTCCCCGCCCATGCCGTTGCTTGATACTCCGTTCGCCCAGCTTGATCTTATCCGCCAACCGGAACAGCAAGATGAACCGCTCCAAGCGTTCGACGCTGCTGATGAATATCTGCTCAATTACGTGGCGGAGCATGGCCTGACGCTGCAAAGCAAGGTGCTGGTGCTTAACGACAGCTTCGGCGCGCTGGCAGTCAGCCTTGCTCAGCATGCGACGGTCACCAGCAGCACTGACTCTTATCTGGCGGCTCATGGCTTGCAGAAAAACCTGGTGCGCAATGGCATGGCCTACGATGCGGTCACCCTGGTTCCGGCCAGCGAAGCCAGCGTTGGCCCGTTCGACTGGGTGCTGATTCGTGTACCAAAAACCCTCGCCTTGCTGGAGGAGCAATTGATACGCCTGCAAGGCCAATTGGCTCCCGGCGCCCGGGTCGTCGCAGCCGCGATGGTCAAGCATCTGCCCCGTTCGGCCGGAGATCTGCTGGAAGAATACGTCGGCCCGGTCAGCGCGTCCCTCGCAGTGAAAAAAGCCAGGCTGTTGTGCGCGACACCACAACCCAAAGAACTGGCCTCTTCGCCCTATCCGACCCGCTACACGCTGGATGAGCCTGTGATCGAGCTGGTGAACCACGCCAACGTGTTCTGCCGTGAAGGGCTGGACATTGGCACCCGTGCATTTCTGCCTTATCTGCCAAAGAATCTGGGCAACGCCCGGGTTGCGGACCTCGGTTGCGGCAATGGCGTATTGGCGATTGCCAGCGCTCTGGCCAACCCCCAAGCGCAGTACACGCTGGTCGACGAGTCATACATGGCGGTGCAGTCGGCAGAGCAGAACTGGCGCGCGGCACTGGGCGACCGTGAAGTCGTGATGCGCGCCGATGACGGCCTGGCAGGTCAGGAACCAGACTCTCTGGATGTGGTGTTATGCAACCCGCCTTTCCACCAACAGCAGGTGGTGGGTGACTTCCTGGCGTGGCGCATGTTCCAGCAGTCTCGTGCCGCACTGGTTCCCGGTGGTGCGTTGTATGTGGTGGGCAATCGTCATCTGGGCTACCACACCAAACTGGCACGGCTGTTTCGCGGCGTCGAGCAAATCGCTGCAACGCCGAAGTTCGTGATTCTCAAGGCACGCAAGTAATAACCCCGGGCCCTAACCATACCCCTGTAGGAGCTGCCGAAGGCTGCGAACCCGTTTTTCCTGATAAACCGCTGTTCGCAGCCTTCGGCAGCTCCTACAGGATCAATATCGGGATGGTAAAAAAAACCCTCCAGTGGAGGGTTGTAAAACCGCGTCGATGGGACGCGGGATGGGATTCGAAATCAGTGGGTCGTCAAACCAGCAGCGTTCATGAACAGCCGCAGTACGCTGGCGACAATGAACAGCGCGAACACGCTCGCAGCCCAGATGCCAGCCAACCATGCCAGACGCTGCCACAACGGTTTTTTCAACGCCGGGTCTTGCTCATCATGAAAAGATTCTTTGCCTGACATCGCCAGTCTCCCCTCTACTGATAGCCCCAACGCCGGACGTCGGGGCAGATATCTGCTAGTGGTAGCCGTCTTCGTGGGTAACCTTGCCGCGGAACACGTAGTAGCTCCAGAAGGTGTAACCCAGGATGAACGGGATGATGAACAGCGTCCCCACCAGCATGAAGCCCTGACTCTGCGGTGGCGACGAAGCCTCCCAGATAGAGATCGATGGCGGGATGATGTTTGGCCACAAGCTGATACCCAGACCGCTGTAGCCAAGGAAAATCAGCAGCAGGGTCAACAGGAACGGCGTGTAGTTAGCGTTACGCGCCACAGCTTTGAACAAGCCATACATGGTTACCAGCACCAGAATCGGCACTGGCAGGAACCAGAACAGGTTCGGCAGTGTGAACCAGCGGTTAGCGATGTCGGGGTGAGCCAACGGCGTCCATAGGCTTACCACACCCATCACAACCAACACCGCGATTGCCAATGGACGAGCCAGATCATGCATGGCTTTTTGCAGTGCACCTTCGGTCTTCATGATCAACCAAGTGCAACCCAGTAGCGCATACGCCACGATCAATGCAAGGCCGCAGAACATGGAAAACGGGGTGAGCCAATCCAGGCCACCACCTGCAAACTGGCGATCAACCACCGGAATGCCATCGATAAACGCGCCCAGTGCAACACCCTGAAAGAACGTCGCAGCCAGTGAGCCACCGATAAAGGCCTTGTCCCACAGGTGACGCTTCTCATCAGTGGCCTTGAAGCGGAACTCAAACGCCACGCCGCGGAAGATCAGGCCAATCAGCATCAGGATCAACGGCAGGTAAAGCGCCGACAACACCACCGAGTAAGCCAGCGGGAAAGCGCCGAACAAACCCGCGCCGCCCAATACCAGCCAGGTCTCGTTGCCGTCCCAGACGGGAGCGACGGTGTTCATCATCACGTCACGGTCGGTCTTGTCCTTCATGAACGGGAAGAGAATCCCGATCCCGAGGTCGAAGCCGTCCATGACCACGTACATCATTACGCCGAAGATAATGATGATTGCCCAGATAAGTGGAAGATCAATACCCATGACTCAATTCCCCTTATTCAGGCTGTCGTGGTTAAGCGAGTCTTCGTTGCCTTCTTCAGCAGCGGAGAGCGGACGAGCCGGAGTACGTTGCTGACCTGGGCCACCGGTAGGCTGATGGTCCTCATGAACCTTCGGACCTTTACGCACCAGACGCATCATGTAGCCAAGGCCTGCGCCAAACAGCACGAAATAGACCACGACGAACAAGACCAGGGTAATGCTCATCTGCGCAACGCTATGACCGGATGAAGCATCAGCCGTGCGCATCAGACCGTAAACAACCCACGGCTGACGGCCGATTTCAGTGGTGAACCAGCCTGCCAGGATCGCGATCAGGCCTGATGGGCCCATCCACAAGGCCAGGTAAAGGAACGCGCGGGATTGATACAGCGTGCCGCGCTTGCGCAGCCACAGGCTCCACAGGCCAGTGAAGATCATCAGGAAGCCAAGGCCCACCATGACCCGGAACGACCAGAACACGACAGTCGAGTTGGGACGGTCTTCAGGCTTGAACTCTTTCAGCGCCGGGACTTGTTTGTCCAGGCTGTGCGTCAGGATCAGGCTGCCCAGATACGGGATTTCAACCGCGTACTTGGTGCGCTCTTCTTTCATGTCCGGCCAGCCGAACAGGATCAACGGCGTTGGCTCATCGCCAACGTTTTCCCAGTGGCCTTCAATTGCAGCGATTTTTGCCGGTTGATGCTTGAGGGTATTCAGACCATGGAAGTCTCCGACCACTGCCTGCAAAGGCGCGACCAGCAAGGCCATCCACATGGCCATCGACAGCATCTTGCGGATCTGCGGCGTGTCGCGACCGCGGAGCAAGTGCCACGCTGCGGACGAACCGACGAAGAATGCGGTCGCCACGAATGCAGCGATGGACATGTGCGCAAGACGGTAAGGGAACGACGGGTTGAAGACCACTGCGAACCAGTCAGTCGGGATCACCCGGCCGTCGATGATTTCGTAACCTTGTGGGGTCTGCATCCAGCTATTGGAGGACAGAATCCAGAAAGTCGAGATCAGGGTGCCGATGGCGACCATGACCGTAGAGAAAAAGTGCAGGTTGCGGCCGACGCGGTTCCAGCCGAACAGCATCACGCCCAGGAAACCGGCTTCGAGGAAGAACGCCGTGAGCACTTCGTACGTCAGCAGCGGCCCGGTGACGGCCCCGGCAAAGTCGGAGAAGCGGCTCCAGTTCGTACCAAACTGATACGCCATGACCAGACCGGAAACCACGCCCATGCCGAAGTTGACGGCAAAGATCTTCGACCAGAAATGGTAAAGATCGCGATAGACGTTGTTGTGGGTCTTGAGCCACAGGCCTTCGAGTACGGCCAGGTAACTTGCCAGACCAATGGTAATGGCAGGAAACAGGATGTGGAACGAGATGGTAAACGCGAACTGAATTCGGGCGAGCTCAATTGCATCCAAACCGAACATTAGGTCTTCCTCTATCAGGTGATACGGCCGGTGACCCCGAGGTCAGCAGCCACTGCCCCCACAGGTAAGGAGCGCGGCAGGTTGAAAACGTTCTGGGCTGAGGATGAAAAGTAACCAGACTTTTCCGGCCGCCCATCGCGCAACCTTGAATCCGTCAAGTCGTCTGCCGTTTCTTTTGCCTTGCAGGCATTGACGCAGATCAACTGACTGTCAAAGAGTAGTCCCATTCGAGCGTTTCGGACGTGTGGTCTTTTGCCGCGTGGCGAGTTGTCTCACTGCTCTAGGTCGCAGAGCCAGCGGCTTGTCACAACATCCGCAAGCACAATGATCATTCACACAAGCGCTGAAAAAAACCGCGCTTTAGGATCCAATCTGTCAGGCTTTTCATGCAACTAACTGTTACAAACTGATAATCTGGCGGCTCTCTCCTGCTTGGCTGTTGTTGCTCATGTCGACTCAAGCCCCTGTGTTACTGCGCCACCACC
This sequence comes from Pseudomonas sp. HP_14, assembly GCF_055283875.1. Classification (NCBI taxonomy): domain Bacteria; kingdom Pseudomonadati; phylum Pseudomonadota; class Gammaproteobacteria; order Pseudomonadales; family Pseudomonadaceae; genus Pseudomonas; species Pseudomonas sp. HP_14. Next base: position 95,178 of record NZ_JBTOQI010000011.1, on the reverse strand, counting down.
GTCCGTTCGTCGCTTTCTGGTTCGCCCGCATCTTCACCGCCAGCGGTTTTCAAATGCTGACGGTGGCCATTGGCTGGAATCTTTATCAGTTGACCGGCAACGTGCTGGACTTGGGCCTGGTGGGTCTGGTGGAGTTCGCGCCGCGCGTACTGTTCATGCTCCACACCGGGCATGTGGCGGATCGCTACGACCGACGCAAAGTGGCCGCCATCTGCCAGACCGCGCAGGCCTGTATCGCGCTTGCGCTGTTCATCGGCAGCAGCACCGACAGCGTGACACGGGAAATGATCTTCATCCTGGCCTTCGCGCTGGGGGCTTCGCGCTCGTTCGAGATGCCGACTACTCAAGCCTTGCTACCGAGTATCGTGCCGCCCGCGCTGTTTCCCCGGGCTGTGGCTGCGGCGCAGTCCGCGCAGCAATCGGCAACCATCGTCGCGCCTGCGCTGGGCGGTTTTCTGTATGCCTTTGGCAGCAGCTGGGTGTATGGACCAACGGTCCTGCTGTACGTGATTGCCTGTTCGCTGATGCTCAGCCTGCCCGCCCGTCAGACACCGCTGAACAAGAACAAGGCGACGCTGGACTCGCTGCTGGCCGGGATTCGCTTCATCCGCAGCCGTCCGGATGTGCTCGGCGCTATTTCGCTGGACCTGTTCGCCGTGCTTCTGGGCGGCGCGACAGCACTATTACCGGTCTTTGCCAAAGACATCCTGCTAACCGGACCGTGGGGTCTGGGCATGCTGCGCTCGGCACCGGCAGTCGGCGCGCTGGCGATGTCGTTGTGGCTCGCGCACTTCAATGTCGAGCGGCATGTAGGCCGCGTGATGTTTACCGCTGTCGGCGTGTTCGGGGTGGCGACCATCGCTTTCGGCCTGTCTACCTCGTTCTGGTTTTCCATGGCCGTGCTGGTGGTGCTTGGCGCAGCGGACATGATCAGCATGGTGATCCGCGCGTCCTTCGTCCAACTGGAAACCCCGGATGAAATGCGTGGCCGGGTCAGCGCGGTCAACGGTCTATTCATTGGTGCCTCGAATCAACTCGGCGAGTTTGAATCAGGCCTAACTGCCCATTGGTTTGGCGTGGTCCCGGCTGTGGTCATGGGCGGCGTCGGCACCCTGGCCGTGACCGGCATCTGGATAAAGCTGTTCCCGACCCTGGCCAACCGCGACCGCATGCGAGATGTGGTGGCCGAGGCGGAAGAGCAAAACAGCGTACCCACGCGTTAGTCTGCACAAGCGCGCCTTGTGTCCACGGCACGCCGCTGTCGCGAAGCCAAAGGGTGCCCCTGTAGGAGCCAACTTGTTGGCGAGACGTCGGACCTGCATGGTCAGAAATTCCGCCTCGCCAACAAGTTAGCTCCTACAAGGTCTGCAGGTTCAGATGAACGATTCGCAGCCTTCGGCAGTTCCTACAGGATCATCCGGCGCAAGGCGTTGACCAGTCGGTCGTAAGATCGATCCGCTTCAACCGCCAGCCCCTTGGCGCGCAAGTAGCCATGCACCAACCCGTCCCCTGCATCAAAAAAAGTCGAGACTCCCGCTTTGCGAAGACGCTGCTCATAAGCCACGCCGTCATCATGCAGAGGATCAAACTGCGCAACACTGATAAATGCCGGGGCAAGCCCGCTGAAATCGTCGGCAAGCAAAGGCATGGCATACGGCGACCAACAATCTTCAGGCTGGCTCAGGTACAACGCCCAGCATTCGTCCATTTCGGCGCGACTCAACAAAGGTGCGTCGGCGCATTCGCTACGCGATGGCAGATCCTCCTCGCTGCCCAGTGCCGGATAAATCAGTGCCTGACCGTTGGGCTGTGGATAACCACCATCACGCAATGCCAGACACAGGGCCGCAGCAAGATTGCCTCCCGCACTGTCACCCGCGACAGCGACCCGGGAGGCATCAATGCCCAACCAGTCAGCCTGCGCCTGAACCGCATGCCATACCGCCACACAATCCTCAAACGGCGCGGGGAAAGGATGTTCAGGTGCCAACCGATAATCCACTGCAATCACCACGCATCCCACATCAACCGCCAATGCCGCCGTGATGAAGTCATGGGAATCGAGGCCGCCCACGATCCATCCACCGCCGTGCAGGTAAATCACGCAGGGAGCGGCCGTTTCCGCGGGCAGATGTGCCGGGCGATAAAGACGAACCGGCACGTCAGCCAGCTGGAAATCCGTCACCTCAAGCCCTGCCGGGCGAGGCGCGTCGAATGCCTGGGACATCCGCGTATACGCCGCACGATGGCCGGGGTAGTCGGACGCGGTAGAAGTCAGGCTCAACGTTTTATCAACAAAGGCTCTGAGCTCTGGGGACAACGGGTAGCGATCGTTCATAAGGCTGGCCTTCACCCTGTGGGAGCAGAGCTTGCTCGCGATAGGATATACACACCTGCTTACTTGTTGACCGCAGCCATCACCACCGGCGCCGCATCCTTGCCATCAAACGTAGTGACCCCTGCCAGCCATCGTTTCAGGTCCTGAGGATTGTCCTTGAGCCACTGTCGGGCAACTTCGTCCGGGGCTTTGCGGTCCACGATGGGCACCATCATCTGGCTCTCCTGAGCTGCGGTGAAGGTCAGATTGCTCAGCAACTTGCTGACGTTCGGGCAGCGTTGCGCGTAGTCCGGTGCCGTAACGGTAGACACTGTGGCCGCGCCCTCTCCCGGCCCGAATACATCTTCGCTCCCGGTCAGATACGCCAGCTTCATGTTGATATTCATCGGATGCGGGGTCCAGCCGACAAACACCACCCACTCGCCGCGCTTGACCGCACGCGCCACCGCCGCGAGCATTCCGGCCTCGCCAGACTCCACTAGCTGGAACCCGCCCAGGCCGAATTGATTTTTGTCGATCATGCCCTTGATATTGGCGTTGGCACCGGTCCCAGGCTCAATGCCATAGATCTTGCCGCCGAGCTTGTCTTTGAATTTTGCGATATCACCAAATGTCCTCAGGCCACCCGCAGCGACATAATCGGGCACTGCCAAGGTAGCCTGAGCATCGCTCATGCTCGGCTTATCGAGCACCTTCACTTGGTTGGCAGCCACAAACGGCGCGATGTTTTTGTCCATCGCGGGCTTCCAGTAACCAAGGAATATGTCGAGTCGATCATCGCGCAAACCGCCGAAAATGATCTGCTGGGCCGCACTGGTCTGTTTGACGTCGTACCCCATGTTCTTGAGCAACACTTCAGCGACCGCGCTGGTCGCCACAACGTCAGTCCAGTTCACCACGCCCATACGCACGTTCTGGCACTTGGCGGGTTCGGCCGCCAGCAAAGCAGTACTGCTCAGCATCAGTACCCCGCAACTGATGTGACGGATAAATCTGTTCATGCGCGCTTCCTCGGTCGGCAGGTTGTTTTTTGATTTTTTGATTTTTCGAACAACTGCGGCCATGCGAATGCGGCACGCGACAACAACTTACCCAGCAGCACGCAGCACAAAACGCACCAGCGCGACCTGTGCTTGCACTCTGGCGACATTGAACGGGTTGTGATCAACAACCTGACCTTTGGATATTGTGTTGACCTTCAACCCGACCCTACTGAAGAAACACAAGTCCTGTGGGAGCCGAGCTTGCTCGCGACAAACGATGACGCGGTACAGATGAAAACCGCGCCGAACTCATCGCTGGCAAGCCTCGCTCCCACAAGTCCAGGCTTAACGAGCCTGCAAGTGGGGCATCAAAAGGGCTACAACACCTTATCCAGCGTAATCGGAAAGTCCCGAACGCGCTTGCCCGTAGCGTGATAAACCGCGTTGGCAACCGCCGCTGCGACACCAACAATGCCAATTTCACCAACCCCCTTGGAACCCAGCGCATTGACGATCGTGTCATTTTCTTCGACGAAAATCACATCAATGTCGCCGATATCGGCGTTAACCGGGATGTGGTATTCCGCAAGGCTGTGATTCATGAAGCGCCCCAGCGTGTGATCGCTCTGGGTCTCTTCCTGCAAAGCCATGCCGAGCCCCCATACCACGCCGCCGAGGATCTGGCTGCGAGCCATTTTCGGGTTGACCACTCGACCTGCCGCGACCGCGCTGACTACCCGGCTGACACGAATCGTGCCCAGGTCTTCATCGACCAGCACCTCGACAAATACTGCCGAATGAGTGGCTGTGGCATAACCCTCACGCTTCGCATCCGGCTCGGCATCCACCTGAACCTGCAGACCTTCAGGCCAACTGCTCAGCACCTCACTCAATGCCAATTGATGATCGCCCAACGACACGCACCCATTGGCCACGGTCATTTGCTCGACCTGCGCGGCATGAAACTTCGCATCAATCTGCCCCGCCGCCACGAACAATTTCTCGCGTAACGCTTTGCTGGCTTGCTGCACAGCGCTCCCCACAGAAGAGACAGTGAACGAACCACCTTGCAGAGGTGCCGTAGGCAATGAAGAGTCGCCAAGCAGGAAGGTCGTATCTTCCACGGACACACCCGCAGCCTCTGCCGCAATCTGGGTCATGACCGTATAAGTGCCGGTGCCGATATCGGTGGTCGCGCTACTGACCGTCAGCCTGCCCTGCGCGTCGATATGCGCCTTGGCACTGGCTTTCATCTGCATGGCTTCCCAGACACCACCCGCCATGCCCCAACCTATGAGCTGTCGACCTTCGCGCATGCTGCGTGGCTCAGGATTACGATGGCTCCAGCCAAAGCGATCAGCGCCTTGGGCGTAGCAGGCACGCAACTGTTTGCTGGAGTACGGTTTGTCTTCATTGCCATTACGTTCGGCATAGTTGGCCAAACGCAGCTGTACAGGGTCCATCGCCAACGCAATTGCCAGTTCATCCATGGCACATTCCAGCCCGATCAGGCCCAGCGCAGCACCCGGGGCGCGCATGTCCAACGGGGTGTATACGTCCAGCGGTGCCAACTTGTAGGTGAGTTCAACGTTGTCGCACTTATAGAGCATGCCGCTCCATTCCACGACGTGCTCGCTGAAATCTTCAAAACGAGACGTCTGGCCGATTGCCTCGTGCCCGACGGCCAACAACCGACCGTCACCTGTCGCGCCCAGACGCAGGTGCTGCAACGTGCGCGGACGATAGCCAAAGGTAAACATCTGTTGCCGAGTCAGGGTTACGCGCACCGAACGTTTCAGCTCCAGCGCCGCCATCACCGCCAGCGGCAGTTGATACTGCGGACGCAAACCCGAGCCAAATGCCCCGCCGACAAACGCAGCCAGCACCTGAATCTTGTCTTTATCAATGCCGAAGACCTTGTGCAGATAGTCCTGGCAGTTTTGCGGGCCTTGAGTCTTGTCGTGAACCTGCAGGCTGCCATCGTCCCTGTAAAAAACCGTCGAGGCGTGGGGTTCCATCGGGTTGTGATGTTCGACCGGCGTGCTGTAGTGCACATCGACCGTCGAGGCGGCATTGGCGAATTCAGCCTGAAAGTCACCGCGTGGCTTGGGTAACTCGACGGGCGCGGCGTAACTGTCGCCCTGCACCACCAACAGATCGGTTTCATGCGCCTCGACCAGATACTCGATACGCACCAGAGAACCGGCATAACGCGCCAGCTCAAGGGTTTCGGCAACGACCAAGGCCAGCGGCTGACCGCTGTACATCACTCGATCGTTATATAGCGGACGGAATGGCGAACCGTCAGCGGAGTCCGCGTCTTCGTAACTCTCGTCGTAGCTGGCCAGTTTGGGACGATTCTTGTGATCGAGGACCATCAATACGCCCGGCACACGCAGCGCGTCGGTAATGTCGATATGCGTCACACGGCCACGGGCGATGGTGCTGGAGACGACACTGCCGTGCAGCAGGCCAGTTTCAGGGTACTCGCCAGCATAACGCGCCTGGCCAGTGACTTTGAGCTTGCCATCAACCCGGTCCAGCGCTTGGCCCAGTGGCGAAACAGGCGTGTTCATCAGGCGTCTCCTCCTACGGCAGCATCACTGAGGGCGCGAATGATCGCCCGACGTGCCAGTCTGACTTTAAAGGCGTTGTGCTCCAGCGGTTCGGCGTCAGCCAGCAGAGCGTCTGCGGCGGCGGCGAAGTTCTCGCGGGAGACGGGCTTGCCGATCAGCATTTGCTCGACGAGCTTATCGCGCCATGGCTTGTGAGCCACGCCGCCAAGTGCCAGGCGCGCATTGCGGATGACGTCGCCATCAAGCTCAAGTGATGCAGCAACTGATATCAACGCAAAGGCATAGGAAGCGCGATCGCGAATTTTCAGGTACTTGCCCTGCCCTGCAAAGCCAGGCGCTGGCAGCTCAACGGCGGTAATCAGCTCGTCGTCGGCCAGTTGGTTATCGCGCTGAGGCGCATCGCCAGGCAGGCGGTGGAAGTCAGCAAATTCAATGGTGCGCTGACCGGCTCGGCCTTGAACGTGGACCACGGCTTCCAGCGCTGCCAGGGCCACACACATATCCGAAGGATGAGTGGCGACGCATTCATCACTGGCCCCAAGAATCGCGTGAATCCGGTTCAGACCATCACGCGCCGGGCAGCCACTGCCGGGCTCACGTTTGTTGCAGGGCACGGTGGAGTCATAGAAGTAGTAGCAACGCGTGCGCTGTAGCAGGTTGCCGCCCGTGCTCGCCATGTTGCGCAACTGCGGCGATGCACCGGCCAGTACCGCCTGGGACAGCAATGAGTAGCGCTCTTCGATCAATGGATGCCAGGCCAGATCGGCGTTGCTCACCAAAGCACCAATCATCAGACCACCGTCGGCCGTTTCGCTGATGGTGTTCAGTGGCAACCGGGTGATGTCGATCAAATGCTCGGGACGATCGATATTTTCTTTCATCAGGTCGAGCAGATTCGTGCCGCCCGCGATAAACCGGGTCGCTGCGCCGCTCAGGTTAACGGCTTCGTTGACACTGGTCGGGCGACTGTAAGTAAAGGGATTCATCGGCTGCCCCCCGCTTTCTCGAAGCTGGCCATCTGCGGCAGCGCTTCCTCCACGGCCGCGAGGATGTTGCTGTAGGCGCCGCAACGGCACAGATTGCCGCTCATCAGTTCCTGTATTTCCGCGGGGCTTTGAGCCTTGCCCTCGTTGGCCAGGCCTACAGCGGAGCAGATCTGCCCCGGCGTGCAGTAGCCGCACTGGAAGGCGTCATGTTTGATGAAGGCTTGCTGCATCGGGTGCAACCGGTCGCCGTCAGCCAGCCCTTCAATGGTAGTCAGTTCGGCGCCATCGCACATGATCGCCAGCGTCAGGCAGGCGTTGATGCGCTTGCCGTCGCGCAACACAGTGCACGCGCCACATTGACCGTGGTCGCAGCCTTTTTTGGTGCCGATCAGATCAAGCTGGTCCCGAAGCAGGTCCAGCAATGTGGTCCACGGCTGAACGTTGAGCTGTCGCGGCTGACCATTGAGGGTCAGGCATATCGCGTGGCCAGCGAAATCCTGGGGGGTCGGTGAACTCATGGGAACCTCACGGTAGGTACTCGTACAGCGCAGTTTTCTGCGTCTTAAGGGGTACGACTCGCGGGGTTTGGCAATCGTTCAGGGTTTGTTGACGGGCGTGGATTCAGGGGGTGGTGTGTGATTTGGACGGCATCTGGGCGATAAACGATGATGCAGAGAGTCTTCTGGCCGCGTCTCATGTATCGCGGGCAAGCACCGCACACAGGATGCACGCCAGCCTGTAAGCCAGGATTCACACAGGAATTTGCGCCAGACGCTGACCTGTGGGAGCGGTGCTTGCCCGCGATGCAGTCGATGAGATCTACAGCGAACCGCTGCCCAGCACTGTTTCAGAGAAATCTGAAGAATGCAGCAACCCACCAGTCATCGGCAGGCAGTCACAAACACATTCGGCTGGTATGATGCGCGGCTTTTTCCGACCAGCACAAAATCCGCGGGCCGCTTCGGCAGTCTGTGCTTTGCTGTTCTAGTCGATTCATTCACGGCGCAGGCGCGTCACCGGGAGCCAGACATGCTGGAACGGCTGTTTCAACTCAAGGCACACAACACCAACGTGCGCACCGAGATTCTCGCGGGCGTCACGACCTTTCTGGCGATGGCCTACATCCTGTTCGTCAACCCGAGCATCCTCAGCGCAACCGGCATGGACAAGGGCGCGCTGTTCGTCGCCACGTGCCTTGCCGCAGCCATTGGTTCGGCGACCATGGGCATCATCGCCAACTACCCGATTGCGCTTGCGCCGGGCATGGGCCTGAATGCGTTCTTTACCTACACCGTCGTGCTGCACATGGGCCATACCTGGCAGGTCGCCCTGGGCGCGGTATTTATTTCGGCCGTGATGTTTTTCATCCTGTCGATCTTTCGCATCCGCGAATGGATCATCAACAGCATCCCGCTGCCGCTACGCTCGGCGATTGCCGCAGGCATCGGTCTGTTTCTGGCGTTGATCGCCCTGCACAACGCTGGCATCGTGGTCAGCAACCCGGCCACCATGGTCGGCATGGGTGATCTGAAGCAACCGGCACCGGTTCTCGCCACACTGGGCTTCTTCCTGATCGTCGCGCTGGAAAAACTGAACGTTCGTGGCGCCGTGCTGATCGGTATTCTGGCCGTGACCATCGTCTCGATTCTGCTGGGCTTCACGCCATTCGGTGGCGTGGTCTCGATGCCACCTTCGCTGGCGCCGACCTTCCTGCAACTGGACATCAAGGGCGCTTTTGATGTCGGCTTGATCAGCGTGATCTTCGCCTTCCTGTTCGTTGACCTGTTCGACAACTCCGGCACCTTGATCGGCGTCGCCAAACGCGCCGGGCTGATGGACAAGAACGGTCACATGCCGAAAATGGGCCGTGCGTTGATCGCCGACAGCACGGCCGCCATGGCCGGTTCGCTGTTGGGCACCTCGACCACCACCAGTTACATCGAATCAGCTGCTGGCGTGAGTGCGGGCGGCCGTACCGGTTTGACCGCCATCGTCGTCGCAATCCTGTTCCTGCTGGCGTTGTTCTTCGCGCCTTTGGCAAGCAGTGTTCCGGCGTTTGCCACGGCTCCTGCCCTGCTGTTCGTTGCGGTGCTGATGACCTCCGGTCTGGCCGAAATCGACTGGGATGATCTGTCGGTTGCAGCGCCTGTCGTGATCACTGCACTGGCGATGCCGTTCACCTATTCCATCGCCAATGGCATCGCCTTTGGTTTCATCGCCTGGACAGGCATCAAATTGTTGTCAGGCCGGTGGCGTGAGCTGAATCCCGCGCTGGTGATCCTGTCGATTCTGTTCGTTATCAAATTGGGTTGGTTCCCTGCATGAGTGCAAGCATTCCTTTCGATCCTGCGAGCTACGACAGTCAGCTCCAGGCCAAAGCCGACCGCCTGCGTGAACTGCTCGCGCCGTTCGACGCGCCTGAACCTCAAATCTTCGATTCGCCGACGGCCAACTATCGGCTGCGCGCCGAGTTCCGCCTGTGGCGCGAAGACCAGAAGCGTCATTACGCGATGTTCACCCCGGGCGACAACAAGAACCCGATCCTGCTGGATGGGCTGCCCATCGCCAGCCTGCGCATCAACGCCTTGATGCCGGTGCTGCGCGACCGCTGGGAAGCCAGCAAGGTGCTCAACCACAAGCTGTTCCAGGTGGACTTTCTGACCACGCTGGCGGGCGATGCGATGATCACCCTGTGTTATCACCGCCCGCTGGACGACGAGTGGATGGCCGAGGCTGAAAAGCTTGCCGCCGAGCTGGACGTGAGCCTGATTGGCCGCTCCAAAGGTCAGCGTCTGGTCATAGGTCGTGATTACGTGACTGAAGAGCTCGAAGTCGCTGGTCGCACCTTTAGTTACCGTCAACCTGAAGGCGCGTTCACTCAGCCCAACGGGACTGTGAACCAGAAGATGCTCGACTGGGCGTACGCCGCGTTGGGCGACCGCGAAGATGATTTGCTGGAGCTGTATTGCGGCAACGGCAACTTCACCCTGCCGCTGGCGACCCGCGTGCGCAAGGTGCTGGCCACCGAGATCAGCAAAACTTCGGTAAACGCCGCATTGAGCAACCTGGCCGACAACGCGGTGGATAACGTAACGCTGGTGCGTTTATCTGCTGAGGAACTGACTCAGGCACTGAATGAAGTGCGTCCGTTCCGACGCCTGAATGGCGTGGACCTGAAGAGCTATGATTTCGGCAGCGTTTTCGTCGACCCGCCCCGCGCCGGGATGGACCCGGACACCTGTGAGCTGACCCGCCGCTTCGAGCGCATCCTGTACATCTCGTGCAACCCGGAAACCCTGGCCGCGAACATCGCCCAACTCAACGACACGCATCGTGTCGAGCGTTGCGCGCTGTTTGATCAGTTTCCGTATACCCACCATATGGAATCCGGGGTGTTGCTGGTAAGGCGCTAATGTCTTGTGGGAGCAGAGCTTGCTCGCGATATGTTCAACGCGGTGTCTGAGACCGAGTTGAACATATCGCGAGCAAGCTCTGCTCCCACAGGAATCTCAGCAGCTCCTCACAACGCCTTTACCTGCCCAATCCCCACCGCCTGTGGCCCCTCGCCAATCCCGTTCTCCAACGGTGCACCAAACGCATCCAGGCTGATCTGGAAACGATCACCGGGCCGGGTCTTCACGCCGTCGGCAAACGACAGGGTCGCGGTGCCGAAGTAGTGAATGTGCACATCCCCCGGGCGCAGGAACTGCGCGTACTTGAAGTGGTGATACTCAAGGTTCGCCAGGCTGTGGCACATGTTGTCTTCGCCACTGAGAAACTCCTTCTCCCACAGCACCTCGCCATCGCGCGAAACCCGACTCATGCCGGACAGATGCCGCGGCAGTTCGCCTACCCGCAACTCCGGGCCATAAGCGCAATACCGCAGCTTGGAATGTGCGAGGTACAGATAATTGCGGCGCTCCATGACGTGGTCGGAAAACTCGTTACCCAAGGCATAGCCCAAACGATAAGGCTGGCCGTCGTCGCCGATCACATACAGGCCCGTCAGCTCAGGCTCCTCGCCCGCATCTTCAGCAAATGACGGCACCGGAAAATCGGCCCCCGGCCGCACAACGATGCTGCCATCGCCTTTGTAAAACCATTCAGGCTGAGCACCGACCTGACCCGCCGCTGGCTTGCCGCCCTCGATGCCCCACTTGAAAATTTTCATGGTGTCGGTCATGCCCGCTTCGACCTGACCATCATGCTGATGCATCTTGTCCCGTGCCGACGCGCTGCCCAAGTGAGTCAGGCCCGTGCCACTGATCAGGCAATGCGCCGGATCTTCGTGATCCAGTGGTGGCAGGATCTGGCGGTTGTGCAGCAATGAAGCGTAATCCGGGCCAGGCTCAGTGCCACGGCTGGCCACTTCATCGACCAGGCTTTTACCGGCGCGAATCGCCGTCAACGCCAACTCGCGGGTGCTTTGGGTTTCACGTACGACGTTGACCCGGTCACCGTCGACGACGCCGACCTGGCGTTGACCGGATTGGGTTTCAAATTGGATAAGGCGCATGGTTATCTCCACAGAATTAGATCTGTAGGAGTGAGCTTGCTCGCGAAGGGCCAGACCTGCCTCTAGAGATGCATCGGATGTACCGACATCATCGCGAGCAAGCTCACTCCTACAATCGAGCATTACTCGATAATGTTGAAATCGCTCAGGTACTCGTCGGAGATTTCCAGCCCCAGACCCGGCTTGTTGTCGTCCAGCTGGATATAACCGTTGACCGGCTGCGGTTCGCCCTTGAACACGTAGTAGAACAGCTCGTTACCCACCTCGACGTCGAATACCGGGAAGAACTCGGCCATCGGCGAGGCGGTAGTGGACATGGTCAGGTGGTAGTTGTGCATCTGCCCGGCATGAGGGATCACCGGCACCGACCACGCTTCAGCCATGGCGTTGATCTTGCGGGCCGCAGTGATACCACCCACGCGATTCGTGTCGTACTGAATCACGTCCACAGCGCGGCGCTCCAGCAGATCCTTGAAGCCGTACGAAGTGAATTCGTGCTCGCCGCCGGAGATCGGCATGATGCCCATCTTCTTCAGCTCGATATAACCTTCGATGTCATCGGCGATCACCGGTTCTTCGAGCCAGCGCGGCTCGAACTCGGCCAGTTTCGGCAGCATGCGACGGGCGTATTCCAGGGTCCAGCCCATGTAGCACTCGAGCATGATGTCCACGTCGGGGCCAGCCAGTTCACGCAGCGCGCGCACTTGCTCGATGTTGCGACGCATGCCAGCCGGGCCGTCTTTAGGGCCATAACCGAAGCGCATTTTCAGCGCAGTGAAACCTTGATTCAGGTAGCCCTGAGCTTCTTCGAGAAACAGGTCAAGGTTGTCATTGGCATAGAGCTTGGAGGCGTAGGTCCAGATCTTTTCCTTGGTGCGCCCGCCCAGCAGTTTGAAGACCGGCTTGTTCACGGCCTTGCCCATGATGTCCCAGATGGCGATGTCGATGGCCGAGATGGCCGCCATGCCGATGCCTTTACGGCCCCAGGCGTGGCTCTGGCGATACATTTTTTGCCAGATGTATTCGTTGTCAAACGGGTCTTCGCCAATGGCGATGGGGGCCAGGTAAGTGTCGATAATTTCTTTGGCCACACGCGGTGCCAGAGCGCAGTTACCGATACCGACGATACCGCTGTCAGTCTCGACTTCAACGACCAGCCAGCCATGAAAACGGAACGAGCCCATGGCGTCGCCACGCTCGAAAAGAATATCGCTGGCATTGGTGCAGAAGTGCGCTTGAGGGGGTACGACTTTGCCTTTCCATTCGAAGACGCGGGTACGGATCGCTTTGATTTTCATGGACTGCTTTTCCTTGTGTGCCGGTATGTCCTGCATGGCGCGGGACCGGCTTTTTGTAGTTGTTGATCGACAGGTCGATGGGGAAATTTAGCCAGTTGGGCGAGGTGTCGGCTAATCACTTATGCGTATCCGGTGATAGCCTGGGGTGATCGGTTTGGAGGGATGTTGGGCGCGAGAGTTATAGGTGCGTCCAAAATTCTACCGCGAAGAAAACAGAGATCCTGTAGGAGTGAGCTTGCTCGCGATTTGGTATACCTGTCGCTAAATCTGGTGACTGAAACAACGCTATCGCGAGCAAGCTCACTCCTACAGATCCTCGTTAAATAAAAAACCGCAGACCGTTGAGAAAACCGGTCTGCGGCAAAAAAGTTTCGGTTGATTCAGTAAGAATGTCGCCCCATCCGGCAAGCGATTTCGAACGCCTGGCGTATAGCGCCAACATTGGCCTTGCCCTGCCCCGCGATATCAAAGGCGGTACCATGCGCAGGTGTGGTGATCGGAATCGGCAAGCCGCCCTGCACCGTCACACCACGGGAGAAGCCCATCAGTTTGATCGCGATCTGCCCCTGGTCGTGATACATGGTCACCACCGCATCGAAGGCACTGGAATCGCCCTGCACCTTGAGGAAAATCGTATCGCCCGGGTACGGCCCGTCGGCGGCAATGCCCTGATCCTGCGCGGTCTTGACTGCTGGACCAATGATGTCCAGTTCTTCGCGGCCAAACGAACCGTTGTCGCCGTTATGTGGGTTGAGACCGCAGACGCCTATACGTGGACGCTCCAGGCCGTTGCGTTTGAGCGCCGTGTCAATCAGACGAATCGCCTCGACCACACGATTCTGATTGAGCATGCCCGGCACAGCGGACAGCGCCACGTGAGACGTCACGCGGGAGGTCCAGAGGTTATCCAGCACGTTGAACTCACAGAACGGCCCGTCGAAACCCAGCAGCTCGGCAAACCAATGCAGTTCGTCGCTGTGCGCCATACCTGCCATGTGCAGCGAGGTCTTGTTCAGCGGGCCGAACAAGACCGCATCGGTGGTTTTGGCGGCGGTCAGCTCAACGGCAATTTTCAGTGTATCGAGGCAATAACGGCCGCCGATAGCACTGGATTCGCTACGCGGAAAATCGCCTGCCGCATCACCGCGATAGTTGAAGAACAGCGGCGTGTCGTCGGTGAAGTTCAGGTCTTGCAGAGACTCAATCTGACGATAAGGAAATTCCTTACCGGCGATCTGCATGCCGCGCTGCATTTCCGCTTCGTCGGCGATCAGGATCACCTGCGCCTGGCTGCGTACTTGTGGCTCGGCCAGCAAACGGGCAATCAGCTCAGGACCAATGCCTGCTGGGTCACCCAGTACCATCGCAATTCGGGTCTTGCTCATGCTTGATTCCTCATCTGTTCGGGCCACGTCTGTGCAGTGGCTGAAGGCTCGCAACGGTAGATACGTCGCGCGTTGCTGTAAAAAAGCTGTTGCTGGTCGGCCTGCGGCAAATCGCGAACGATCTGCTTGAAGCCGCTATAGATGTCATCGAAAGAACCACACAGGCTGTCGACGGGAAAATTGCTGGCGAACATCGCCCGGTCCGGGCCAAACATGGCGATGATTTCCCGGACGATCCAGGCGTTATCCGTCGCACGCCAAGGCTTGCCCGGTAGCCCGAGACCGGAAATCTTCACCACGACATTGGGCTGCTCGGCCAAACGGCTCATGGCGGCATGCCAACCGGCCAATCCCGGCTCGCTGCGATCAGACGGCAGCCCGGCGTGATTGAGGATGATCGTGGTGTCCGGGAAGTCTCGCGCCAGCCGTTCCGCCTCAGGAAGATTCCACCAGGGCGTCTGCAAGTCAAAATGCAGGCCCAGCCCGTGCAGAACGGCAAAGCTGCGCCGCCATTGTTCGTCGCTCATCAGGCTCAACTGCGACCCCACCTGCTCAGGTGATGTAGGCCCTCCAGGCTTGTGCCTCACGCTGCGCACGCACTGAAACGAGGCCTGAGCACGCAACAGATCCACTGCATCCGAATGATCCAGCCAGGCCTGCGCGACAATCGCATTGGGCACCCCGTAACGCGCGGCGAGTTGCTCGACGAAGCGCGTCTCGCCAATCGGGTCACGCGGATCCCATTCGGTTTCGACGTAGACGGTCTGCACCACCCGATGCTCGCCCACATCGCCGAAATATTCTGGCGGCAAGTAACGGCGTTTGATCGCTGAATAATCACCGTAGCGAAACGGGATGCTGGCTTGCGGGGCCAGCCATGGATGATGATTGACCTGCGGATCCCAGAAATGATGATGGGCATCCACAATCGGCCCGCTCCACAACTCAGACATCTGCCACCTCGCGCTGACCGTCAAGGCTGATAAACAGGGTGGCGAGCACGAACAGTGCCGCGCAACCGGCAAAGAATGCCAGTACCGCACCAAAGCCACCGAAGAACTGCAGGATCACCCCGACCAGAATCGGCACGAAGATCCCGCCAATGCTCCCCGCCAGATTCATCACGCCGCCGATCAGACCCACCCGGGCCGGTGCAGCGAGCAAGGCCGGGAAGCTCCAGTACAGGCTGCCCCACATCAGGAAGAACGCCGTCATCGCCAACAGGCCGACGGCCGCAAACGGGTCAGTGAGGGTCGGCAACAGTACCAGCGCAGCCAGTGCAATCAGCCCGGAGAAGGTCAGTAGACCTTTGACCGCCAGACCTCGACGTACGCCTTTGCGAATCAGGCCGTCACACAGAAAACCACCGGTCAGCGAGCCGAGCGCGCCACAAATGAAGATCACGAAGGTTGCTGCGCCAATACCCTTGATGTCGAAGCCACGCGCCTGGGCCAGGTAGCTTGGTCCCCAGGTCAGCAAACCGAAATAGACCATTGCCCAACTGGAGCGTCCGACCAGCAAGCCGGTCAGCGAACGTGCCGCGATGCCCAGACCTTTGACCGGCGCACGGGCCGCCTCTGCAGCAGGGGTGGCGCGGCCCGCATTGATCTTGTCCAGCTCGGCCTGATTGACCTGCGGGTGTACCGATGGATCATCACGCAGATAACGCCAGGACACCCAGCCCAGCAACAAGGTCGCGACCCCGGCAATAACAAATGCCATACGCCACGAGTCCAGGGTGGCAATCAGGTAGGCGATTATCAAACCGCCCAGCGCGACACCCAGCGGGCTACCGCTGTCCATCATCACGGCGCCGCGGCTGCGCTCGCTGGGGGCCAGCCATAGGGAAATCAGCTTGCCGCCAGACGGGAACAACGGCGCTTCCGCCGCCCCGAGAAACATCCGCGCAAACAGCAGCGAAACTCCACCTGTGGCGAACCCTGCCAGCACCTGGAAAGTCCCCCATAAACCGGTGGACCAAGTGATGACGCGACGCGGACCGAAGCGGTCAATCATCCAGCCACCGGGGATCTGCAACAGCGCATAGGCCCAGAAGAAACTGCTGAGGATCAGGCCCTGCATGCTCGGCGACAGTTCGAATTCTTTGGCGATGGTCGGCATGGCGATTGATAGCGAGACCCGGTCGATCAGGTTGACCATGGTCAGCAGGAAAATGATGGCAAAGATCCGCCAGCGCACTGTAGTGGCTCGCGCCGTGGTGGCGACCGCCGGATTGCCGGTAGCTGCAGAGGCACCTGCGTCAGACAGATGCACGGGGGCACTGGAACGATCCATGGTGCTTACCTCGTTTTTATTGTTTTTGTAGGTGTTGCTGTGGCGCTCACTATCAGAGGCGAAGCGATAACCGTCTAATCAAAAAAATACATACGGTGATAACCCTTGGATATCGCTAGGACCACATGGCTTTTTGGCAAACATTGAAACTGTAGGAGTGAGCTTGCTCGCGATTGGATCTATCAGTCGACCTCAACATGAACTGACTGGACGCCATCGCGAGCAAGCTCACTCCTACAGTCCGACTTCTTCGGCAGCCCATAAAATTCTTTATTTCCAGATATCACTGACACGCCTCCAAACTCGCCAACCGATAACCCCAGGCTATCGGTGTATCCAATGTTTTGAGTAGACGCCGCCGCGATAGCTTCCCACACTCGACCCAAGATTCACCGGTTACCGTATCCGGCAGATCGCTCAAAAAACAATTACAAAAAATAGAGGTTTCATCATCATGCGAACCGCATCTCTTCGACGCGCGTCCCGTTTTCTGCTCGGCTGTTCACTCGTTTGCGCCGGCACTCTTCCCGCTCTGGCCAATGCCTGGCAACCCGATAAAAACGTTGAAATCATTGTTGCTGGCGGCCCAGGCGGCGGTACTGATCAGCTCGGTCGTCTGATCCAGTCGATCATCACCACCCACAAGCTGCTGGACGTCAACACCGTGGTGCTCAACAAAGGCGGCGGCAACGGAGCTGAAGCATTTCTGGACCTCAAAATGTCCGAAGGCGATGCAGACAAACTGGTGATTGGCACCAACAACATTTACCTGCTGCCGCTGGTCTCCAAGCTCGGTTATCAATGGCAAGAGCTGACCCCGGTCGCCGCCGTCGCTGAAGACGACTTCATCCTCTGGACCTACAAAGACGCACCGTGGAAAGACGCTAAAAGCTTCTACGAGACGGTCAAGGCCGACCCATCCAAACTGCGCATGGGCGGCAGCCAGTCCAAAGACGTGGACCAGACCCTGACCCTGCTGCTGAATAAAACCACCGGCAGCAAACTGGTTTACATCCCGTTCAAAAGCGGCAGCGAAGCTTCTACACAACTGGCTGGCAAACACATCGCCGCCAACGTCAACAACCCAAGCGAAAGCATCAGTCAGTGGCGCGGTGATCAGGTCCAGCCGCTGTGCGTGTTCAGTAAAGAGCGCATGGGCTACACCGACAAAGTCGCCGGTGATAAATCCTGGGCCGACGTACCGACCTGCCACGAACAAGGCCTGGGCGTTGAGCAGTATCGCTTCCCGCGCACCGTGTTCATGCCGGGCAAAGTCACGGCTGAACAACGCGCGTTCTATACCGAGCTGATGCGCAAAGTCTCCGAAGCTCCTGAGTTCAAGGCCTACGTCAAACAGAACGCACTGGTGCCGACCTTCCTCGAAGGCGAGCAACTGAGTGCCTACATCCAGCAGGACACGGCCCGCGTTACACCGGTGTTCAAGGACGCTGGCTGGCTGCGCGAGTGATCTGACTGATCAGGCCCCACTGCCGGGTGTTCGCCCGGTAGTTATCTCTGGAGGTGCTCCATGCCCCATTCTTCTGAAACATCTGCGCTGGTCGGCACTCGCTGGGTCGAGTTCGGCCTCGCGCTGTTCACGCTGCTGATCGGCGCAGTCGTGATGTACGGCAGCCTCGACCAAGGCATTGGCTGGGGAGACGCTGGCCCGGAGCCAGGCTACTTCCCCTTCTACATTGGCCTGCTATTGAGCTGCGCCAGCCTGGGCAACATCGTCCTCACGCTGGTTCGCTGGCAGG
Source organism: Pseudomonas sp. HP_14 (assembly GCF_055283875.1). NCBI lineage: Bacteria > Pseudomonadati > Pseudomonadota > Gammaproteobacteria > Pseudomonadales > Pseudomonadaceae > Pseudomonas > Pseudomonas sp. HP_14. The sequence goes on along the minus strand of NZ_JBTOQI010000011.1, from coordinate 77,044 downwards.
CGCTAAGCGTTTCGTTCGTCAGCCGGGGTCAGTTCCGTCAGGTGCTGTCGGTATTCATACCGATTGCCCTGTTCGTGGCCGCCATGCCGTTCGCTGGCATCTATATGGCGTCGGCGGTGTTTATCGCCTGGTTCATGTGGCGCGACCGGGTACGGGCCAAACCTTACGGCAAATGGGTGATCTGCTCGGTGTCTGGCGGCGCGGTACTGGCCAGCTACCTGATTTTCGCGTTGTGGTTCAAAGTGCCTCTGGACGCAGGTCCGGTCGGTGACTGGCTGGCAATGGCCGGGAGATCGATGCAATGACCGAGTTCGATTCCCTGCTGCATGGCATGAACCTGATCCTTACCCCTGGGCATATCGGCCTGATGGTGGTCGGTGTACTGCTGGGCATTCTTGTCGGCGTGCTGCCCGGCCTCGGCGCACCTAATGGCGTGGCCCTGCTGTTGCCGCTGACCTTCACCATGTCGCCAGTCTCGGCCATCATTCTTTTATCGTGCATGTACTGGGGAGCGTTGTTCGGCGGATCGATCACTTCGATTCTGTTCAATATTCCCGGCGAGCCGTCATCGGTGGCGACCACCTTTGACGGTTATCCAATGGCCCGCGACGGCCGTGCAGCCGAAGCCCTGACCGCCGCATTCAGTTCGGCACTGATCGGCGCACTGGCTGGCGTGCTGTTGCTGACCTTCCTGTCGACGCGGATCGCCGAATTTGCCATGTCGTTCAGCTCGCCGGAGTTTTTCGCGGTGTATCTCCTGGCGTTCTGTACGTTCATCGGCATGAGCAAAAACCCGCCGCTGAAAACCGTGGTTGCGATGATGATCGGCTTCGCCATGGCTGCAGTCGGCATGGACACGGTGTCCGGCAACCTGCGCCTGACCTTCGATCAACCGATCCTGATGACCGGCATCAGCTTCGAAGTGGCGGTGATCGGCCTGTTCGGTATCGGTGAAATTCTCTGCACCGTTGAGGAAGGGTTGGTATTCCGTGGCGAGCATGCGCGTATCACGCCGATGACGATTCTGCGTACATGGGCCAAATTGCCGCGTTACTGGCTGACGATTTTGCGCAGCACGCTGGTTGGCTGCTGGATGGGCATCACGCCGGGCGGCCCGACAGCTGCGTCCTTCATGGGCTACAGCCTGGCGCGGCGCTTCTCGAAAAACCGCGACAACTTTGGCAAGGGTGAAGTGGAAGGCGTGATCGCACCGGAAACGGCCGACCACGCAGCAGGGACCAGCGCTCTGCTGCCCATGCTGACGCTGGGCATACCTGGCTCGGCCACTGCCGCAGTGATGATGGGCGGCTTGATGATCTGGGGCCTGCATCCTGGCCCGACCTTGTTTGTTGAGCAGCATGATTTCGTCTGGGGCCTGATCGCCAGTATGTATCTGGGGAATGTCGTCAGCCTGATCGTGGTGCTGGCAACCGTGCCGCTGTTTGCCTCAATACTGCGCATACCGTTCTCGATCATTGCCCCGATCATCATCATGATCTGCGCGATCGGTGCGTACTCAGTGCATAACTCGCTGTTCGACGTCGGCCTGATGCTGGTCTTTGGCGCGTTGGGTTATCTGTTCAAAAAGCTTGGCTACCCGATTGCACCCTTGGTGCTGGCGGCGGTATTGGGCGACAAGGCTGAAGACGCTTTCCGCCAGTCGATGCTGTTCTCCGATGGCCAGCTGGGTATTTTCTGGTCAAACCCGCTGGTGGGCAGTTTGACCACCGCGGCCATGGTGATGCTGTTCTGGCCGTTGATTTCCAGCGGGATCCGCAATGCATTGGGTTGGCGCACGCGTCACGCCGCCAAAGCGAAATCAGCTCAGTGATTAGGAAGGGGCTAGTAAGCCCTGATATTTCTTGTCAGGCTCAGCCCCAGACTTTTCTGCGAGCGGCGACCATGACCCGAATTCCTGATGCCAACGTCATTCACAGCCGCTTGCGCCTGCGCCAGTTGCGTTTGATGCTGGCGCTTCAGGAGCTGGGTTCGTTGCGCCGGGCGGCGGACGATATCGGTATGACTCAGCCCGCTGCGACCAAAATGCTCCACGAAGCCGAGGACCTGCTCGGCGTCGAGCTATTTGAGCGCCTGCCACGAGGCATGCGCCCTACGCAGTTTGGCGAAACCGTGATCTATTACGCGCGCATGGTGTTTGCCGAACTGAGCGGCATGCGTGAAGAACTGGTAGCGCTGGAATCCGGCAACCTTGGCCGGGTGGCAGTCGGCGCAATCCCCGCCCTGGCCTCAGGGCTGCTGACCCGCACTATCGCTGACTTGAAGAAAAGCCATCCGCGTTTGTCCATGAGTATTCAGGTCGATACCAGCGATGTGCTGGTTCAGGCCTTGTTACAGGACCAACTGGACGTGGTACTCGGCCGGATACCTGGCGGCGCACGGGCTGAAGAACTCCTGTTCGACAGCCTGGGCGAAGAAGAACTCTGCGTGGTGGCTGGCGCCAATCACCCCATGGCCGATGCCACCCATCTGGGCTGGGCCGACATGCAGAACATGACCTGGGTTCTGCAACAGCACCCCAGTCCGATGCGCTCGATCATCAATCAGGTGTTCCACAACGCACGCGTCGACATCCCCAGCAGTATTGTTGAAACCACCTCGATCATGACCTTGCTGTCACTGGTCCAACAGACCGACATGCTGGGTGTAACGCCGGTGTCAGTGGTCGAGGACTATCCGGGGCGCGACCTGCTGGCCGTGTTGCCGATCAAATTCGAAGCGCGTCTACCGCCTTATGGGCTGATCACGCGCCGCCACCGCGTTCAGTCCTCAGCCATGCAAGCGTTCATGAACTCGGTCAAAAGTGAACAACGTGCTGTACGCAGTTGAACACGGCCTCGAACTAATTCCCCCCTGCCCCTCTCTACTCCTGCGCTAGATGTACGTCGTTCAACTCCCATTCAGCTAATGCGTCTGACAATCAGACTGGCGCGATGTGTGGGTAGCAGCGACACTCCTTACAGGATAAGAAGAGGATTCCCACATGCTATGGAAAAAGGGTCGGCGCAGCGATAACGTCGTGGACGCACGGGACGGCAGCAGCGGCGGCGGTGGGATGCGCATTGGCGGCAAGGGACTCGGCATCGGTGGCGTGATCATCATTGTGGCTATCGGTCTGTTGACCGGTCAGGACCCGATGCAGATTCTCGGCCAGCTCACCGGCCAGGCAACTCAGGCACCACCGTCCAGCCAGACACGTCAGGCCCCGCCAGCCAACGATGAACAGGCAGAATTCGTCCGTTCGATTCTCGGCGATACCGAAGACACATGGCGCGCAGCCTTCCAGTTGGGCGGCCGCCAATACAAAGATCCAACGCTGGTGCTGTTCAGCGGCCAGGTGCAGTCTGCGTGCGGCTTTGCAACATCAGCCAGCGGACCGTTTTATTGCCCGGCTGACCAGAAGGTGTATCTGGACATGGAGTTCTTCCGCGAAATGTCACAACGCTTCAAAGCTGCGGGGGATTTTGCTCAGGCCTATGTGATTGCTCACGAAGTAGGTCACCATGTGCAGACATTGCTGGGCGTTTCTGAAAAAGTCGATGCCGCCCGCCGCAGTGGCCAGCGCATGGAAGGCAGCAACGGTTTGCTGGTTCGCCAGGAGCTTCAGGCCGACTGTCTGGCAGGCGTTTGGGCCTATAACGCACAAAAGCGTTTGAACTGGCTTGAGCCGGGTGATATTGAAGAAGCCTTGAATGCAGCCAACGCCATTGGCGATGATCGCCTTCAACAACAGGGTCAAGGCCGCGTAGTGCCAGACTCATTTACTCACGGGACCTCCGCCCAACGGGTTCGCTGGTTCAAAACCGGCTTCTCCCAGGGTCAACTCAACCAGTGCGACACCTTCGCCGCCAAGAGCCTCTGATCACATGATAAAACCGCTACTGATCCTGTCGTTAAGTGCCCTTCTGAGTTTCAACGCTCACGCCGAGGATCAGGCGGTCAAATCCATCAGCCCGGAGCGCCTGACAATCAACGGCGCTCAGGCGACGCTTGGCATGAGCCTGAACTGGAAACAACCTCGCCCTCAGATCGAGCGTGCAGTGATTGTGCTGCATGGCCGGTTGCGTAATGCGCCTACCTACCTGCGCAGCATCGAACGCGCTGCCAATCAGTCAAAACAGCGCACCAAGACCCTGCTGATCGCGCCGCAATTCCTGGATGAGAAGGACATTACCGCGCACCACCTGGGCGACAACATATTGCGCTGGCACGGGAATCAGTGGATGGCGGGCGAAAACTCTGTAGGGCCCAAACCGGTCAGTTCGTTTCTGGTCATCGACCATATTCTGCGCCGCCTGAGTGACAGCAAGCTGTTCCCGAACCTCAAGGAAATCGTTATCGCCGGGCATTCCGGTGGCGCGCAAGTGGTCCAGCGTTACGTGATGCTGGGCGGCAAAGAGGACGTGTTGCTGACGAAAGAAGGCATCAAGTTGCGCTACGTGATTGCCAACCCCTCGTCCTATGCCTATTTCGATACAGAGCGGCCAATGCCGGTGACCAAAGCCAGTTGCCCGGGCTTCAACGAGTGGAAATACGGTCTGAACGGAATGCCGCCGTATGCGGGCAAAGTCAAAACCGCTGACATTGAAGACGATTACGTGAAACGTGACGTAACCTACCTGCTCGGTCAGCACGACACTGATCCGAAACACCCGGCCCTGGACAAGACCTGCGGCGCTGAAGCCCAAGGCACCCAGCGTCTGGAGCGCGGCGAGAACTACTTCAAGTACTTGCAGAAACGCCATCCAGACGGCCTGAATCAGCGCCTGATCGTGGTACCGAATGTAGGCCACAGCGGCGATGGAATCTTCACATCCCCGCAGGGCCAGGCGGTGTTGTTCAAGGATTTTTGATCTGAACACCAATCCCCGGTAGGAGCGAACTTGTTCGCGAAGCGGCAGACCTGAACCACCGCGCAACCCCTCTCGCCAACAAGTTGCCTCCTACCCGACCCCGCGCCAGCCGGTAGGAGCGAACTAGTTCGCGAAGCGTCAGACCTGAACCACCGAGTAACCCCTCTCGCCAACAAGTTGCCTCCTACCCGACACCGCGCCAGCCGGTAGGAGCGAACTTGTTCGCGAGGCGTCAATCCAGCAGTGTCCGTATCTCCCCGCAATCCTGCACATGCCAATCCGCCAATTCCGGCCAGGGGTTTTCCGGCAGGTTGACCAGAATGGTTTTGGTACCGGCAGCGCGGCCGCAATCCAGGTCAAAGCGGTAATCGCCGACCATCACCATCTGTGAGGCAGGCACTTGCCAGGCGTCGGCCAGGTGCAATAAGCCAGCCGGATCGGGCTTATGCGGTGCTTCATCGCGACCGAGAACATCCTCCACCGCAAAGCAATCCGCCAGACCGATGGCCTCAAGCGTCACGTGGGCCAGTTCCCGGGCGTTACGGGTCAGGATGCCCAGGCGATAACCACGTCCGGCCAACTCCCGAACAAGCTCCACCGCGCCGGGCGCAGCTTTGGACGCAAGAGCCAGTTCGCGCTCATGCTCCAGCAGCCAGGCATGCTTGGCTGCCGCGACATCTGCAGGCAACGCCGCCAGATGCCCGAGAATGTCATGATCCTGCGGGATATCCAGTGCACGCTTGATGGCCGGGAAGTCATGAGCGGCAACGGTCAGCGTACCGTCCATGTCGAACACCCAGTGGCTGATCCCGGAAAGGCTCATGCCCAATCCTTGCGGTGCCGGATCAGACCTTCCTGACTGACCGAAGCCACCAGTTGCCCGGCACGGTTGTACACGCTGCCACGGGAGAAACCACGGGAGTTGCCCGCCCATGGGCTATCCATCGCGTACAACAACCAGTCGTCAGCCCGCAGATCTCCGTGAAACCACAACGAGTGATCAAGGCTGGCGACCTGCATATCTTTCTGCCAGACCGTCTTGCCGTGAGGCAGCAATGAAGTCGTCAGCAGGTTGAAGTCCGATGCGTAAGCCATCAGGTACTTGTGCAGCGCCGGGACTTCCGGCAACGCTCCGTCGGTACGGAACCAGATGTATTTCACCGCTTCAGTGGGCTGCGGATTGTAAGGATCGACAGCGGTGACCGGGCGAAACTCGATCGGTTTTGGGCAGAGCATCTTGTCGCGCATGTTCTCCGGGATCAGATGCGCGCGCTGCTGCATCAACTCCAGCTCCGAAGGCAGGTTTTCCGGACCGACGATTTGCGGCATTGAGGTCTGGTGCTCAAAGCCCTGCTCGTCGTACTGAAACGAAGCACTGCAGGTGAATATCGGCTGGCCCTTCTGGATGGCAGTCACACGGCGCGTACTGAAACTCCCACCATCACGCACTCGATCAACCTGATACACAACCGGCAGGCCGGCGTCGCCCGGACGCAAGAAATACCCGTGCAACGAGTGCACATGCCGCGCATCTTCGACCGTCTGGCTGGCAGCCGACAAAGACTGGCCCAATACCTGACCGCCGAACAACTGGCGAAAGCCAAGGTCCTGACTGCGACCACGGAACAGGTTCTCTTCAATCGGTTCCAGGCTCAACAGCGCAACCAGATCATCCAACACTTGGCTCATTCATTACTCCTTACACAAAACCGTTCGCCGTCGCTTCAAGCGTGACACAGGCCGAAATGATACAGAAATTAACGTCATCAGCCCGCTCAAGCTTGCAGCGTATCCAGCCATTGTTGGCGAGTTATGCGATACAGCACGTGCGGCTGCAAAGGATGACCGGGCGGCAACTGCGGATGGTCGAAGTTGTCGGCAGCGTCGGTGCTCATGCCGATGGCCTGCATGACTTTTTGCGATGGCTCGTTACTCTGCGCGGTGAACGAAACGATCTGATCCACTCCAAGGCGCTCAAAGCCGCACCCCAGAGCCGTCCAGGCCGCTTCGCTGGCATAACCAAACCCCCAGTGCTCACGGGCCAGACGCCAGCCAATTTCAATCGCCGGGGTAAAATGCGCGTCAAAATTCACCACGCCCAGCCCGGTGAAACCAATGAACTGGCCGGTGTCCTTGCGCTCCAGCGCCCACAACCCGAAGCCCAGTTCGGCGAAGTGCCCGCGCACGCGACCGATCAGTGCGGCGCTTTCCAGACGACTCAAAGGCTCCGGGAAATAGCGCATGACGTGGGGATCCGCGCACATTTCGGCAAATGCGGCTAAATCGTCGTCTCGCCATTGGCGCATCAACAATCGCGCACTCTCGAGTTTGAGTATCGGCTCCATCGGTTCTCTCCATTAACCGCTCAGTCATTGTGTCGGCCAGTGTAGCCTTGCGTTGAGCCACAAAGCTGGGCCTTCAGGGGCAATGCTGGCACTATCCGGCTTCGACCCCTGACCGGACGCAAAATGTCCCTGCCGCTCATCTATCACGAGGATTACAGCCCGGACTTCCCGGCTGACCATCGTTTCCCCATGGACAAGTTCCGTTTGCTGCACGATCACCTGATCGACAGCGGGCTGACCGGCGACGACGCTTTGCTGCGTCCGCAAATCTGTCCGAACGACATTCTTGCACTGGCTCATGACCCTTCTTATATACGCCGTTATATGGAAGGCGACTTGTCCCGTGAAGATCAGCGACGCCTGGGCCTGCCCTGGAGCGAGGATCTGGCTCGACGTACGGTACGCGCTGTGGGCGGGTCACTGCTGACGGCTGAGCAGGCGTTACAGCACGGTCTGGCGTGTCATCTGGCGGGCGGCACTCATCATGCCCATTACGATTACCCCGCCGGGTTCTGCATTTTCAACGATCTTGCGGTGATCAGTCAGTACCTACTGCAAAGCGGTCGAGTGGACAAAGTACTGATCTTCGATTGCGATGTGCATCAGGGCGACGGTACCGCGCGGATTCTGGCCGATGCCGATGACGCGATTACCGTCTCGCTGCATTGCGAAAAGAACTTTCCGGCGCGTAAAGCGCAGAGCGACTGGGACATCCCGTTGCCGATGGGCATGGGCGATGACGAGTACCTGAAAGTGGTCGATGACCTCCTCAACTATCTGTTGCCGCTCTATCAGCCGGACCTGGTGCTCTACGATGCGGGGGTGGACGTGCATCAGGACGATGCGCTGGGTTACCTGAAGCTGACCGACGCCGGAGTGGCTGCCCGAGATGAAGCGGTGCTGCGTCACTGTATCGGGCGCAACATCCCGGTCATGGGCGTAATCGGCGGCGGCTACAGCAAAGACCGCCAGGCCCTGGCACGGCGGCACGGGATTTTGCATCACAGCGCGCAGCGAGTCTGGGTGTCGGAGGGGTTGTGAACTCTGTCTCATGACACCACGCAGGACCTGTAGGAGTGAGCTTGCTCGCGATAGCGTTTAATCAGGCGAAGTATTTTCGATTGGAAGATTGCTATCGCGAGCAAGCTCACGCCTACAGGTATGCGCTTCAATTCAAAGGATCGCATGTTGTTTGGTAGGAGCGACCGGGGCACGGTGCAGGTAGAATGCGCGACCAAACCGTAAAGACACGCACCTCGCCATGACTGACACCAAAGCGCCAAATACCTCTTCTGTCGCCATCATCGGCGGCGGCCCTACTGGTTTGATGGCGGCCGAAGTGTTGAGTCAGGCAGGCATCAAAGTCGACCTGTATGACGGCATGCCTTCAGTGGGGCGCAAGTTCCTGTTGGCCGGCGTCGGTGGCATGAACATTACCCATTCCGAGCCCTACCCGGCCTTCCTGTCCCGCTACGCCGAACGGTCTGGCGATATCGCCCCGCTGCTGCGCAGTTTTGGCGCTGATGACCTGTGCGAATGGATTCACAACCTCGGTATCGAAACCTTTGTCGGCAGTTCAGGACGGGTCTTCCCCACGGACATGAAAGCAGCGCCGCTACTGCGCGCCTGGCTCAAGCGCTTGCGTGATAGCGGCGTCACCATCCATACGCGGCATCGCTGGCTCGGCTGGGACGCTGCGGGTCAGTTGCGTATCGCACATCCGGAAGGTGAAACCTCACTGAGCCCCGACGCCGTATTGCTCGCCCTGGGCGGTGCAAGCTGGGCGCGGCTGGGCTCGGATGGCGCCTGGTGGCCGCTGCTGGCCGAGCGTGGCGTTGACCTCAAGACGCTGCAAGCCGCCAACTGCGGTTTTGAAGTCACTGGCTGGAGTGAGCTGCTGCGCAGCAAGTTCGCGGGCGCGCCGCTGAAGAATATTGGCATCGGCATGCGTGGCCAGACGCCTCGTCTGGGTGAATGCGTGATCACCGACAAAGGTGTGGAAGGCAGCCTGATTTATGCCCTATCGGCGCAGATTCGCGAAGAGATCAATCAGCACGGTGCCTCAACCATCCTGATTGATCTGCTCCCCGGCAAAACACCTTCTGCCCTACAAAAAGCGCTCGAAAAACCTCGCGGCTCACGCTCCATGTCCAAGCACTTACACAGCCAGTTGGGTATCGATGGGGTGAAAGCCGCCTTGTTGCGAGAGCTGGCCCCGCGTGAAGCCTTTGACGACCCCGCCCAACTGAGCATGGCCTTGAAAGCCCTACCCCTGCAGCTCATCAAAGCTCGCCCGCTGGACGAAGCCATCAGTACCGCAGGCGGTGTAGCCTTCGAAGCCATGGACGAGCGCCTGATGCTCAAGCAATTACCGGGCGTATTCTGCGCTGGCGAAATGCTCGACTGGGAAGCGCCAACCGGCGGCTACCTGCTCACAGCCTGCTTCGCCAGCGGCCGGGCTGCGGGGTTGGGGGCTCTGGAGTGGTTGAAGGAGACTCAACACAATTCCCCTGTGGGAGCTGGGCTTGCCCGCGATAGGGCTGGACTCGATCTAAAGTGAACCGCGTGAAGCGCTATCGCGGGCAAGCCCAGCTCCCACAGGTTCCCGGCCAGATGCACGACCGCACGGCGACGGACACAACACGATGATTCAGGACACCCCATGAACCTAGAAGAACTCACTCAGCGCCTGCACCGCATCCGCGATCAAAATGACTGGAAGCAGTTTCACAGCCCGAAAAACCTGACCATGGCTGCCAGTGTTGAAATGTCGGAACTGGTAGAAATCTTCCAGTGGCTGACCGAAGACCAGTCCCGCCAGCTCGCGCCTGAGAAACTCGCACATGCGGGACAGGAAGTCGGCGATATCATTCTTTATCTGCTGCTGTTGTGCAGCGAACTTGGGATCGACATGGACACGGTGGTCCGCAGCAAACTGGCCGACAGTGAACGCAGGTTCGCCAAATGAGTGATCGCCACTTCGATCAACTGGCGACGCGCTTCGCCGAAAAAATCTACGGCGGTGCCAAGGGCGCCATCCGTCTCGCGGCACTTCAGGCCGATCTGACCGAAGCATTGCCCACCCGTCCACTGCGGGTGCTGGACATTGGTGCCGGGCTGGGCCACATGTCGTTGTGGCTGGCAGAGCGCGGTCATGACGTGACCCTTGCAGAACCGGCGGCGCCGATGCTTGAAGGGGCCCGGCAACGTTTTGCCGACGCCGGCCAGACCGCCACGTTTATTCAGGCGCCCTGGCAGGAACTGTCGGACCAATTGCATGAACCTTACGACCTGGTGCTGTGCCACGCCGTACTGGAATGGCTGGCCGAACCCCACACGATCCTGCCGGTACTGCACAAACTGACCAAAGCCGAGGGGTGGCTGTCCCTGGCGTTTTACAACCGCGACGCGCTGATTTACCGCAACCTGCTCAAGGGTCACTTCAAGAAAATGCGCAAGAACGACATGGCTGGCGAGAAGCAAAGTCTGACGCCACAGCAGCCACTCGATCCGCGTGAACTGGCGGCGCAACTTGAAGGCATGTGGCGTGTCGAAACCCAGAGCGGTGTCAGAGTGTTTCATGACTACATGCCGGTGGAGTTTCAGGCACGGGCTGAATTGGTGGACCTGCTGGAAATGGAACTGGCTCACCGTCGACATCCCGCCTATGCAGGACTTGGTCGTTACCTGCACTGGATTTGTCGCCCACTTTGAGCACCCGCAACAGCCAGACTGATCACAGGCAATCTGGCGCTGCTGATCGTTGTTTCCTGTCTTCGAAGGCCACTTTGCGGAGGCCATGATGAAACACCGCCTCGTTCTGATTACGTTCTGCGTCGGTCTGGCTGCCTGCCAGAGCGATAATCCGTACCGTGCCGACTCAACGCCGCTGCCGCCGGCCCCCGCACACGCGGCCAATGCTGTGGACATGAGCGCGTATCCTGCGCCACCGCGGGATTACGGTCGCTATCGCAGTTGGACCTGGCGCAACAATCAACTGCCACCCGGTTCGGCCTGGGCTGATTCAGCGCAAATCGCCGAAGCCGTCAGCAATGGCCTGGACCAACGCGGTTTGCGCCCGGCCCAAAGCACACAGCCAGCGGACCTCCAGGTCAGCGCGCAGACCCGCATGGAAATCCGTACCCGCCAGGTCCGTGATGACTACTACGATCCTTACTACGGCGGCAGCGGAATCGGTTATGGCCATGGTCCGTACGGCAACCGCTACGGCGGTTATGCCAGCGTCCCCATCGTGCGGACTTATCAGGAACAGGTGGTGGTCGTCAGCATCAGCCTGTTTGACGCCCGTAACGGCCAGCCGGTGTGGAGCGCAAGCGCCGAGACACGCAACGGCAGCGATCAATCAGATCGGTCCAAAGCCCTGCGTCAGGCTGTGCAAAAAGCATTGAGCGCGTATCCTCCTTCCTGACATCCTCGGAGAACTGCCATGTTTCGCCGTCTCGCTCTACTGTCCCTGTTAGTGATGCTCAGTGCCTGCCAAACCAACCAGATCAATCGTGATTTCGACGCCAGTCGTGACTTCGGCGGGTACCGAAGCTGGAGCTGGAAAGAGCCTGGTGTGCAGTATCAACCGGATGATCCACGGATCAAGAGCGACCTCACCGATCAGCGTATTCGCCAGTCGGTTGGCGAACAACTCGACCAGCGCGGTTTGCGCATGGCCGCGTCGGGCGCACATTCAGACCTGAAAGTACAAGCCTGGTTAATCATGGAAAATCGTCAGCAACTGGTCAGTACCAATTACGGTGGTGGCTGGGGACCTTGGGGCGGCTACGGCTACTGGAACGCGCCAATGACCGAAACTCGTAGCGTCGACTACAAAGTGACGACCCTGCAGATCGACCTGTTCGACGGCAAGGACGGCAAACTTGTCTGGCGCGGCAGCACCGAACGCATCCTCGGCCAAGACAATGCCCCTAATGCCCGCGAAACGGCAATCCGTCAAACGGTCGCGAAAATCCTCGAGCAGTATCCGCCACGTTGAGCCCTCGTTTTAGTTGCAGAGGGCTTGGAGATGCCGGCCCTTTTTAAATAAAAATTCATCAAGAATAAGTACCCGTTACTTCAACACGTTAAATCACACCCCCCCTCCAAACTGATAAAGCGTCAAAAAAAACGTACTTTCCGACCTGACGTTATACCGCGGCAACCGCGTACCTGAGGATCCGGACTCATCAGGGAAAGCGGTACTACTGGCGATAAAACGAGGGGGAATTCACTGGCCTCTTCCCGGATGAATCCGGCTCACAAGGCCCTTGTGATTCAGATAGTTATGGCGTTTTTTGAGAGAAGCCAACGTATTGACGCTCATAGTCGACGTCAAGAAAACCCCACACTTGCTGACCTTGATCAAAAAAGAAAATACCCACTAGTCGTAAACACCCTTAACACTATGTACATAACGCGAAAGTCTGACTACGGTAGTAAGAGGTCTCTGGGAAAACGTGACCTATACGAAAATAATCGTATCGATAAAGCGTGAGTTCTACGCTGACAACGCTTTGTATTTCGCAGACAGGGAGTGGCGCGTGAACACGAATTCTTCAGTCAAGGTACTTGTCGTCGACCCTCAGCCTTCGGTTGTGAACGAGCTGAGCGAGTTTTTACAGAATAGTGGTTACGAGTGCTCTGGCAGTTGCTCAAGCAAAGAAGCACTGGAACAGTTTCGCAACGACCCTGCGGTTGGCATCGTTTTGTGTGATCTGCACATGCCTAAATCCGACGGTGTGGAACTGGTCGATGCGCTGAAACTGGTCGCCGGTAAAAAGCGCGTTTTCGAGACTATTGTGCTGACGTCCAATGACGACAAGCAGGAAGTAATCAAAGCCTTGCGAGCGGGCGTGGCCGACTACTTTCAGAAACCCGTGAACCTGAACGAACTGCTGGAAGGCGTGCAACGGCAAGAGGCAGTGCTTCATGAGCGGCAGAAAAGCTTCCGCCAACTGAGCGAACTCAATGAAAAGCTGCGCTTTCTGGCCGCCTCCATCGATGATCTGTACGAAGACCTGGACCGGGTACGTCCGACTCATACCGCTCCCAGCGCGGAGGAAGGCGCCGAGGAAGAGCTGGATCTGTCAGTGCTTTTTGCCCCACTCTCCCCTCGTCAGCAGGACGTAGCCCGACTGGTCGCCAAAGGTCATACCAACTATCAGATCGGCTGCAAGCTAGGTATTACCGAAAACACCGTCAAGCTCTACGTCTCGCAAGTGCTGCGCCTGACCCATATGCACAACCGCACCCAACTGGCGCTGGCGATGTCACCGAGCGGAGCAAATCGCGTGCGGGATGCGGCTCACTAAATTCAGCTCAATCGACGGCATCAAATACCACTCTTGCCGTCTGGCCACTTTCATCCAGCACGCTCAACTCATAACGGCCGAGCCGTGTCAGGGTTGGGCTGAAGCTGTCCTGATTTGCAGTGTCAGCCATCGGCATACCGTCGATGAACCACCAGCGACGACCGCTGCCACCCAAAGCTGACAGGTTGAGCCGCAAAGCTTGTCGGCTGCTGCCCGCTGGCAAGCGCAGATGATCACCATCACGCACGCCGACAATTGTTAGCGGCGGCGCAAGATTCAACCCTTGCGGCGGGCACGCCGGGTCAATCTTTGGCAAACGCGCTTCACGGCGCTCCGCACGGGCCAGCCACGGTTCCAGTGCGGCAGGCCACAGAATCAGGTCTCGCGCCTGCGCTCCTGGGCACCCGGCAGCAACCCGCAAACCCTGCCCATTGACCCAGATTTTTTCCTGCTGGCCCAACCCGAGAGGCTGGTCGACCGCCTGCAAGGTCGGTGGCGTGGTGCCGTCGAGTGTCCACGCAAACCGTTGTCTGCGGCAGTTGGGGTCACTCTTGCTCATGGGCTGGCCGAGCGGCCAGCAAATCGCCGCCACTCCCACGCTTGAAGGCACCGGCTGAATCGGGGCGGAGATCCCTCGCTGACTGTCGCGATTCGCCAGTACATCGTGAACCTGCAACATCAATGGTGCGGCGGATGCGAGGCCAAACTGCCCCGGCACCGGCGTGCCGTCAGGGCGGCCGATCCACACGCCGACCACAAAGCGTGGACCCACACCCACGGCCCAGGCGTCACGAAAACCGTAACTCGTCCCGGTTTTCCAAGCCAGTTGCGGACGCTGTACAAGTTCAGCATGCGGGTCCAGATCCGGACGTGCCTGACCACTGAGGATCTTGCGGATAATCCACGCTGCGCCGGGCGACATCATGGGACGATCACGCAATGGAGCGTCGGGTTGCAGACGAATATCAGCGCTGCGGCCACCGCGGGCGAAAGCGCTGTAACCGCCAACCAGATCTTCCAGACGGCTGCCAACGCCGCCGAGGATCATCGCCAGATTCGGCTCGGCCAGTGGCGGCAAGGTCAATGGCACACCCCCGTTGCGCAACTCTGCCGCAAAACGCTTCGGCCCATAGACTTCCAGCAGCTGTACTGCAGGCAGGTTCAGCGACATCGACAGCGCCGAACTGGCCGCCACCGCGCCACTGAAACCGGTGGCAAAATTACCGGGGCGATAGTTGCCATAGTGGCGTGGCACGTCCTGCATCAGGGATTCGGAATGGATCAGCCCGGCATCCATCGAAAGCCCGTACAGAAAAGGCTTGAGGGTAGAACCTGGCGAACGCAGAGCGCTGATCATGTCCACATGACCAAAACGCCTGGTGTCGTTGATATCCACCGAGCCAACGTAGGCGCGCACAGCCATGTTCTGCGCCTCGACCACGAGAATCGCCGCCGAGGTACGCTCCGGTAATCGGGCACGCCAACCCAACAGCAAATCTTCCAGGCGGCGCTGCAGACCGGCATCCAGCGTGGTGCGAATCAAAGGCGGGCTGTCAGGACGATTCAGGCGCCGCGCCAGTAACGGGGCCAGGCTTGGCTCCTGACGCGGGGCCAGCAGCAGCGGTTCCTCCAGCGCCTCGGCCACCGCATTCTCCGGCCAGACCTGAAATTGCGCGAGACGCTTGAGCACCTTGTCTCGCGCCTCCTGCGCCCGTTGCGGATGACGATCCGGCCGCAAGCGACTCGGCGCCTGCGGCAGCACGGCGAGCATCGCCGCTTCGGAGCGGGTCAGTTGTCGGGGCGATTTACCCAGATACGCCCAACTGGCCGCAGCGACACCCTGCAAGGTGCCGCCAAACGGCGCGCGATTGAGATAGAGGGTGAGAATTTCGTCCTTGGACAGATGCCACTCCAACTGCATCGTGCGCCACAGCTGCCGCACTTTACCGGGCAAGGTTCGCGCATGCGGGTCGAGCAGCCGCGCCACCTGCATCGACAGCGTGCTGCCCCCGGACACCACCCGTGCGCCCTTGAGGTTCTGCCATGTGGCTCTGACCAAAGACAGCGGATTGACTCCGGGGTGGCTGTAGAACCAGCGATCCTCATAAGTCAGCAACGCTTCGGTGTAATACGGCGATACCTGATTGATCGACACTGGATAACGCCAGACGCCTTCGGCATCAGCAAAGCGCCACAACGGCGTACCGTCTTCGGCCAGCACGACGCGCGCCAGATCGTCCCTGGGTAATGGCAGCGGCCAGATACGGTCGGCGAGCAAGAGCAGCGCGATGAGCAACGCCAGCCCGGCAATGAACCAGGCGCAAAGTTTGCGTACCGCCGCGCCCCGTGGGAGCGAATTTATTCGCGAAGGCGTTGGCAGCTTCAACATCTTCATGGAAGGAAAACCGATTCGCGAATGAATTCGCTCCCACAGTTACAGCGCACATTCAGCCGCAACTTGGGACGACCAGGCAAAACGCCTTTACACTTCGGGGAACTCGCCGCACCAATCAATAGCCAAAGCGAACAGTCGCCTTTAATCATGGCCCTCATCAGGACACACATATGCAGGTAGAAAGCTTTTTCGAATGGCTGGGCCAGGCGCTCGGCGCGGTAATTCGCTTTATCGTCGATGGACTGGAGTGGTTCTTCAATATCTTCGCCAACGCGGGTGGGAATTTTGTCGACGGTCTGTCCCGCACGCTGGGCATGGACACCTCGTTGATCAGCATTCTGGCGCTGATCGTCGGTTTGATGTTCCTGTACTCGGCAATTCGCGCCTTCATGCGCGCCTCGATCATCATGGGCATCATCTGGCTGGTGCTTGGCTTGTGGTTGCTGAGCTGGATTATTCATTGATGCGCCGCCCCTTGTAGGAGCTGCCGAAGGCTGCGATAGCGGTGTGTCAGATAAGTCGCTTTCGCAGCCTTCGGCAGCTCCTACAGGGAGTTGCGTCGTTACTTACCCTTCACCACCATCTGCGCAGCCGCTTCACCCAGAGCCTGCCAGTTCGGCCGATACATCGACTCCACTTGCGGCGGCGGTACCCGGTAGACACCCGGCGTCACGGCGCGAGCCAGGTACAACAAGTGCACCGTGTTATAGCCATTCAGATCCAGCGCAGCCACGTAGCGATCACCTCGATACTCCTGATGCTTGATACCCGCGTTCTCCATCGACTGACGCCACTCCTTCACTGACTCGCTGGCGTCTTCCAGGCTGGCTGCGCTTTGCGCCAGATTCTGGTTTTCCAGCTCCAGACCGGCCGGGAGCAAATCTACAACCAGTGCATCGGGCACTCGCTGTTGAGCTTTGACCTCGATGTGCACCAGCAACAGCTGGCCGCTTTTCAGCGAATCAAGGTTGGCGGCCTCACCGTCTAGCCCCAGGTATTCACGACGAATACTAAGATTCTCCCCGCCTGCTACCGGTGCACGAGTCGGATAACCCGACAGCGTCAGTTGTTGATACAACGTATCGCCGCCACGGTTTTGCACTGACATGGGAGCAGTAAGCAACGGACCGTCGAGTTTGAGGCCCGGTTGCTCGTTACTTAGCTCGCGGCTCTGGGTACCGGCGCTGAGCGTCGCCGCCCATTTGCCTTCCGGCTTGCCCAGTAGATCGCGGCCCGCAAGGAACAATGCGTTGCGCTCCTGTGTGGACAGATAGCGGCTCGCAGCCACTTCATCGGCCAGGGCAAACAGGCGTTGATCGCGCTTGTCAGCCGCCAGATTATTTTCTTCCAGCAGCGACAGGATCAACGCCTGATCACGTAACGGGCTGCCGTAGTCAGCCAGCCACTCGTTGCCTTTACGGCCCGCCGCCAGCCCCGCCAGCATGGCTTGGTCCGCGCGAGGTTTGTCACCCATCTTTTCCAGCGCGACCGACAGCTGCACCAGCGGCAGACCGGAACGGGCGTCGGTGCGCCGATCAAACAGGCTACGCAACGCGCCCAGTGGCGCCTGTTGGCTACGGGCCAACACCAGACCGGCGTAGGCCTGTACGGCAAAACGGGTGTGCTCGGCGTTCTGGCTGTAACTGACCTCGATCTGATTACGCTCCTGCAAATAACGCAGCAGACGTTCACTGGCTTTTTTCAACGCATCAGGTGGGACCGCAAAGCCCTGATCGCGTGCACGCAGCAAGAAGTCGGTGACGTAGGCCGTCAGCCAGTATTCTTCCTCACCGTCAGCGTTCCACAGGGCAAAGCTGCCGTTATGGCGCTGCATGCCCAGCAGCCGCTCGATACCCAACTCGACCTTGCGCTTACGCAGCGCATCGGTTTCGCCCTTGATACCCAGACGTTTGAGCGTTGCAGCATCCGCGTAAAGCGACGGATAAAGCCCGCTGGCCGTCTGCTCCAGGCATCCATAGGGGTAGGCTTCCAGGGCACGAATCTGCTCACCCAGATTCAGCGGTGGTCGGCTCGACACCGACAGCATGGCTTCGCGACCGGCAGGTTCGAACGCATCGAGCGCGCCTTCTGGCAGGCTCCACGGCTGCTCGTCAAGCGTTGTGCGGTAATGCTTGAGCATCGCCGGGTAAACCGGGCGCACGCCGATGGTCCATTCGCGGGAGAACGGCGGCAGACTCTCGTCCGGCAGCACCAAGCCGTTCACCACGACTTTCAACTTGCCCTGGCCCAAACCACCCTCGGCACTTACCGGAATACGCAGCGTTGTACGTTGGCCCTGAGCCAGTTGCACGCTCTGGCTGAGTTCACCATTGGCAAGGCTCAACTGGCCCTCGGCGGTGGCCTGCACGGTTAGTTTCTGCGCTTGGCCGGACAGGTTCGAGATATCCAGTGCAACGCTGGTCTGATCGCCACCGGCAAGGAAACGCGGTGCCGACAGCTCGGCAATGATCGGCGCCGCCACCACGGTCTTCGCTTCGGCCATGCCGTAGCGCTCATCGGTCCAGGCCTGAGCCATGATGCGCAGCTCGCCGTTGAAGTCTGGAATATCGACGCTGACTTCCCCTTCACCCTGTTCGTTCAGCGTCACCGGCGCGCTTTGCAGGGCCACAATTGTCACCGACGTGTCGGGGCGTTTACCGCCCTTGGCCAGGGCGTCACCACCGAAGGCCATACTTGCCAGACGATTGCGACCGGCTTCGATCAGCTGGCCATACACATCCAGTTGATCCGCGCCGTACTCTTTGCGACCAAACAGGCTGGCGAACGGGTCCGGCGTGGCATAACGAGTGATATTGAGGATGCCCACGTCCACCGCCGACACCAGCACATGCACCTCTTTGGGCACGCTGCCATCGGCATTTTTTGCAGCGACTTTGAGTGTCAGCGGCTGCTTGGGACGCATTTTTTCCGGTGCGGTCACGGTAAGCGCCAGCTTGCGTGGCGAACGATCCAGCGGCAGATGCAGCACGCCGACGGCGCGTTTGGGGGTGACGTTAGCCTTGCGCTCACCGGGACGAACCACCAGCGCACTCACGTACAGATCGTGACGTACCCATTTTTTATCCAGCGGCACGTCATACGTTTTGCCCTCTGCAGGCACGTCGATTTCCTGCCACCACAACGGCCCGTCACTGGACTCGACCAGCAAGTAACCCTTGCCTGCGGCGGGTGGCGTGACCGTAACCCTGGCAGTGTCGCCGTCGTTATAGCCAGCTTTATCCAGCGCCAGTTTGACCTGATCGGGCCGTACTGCGCCGCCCTCAGCGTTGTCCTGCCAGCGATACCCCGCCCAGAAACGCAGGCTGCTGATCAAACCTGTGTGAGTATCTTCGACCTCAACCCGATACGGCCCCGACTCCACCGGAAAGCTGACCTTGGCGGTCGAGCCTTGTTTGATGCTGATGGTTTCTTCGCTCAGGTTGAGGAATTTCTCGTTGAAGTGATAACTCCAGCCCTCGTTGTCCGAGTAGTTCCAGTAATAGTCACGACGCTCGCGAACCAGTCGTACTTTGACGTTATCGGCCGCCAGCTTGTTACCCGCGTAGTCAGCCACCAGCACTTCGAACTCAACCGGGCCGTCGCCATCGGTCTGAGGCATGCCGTCGGTTTCATCGTATTCATCGTTGCTGCCCGGGCTGCTGCCGAACAACGGACGCAACCCCGGTATTTGCTCGGCAGGCCATACCGGCTGCACCAGACGCCGGGTGATAGGACGTCCACCGGACTCTTGCAGGCTGGCCTGGAGGATCAACTGCACTGGCGACCTGGCGTTCGCCCATTTGCTCTCCACCTCCAGACTCAGCTTGCCCTGTGCGTCCAGCGTGCCGGCTTCGATCTCCAGATCCTGCTTGAGCTCACGCTCGGTGATCGAGCCAAACTGATAGCCAGGTAAACCAGGCACTGCCTCGCGTAGCGGCCTGACATAAAGCAGGCCGATCAGGTTATTGCCTGATGCCGGAGCACCGTACAAATAACGACCGGTAACATCGAACACCGCGTTATCGGTGGTTGCAATGGGTGTATCGCTGCCTTTGATTTCCAGCGCCAACCGCTCTGGCAGGAAGTCCTCAACCTGAAACTCGTAGAGCTGGGGCTTACCATCTCCCAGATCAAACACCAGTTGCCAACGCCCGGTTGGCGCCTCTTCCGCCAACTGCAGTTGATACTGATACAGGCCTGAGGCGTCTGCTTCCCAGACAAATTTACGGCTGATTTGCTCGTCCGGGCGACGCACTTCGACCGTGATCGGTTGCGGCTTCACCTGCTTGCCATCGTTATCGCGCAGCAACCCATTGAGCAGTACGGTCTCCCCCGGACGATACAAATCCCGCGGCCCAAAAATGAAGAACTGCAACGGGTGCGCCCGTGGCCCGGTGATGTCGAACTCGGCCAGATCAAGCGCCGAGCTGTCCAGACGCAGCATGCTGGTCTGCTCATCCTTGTGCGCCAGAAGCACCGCAGCCTTGGCCGGTAAAGGCAACTCGGCATGGCCTGCCGAGTCGGTTTTGCCTTGCCCTACTACTTTGCCATTGCTGTCGTAAAGCTCCAGCTCTACGCCGCTCAGGGCTTTGCCACCCTCAAGCGCCTGAGTGAAAGCATCCAGGCGATTGGCATAGCGATGCACCGACAGACCGATGTCGCTCAAGGTAAACAGCGTGGCGGGGATGGAATAGTTGTAAGTCCCGGAAGCGCGCATCACCGCGAGGTATACCCCTGGGCCTTGCAGCGCTTTGATCCCGGCAATCGGCAATAACAGGGTTTCCCGGGTGTTACGCGCCGGATTCAGGTCGAAGCGGCCTTCGTAAACCAGATCGGCTTTATCCAGCAACTCTTTGGATTCGTAATACTCGATGCTCGATGCACCGCGCCAGTTGCCGAGAAAAGCTGGCAACGCGTCGGGTCTAACCCGGAAGAACTCGACATTGACCTTGTCGACGTTCAGCGCAATAACCGGCAAACCTTCAGCCAGACGCGTCGGCAGCAAGCTGCCACGGCTGGCGAAACCCACGGTAGGTTGCAGGTCGGAGGTTTCCAGACGGCTGATGAACTCGGCAGCCAGCGTGGCCTTGTTGACGCCGACCAGTCCCGCATCAACCGTGAGGACCAGTTTGCGCCTGGGCTCCAGATGACGCAGACGGAGTTCCATGAGGTTATCGGACAGCTCCCATGCACCGTCCACTTTGCCGCTCTTGCTGTCGACCAGATGCAGTTTTTCTGCGAATTTCTGCTCAGGGTCCAGAGGGACGGAAAAACTCACCGACAAGGTGCTCGCACCGTCCAGTTGAATCTCCGTGACATCCACGATGGTCAGGTCGCGACCCTCGTACCGCTTGCTCAACGCAGGAAGGTCCACCACAGGCTTGGGCTTGTTCGACTCCACTGCCACAGGCGGTGTGGCGGGCGCGGGTTTATCCGGGGTGGAAGAATCACAAGCACTCAGCAGCGCAAGCGCGCAGGCCAGAAACAATCCTTTGTTAAACATGGGGCACTCATCGGCGGCAGATTGAGAGAAGGTCACTATATAGCAGGCACATGACCGGGAATGTCAGGCCGCGAAAATAGACACCCGCTTTGAGACTTTGTTCTCAGGGGGCTGCGTAGGAAAAGTGGACAGCAATCGTAGGGGCGGTCACAGGTTTCAATCTGGGAGCGGTGCTTGCCATGAGAAGGGTTGGTGGCTCGCAAGCAAGTTCGCGCCTACCGGTTGGCGCGGTGTCAGGTAGGAGGCAACTTGTTGGCGAGAGGGGTTACTCGGTGATTCAGGCCTGACGCTTCGCGAACAAGTTCGCTCCTACCGGTAAGGGCAGTGTCGTTCAACATCAGGACCAAGCGCCCAACTTTTGGGGTTCAGTTCACTCTACAATACCCGCCTTCCCAGGGAGCCTTCATGTCCAACCTGCTCAACGACTGGCACGACCGCGCAACCCATCGCCGCGTCTGGGCGTTGGCTGCGCCGATGATCCTGTCGAACATTTCCGTTCCGTTAGTGGCGCTGGTCGACAGCGCGGTGATTGGCCATCTGCCCCACGCTCATCAACTGGGTGCCGTGGCAGTTGGCGCGACGCTGTACACCTTCCTCGCCTGGACCATGGGCTTCCTGCGCATGGGCACTACGGGCTTTGCATCCCAGGCCGCCGGACGCAACGATGGCTCCGCCCTGCGTCAGATACTGCTGCAAGGCTTGCTGCTGGCGATGGGGCTTGCGCTATTGCTAGGCGTGGTCGGCTTGCCGTTCAGCCACATGGCGCTGAACATGATGCAACCCTCCAGTGACCTGCAACAGCTCACCGAGGCGTTTTTCCATACCCGACTGCTCGGACTGCCCGCCGCACTGGCCGGTTATGCCTTGGTCGGCTGGTTTCTCGGAACCCAAAACGCACGCGCGCCGCTGATGATTCTGCTCACCACCAATCTGGTCAACATCGCCCTGAACCTGTGGTTCGTGCTCGGTCTGGACTGGGGCGTCGTCGGCTCGGCGCGCGCTTCGGTCATCGCCGAGTGGACCGGTGCGCTGCTCGGCCTCGCACTGACCCGCAAAACCCTTTTGGCCTGGCCCGGCCAGATGTTGTGGGCAGGCTTGAAGCGCTGGGAAAAATGGAGGCCCCTGCTGGCGGTGAACCGCGATATCTTCATCCGCAGCCTGGTGCTGCAATCGGTGTTTTTCCTGATCACCGTACAAGGCGCACGACTCGGCGACGCGACAGTGGCGGCCAACGCATTGCTGCTCAATGGCCTGTTGCTTACCGCTCACGCCCTGGACGGGCTGGCCCATGCCGTCGAGGCTCTCTGCGGGCACGCCATCGGGGCGAAAAACCGCATTGCCTTACGCCGCTCACTGACCGTCGCCGGAGGTTGGTCATTGATTGCGAGCGTGGCGTTTGCCTTGCTGTTCCTGGTGGCAGGGCATTTATTTATCAGCCTGCAAACTGACATTGCCGAAGTGCGCGAAACAGCTTTCATCTACTTGCCCTATCTGGCAGCACTGCCGTTGCTGGCGGTCTGGAGCTACTTGCTCGACGGCCTGTTCATCGGTGCCACCCGTGCCCGTGAGATGCGCAACACCATGCTGGTGAATATGGTGCTGGTGGCGCCTTTCGCTTACGCACTGCAGAGCTTCGGCAACCACGGGCTATGGCTGACCCTCTTGCTGTTCATGCTGCTACGGGCTTTGACTCTGGGCTTCGTTACCTGGCGGCTGAGCAAGAGCGGAGCCTGGTTCAATGCTCCGGTTCAGCATCAGGCTCAGTAGGCGTCGCCAGCAGGATTTGCGGGCTACTCAGTTTCAGTCCCTCGGCGTTGATGCTCAGGGTGCTGTCGCCCACCGTGAAGGACAGCTCGCAGCCCTCCTGATAGCTGATCCGTGAGCCACCTTCAATCTGAACCCATGACTCGCCGCCTGCTGTTGTCAGAGGGTTCAGGTTCACCTCAAGCCGATGTGGAGGCCTGCGTTGTTCAGGCGGATCAGCGATGACGTCGGTCGATTGCCAGACACAGGCGCTGATCACCGGCTGGTCCATGTCCCCGTCGGTAAAACTCACGACGACCCGCATCCCCCCACGCAGGGTTGTGATCAGGTACGAAACCACCGGTAACCAGCAATTGCCACATGCAGAAGCCTGCCCCGGATACCCCCAGTCAAATTGCACATTGATCCGCCCTTGGGCGTCTGGCCTCGCGGGCTCATCTGCCAGGCCAACGACATAGGCACACTGGATGGTCGCAACTAAGGCTCGCGGTCGCGGCGGCGGTTTGAAACCCGCTTCCCAGGGTGCGACCTGAAACTGATTGACGTACATACCCTTCTCGGAGGAGACGAGGTTGTGCAACTGCCGGGTATCGAAACCACGATGCACGACATGAGTCACCAACCATAAATGATTCAAGCCCTTCTCCGGATGCCCTTTGAGCGGCAATAAATGCCCGGACGAAACAAAGGACAACGTGCTTTCGCCTTCGCCTTTCTGACGGGTATGGTCGGTTTGCTCATCGCCTTCAGGTGTCACCGCGAAGTGCGTGACGCCAGCCTGCCTCGGCACCTGCTGAAAGATAGCAGTAGAGGTCCGGCGAAAGACCCGCAAACCATCGCCGAACACCAACTCATGGTCTTTGCGGGAATGATGGAAATGGAAGTGGATGCCCTCTTCCGCACACAACCGCTGCACCAGTTGCAGATCAGACTCCCGGTATTGCGAGCAAAAATCACGCTTACGGTACTCGGCTCTAAGGTCGAAGCGAAAACTGCCCTCCCGAAAGCCATGCTCCTGCAGCACCTGACCGATGATCTGCGGCGCGCTTAGATGCTGGAAAACCCGAGGCGCGTAACGCTGTGACAAACAGGTGAGCCGAGGCCCAAGGGACAGCCTGTAACACGCGGGTCCAGGCTTGTAGTGACTGCGTACGACACTGTGAATCTGCCCGTGAATACCTGTTTTTTCACCCTGAAAACTTAAAAAAGCAACGCGATACATCAGGCCCTGCTGATCCAGATGCGGCTCGTCGACCAGCACTTCCAGCTCAAAGACAAAAGCCTCACTGATGGCTTCCGTTCCAGTAAACGACAACACCTGCAAACCTCGAAACAGAGGGAGGATGTCGAGATTAAAGTGATGAGCGACAACTGGGCCGGGCATGGAGGTGTTCTCTACAGGGACGCGGCCGTGGATTCTGGCCGAGAAGAACCCTCGGGTAGAGAGCGAAACGAAGAATAGGACGTTGCCTACAGAGGATTAGGAAAGCGGAGCAGAGAAGCAGGCCTAAGCTGGAAAGCAATCCCCGCACCACATCTAACCTGTAGGAGCTGCCGAAGGCTGCGATCACGGTGTATCAGGATCAATGCTTCGCAGCCTTCGGCAGCTCCTACAGAAAATGCATTTCAGTCCAGTAGCTTGGTTCGCGAGACGTCAGACCTGTGTACACAGACATGAAGCTTCGCCAATAAGTTAGCTCCTACCGGTCCAGTGATGGCCACGAGACAGCGCGGTGCCAGGAACACCAATGCCGCTTTGTTTCTGACCCCACACCGTCGTGCAGCAAACATCGAACCGGTAGGAGTGAACTTGTTCGCGAGACGTCAGACCTGTGTACACAGATATGAAGCTTCGCCAACAAGTTAGCTCCTACCGGTCCAGTGATGGCCGCGAGACAGCACGGCGCGAGATCATCAAGAAGACAGGTAAGAAGACCTTGTCAGCCCCAACCGCAATGCATCCAGGAAGTAAGTGCGTTCACGTGGGGTGATTTTGGCGCTGGCGACTTTGTCCCGGTAATGGGTCATCAGTTCTTCCGGCGACAAGTGCACGTAGCGCAGCATGTCTTCGATGGTGTCGTGAGTCTCGATGCCAGCGGAATAAACGCTGCCATCCGGGTTCTGATAGATGTTCACCGAGTCGGTATCACCGAACAGGTTGTGCATGTCGCCCAGGATTTCCTGATACGCGCCGACGAGGAACACGCCCAGCAGGTAGTCTTCGCCTTCATTCAGGCCATGCACCGGCAGGCTGGTTTCGATGCTCTGCTCGTCCACATACTGATTGATCTTGCCATCAGAGTCGCAGGTCAGATCCTGCAACACGGCACGACGCAGCGGCTCTTCGTTCAGGCGGTGCAGCGGGATAATCGGCAGCACCTGATCAATAGCCCAGGTATCTGGCAGGCTCTGGAATACCGAGAAGTTACAGATGTACTTATCGGCCAGCTTGTCGTTGAGTTCATCCAGCACCTGACGGTGGGAACGTTGGCGCGCTTTCAACGAGTTGTGCAAGCGACGGCAAACAGCGAAGTAGCACTGCTCACCCAGGGCTTTTTGCGAAAGGGAGATTTTGCCATCGGCGTACTGGGTCGCGATGTCACTCATGTAGTGAGTAGCGCGCCAGTAGGTTTCAGTGACCATTTCAATATCGGTCGGCCCGAGTAGATCAACCAGCCATTGCAGCGTTTCCGGCAGGCTTTCCTTGTCCTCGATCACCGGCACTTCGTCGTTGTGCTTTTCGACGTCGGTGACTTGCACGACCAGCATCGCGTGGTGCGCGGTCAGCGAGCGGCCACTTTCCGAGAAAATGTGCGGATGCGGCAGGCCCTGCGCGTCGCAGAACTCTTTGAGCATGCCCACTACCACACCGGCGTAATCGTCCATGTCGTAGTTGATGGAACTGGCATTACGCGAGTGAGTACCGTCGTAATCGACACCGAGGCCGCCGCCCACGTCGATGTGATCCACTGGCAGACCGAGGTTGCGCAGTTCGCCGTAGTAACGAATCGCTTCCTTGAAGCCGTGCTGATAATCCGCCAGGTTGGCGATCTGCGAACCCATGTGAAAGTGCAGCAGGCGAATGCCCTGGTCCAGACCTGCCTTGCGGAAGCGCTCGACCACCGACAGCAATTGCGCCGCAGACAGACCAAACTTGGATTTCTCGCCGCCGGTGTCCGCCCATTTGCTGGACGCCAAAGAAGACAGGCGCACGCGCAAACCTACTTGTGGCTCGACCTTGAGTTCGGCGGCTTCTTCGATGACCAGCTCAACTTCGGATTCTTTCTCGATCACGATGAACACGTTGTGACCCAGCTTCTGGCCCATCAAGGCCAGACGAATGAACTCGCGATCTTTATAACCGTTGCAAACGATGGTCCCGCCTTTAGGGGCCAGCGCCAGCACAGCCATCAGCTCAGGCTTGGAGCCAGCCTCAAGACCGATCGATACGTTCTGGGTGGCGATGATGTTTTCCACCACCGCTTCCTGCTGGTTCACCTTGATCGGGTACAACGCAGTGTATTGGCTCTGATATTCCAGACGCGCAATGTTAGCGTCGAAGGCGCCGGTCAACTGACGTACGCGGTCTTGCAGAATATCGGGGAAACGCACCAGCAACGGCAGGCTCAGCCCGCTCTTGCGCAAATCGTCGACTTGCTCGTAAAGATCGATAGGCGAACTGCCCGGCCCATTGGGACGAACTTCAACACGACCCGCTTCATTGATCGCGAAATAACCAGCGCCCCAATGGCGAATACCATAGACGCTGCGGCTGTCCGCAACGGTCCATTGGCTGCCATCGTCTTTACGTGTGCGTCGTACGGACATCGAAGTCCCCTATAGAAAAGTCAGGTAGCGCCAGCCATAGACAGGCTGCGCGCAGTGTAAAGAGTGCAAGTGACGGTTTGGTGCCAGGCACTGATGGAGAATAGACCCACGATGCAAGCCAGAGTTTGCATGCGGCCTGTCTTGCCATCAGCCGCCGGATTTCTTCGCCTTGAAGCCCTGCTTGATCAGCTCGGCCAGCAGCAGTTCGACATGATCGCCCTGAATCTCGATCACCCCGTCCTTGAGCGCTCCGCCGGTTCCGCAACGTTGCTTGAGGGTCTTGGCCAGATCCTTGAGACCATCTTCAGGCAATGGCACGCCGCTAATAGTCGTCACCGTTTTACCGCCGCGGCCTTTGCTTTCGCGGCGCACACGGGCGATGCCATCCCCTTCCGGGATAAGCGTCTGTTTGCAGATGCAGGCATCAATGGGCTGACGACAGTCGGGACAATGCCGTCCTGCGTCGGTGGAAAATACCAGGCCACCCAAGGCGGCGAAGGA
The DNA here is from genome assembly GCF_055283875.1 of Pseudomonas sp. HP_14. Taxonomy (NCBI): domain Bacteria; kingdom Pseudomonadati; phylum Pseudomonadota; class Gammaproteobacteria; order Pseudomonadales; family Pseudomonadaceae; genus Pseudomonas; species Pseudomonas sp. HP_14. The sequence continues at coordinate 49,517 of NZ_JBTOQI010000011.1, read as the reverse complement.
TGAGGCTTTTTTAGCCACCGCAAATCCTCTTGTTGAGGACTGAAGATTGGTCGACATCAATAATAGTCGGCCGCGAAGCCCCACTCAGGCAGGGGCAGCGCAACTGGACGGAAACCCCGACCAGCTTGAAAAGGTCGCGCAGTGTAACGGCAAATAGCCCCGTTGCTAAGGGTCAATGTGCGCCAATTTACTCAACATTTGCGACGTGGCCGTCAACTCGCCGCGCTGGAAATGACTGTGTTTTGTCTGAGATTCTATGTGACATGAGCCGACGCTATCGCGAGCAAGCTCACTCCTACAGGGGTTTGTGGTCGTCTGTAGGAGTGAGCTTGCTCGCGATAGCGTCGGTTCAAGCACAAAAAATATCCAGCCAGACATAGAGTCTTGCCCAGGAACTACAGACCACTCTCGAGATACCGCTTCAACGCCGCCACCGAATCCGGGCAATACGGCTTTAGTTCAGCTTCGTGCAGGGCCTCATCCACAGGAATGAAGCGCGCCTCCAGCACCTCTTCGGGCTGCAATGTCAAAGGCCCGTCCCAGACCGCCGAGAACACCGCGCACCAGAGCCGGTTACCCGGTTGGTCGAAGAAGAAATGCTCGTGCTCCGTCAGCGGCACGCCACTCACCCCCAACTCCTCGGCCAGTTCCCGTGCAGCCGACTCGGCGTAGCTCTCGTCTGCCTGCACCATGCCGCCCGCCGCGACATCCCAGTAACCGGGGTAGATGGCTTTGCTCAGCGTACGGCGATGCACGCATAACTCGCCTGCGGAATTAAACACCAGAATATAAGTGCCACGGCCGATCAGCCCGGCTTCGCGTAGTTGCGAGCGGACCATGCCCCCGAGCGGCTGGTCCAGCTCATCAACCCAAGCGATCAGTTCAGCGTCCGAGGCGGCGCGGTGCGCAGCCTCGGTGGTTGAGAACGACATCAATCAGCCCTGCGACAGCAATTGACGAAGGTCGATCACAGCGGCGTTGGCGCGGGAAATATAGTTAGCCATGACCAACGAGTGGTTAGCCAAAACACCGAACGCGCTGCCGTTGAGCACCATTGGGCTCCACAGCGGTTCTTGCGAAGCTTCCAGCTCGCGAATGATCTGACGCACGCTGACGGTGGCGTTTTTCTTGGCCAGCACGTCGGCAAAATCGACTTCGATGGCGCGCAGCAAGTGCGACAGCGCCCAAGCCTGACCGCGTGCCTCATAGAACACGTTGTCGATTTCCAGCCATGGTGTCTCAACGATCTCCTCATCAACCTGAGGCACTTCGCCCGGCTTTACCGCCACCACCGCTTCGGTTTTCAGGGTGCTGTTGAGTTTCACACGGCCAACGCTGGCCGAAAGACGCTGCGACAGCGAACCCAGACGGGTATTAACGTCCCCCAGCCAGTTGCTGAGGTTGTCAGCACGCGCATAGAACAGCGCAGTCTTTGAATTCGGGTCAGACAGACGCGCTTCATAGCGATTCAGCGCCGCAATGCCTTCGCGATACTGAGACTCGCTGGAAGGCAGAACCCAGCTGTTGTTGCTGAAGTTGAACAACGGCTCAGCGCGGGCCAAGTCACCGTCTTCCGCCGATTGAGATTGCGAGCGAGAGAAATCCTTACGCAAGGCACGGCTCAAATCCCGCACCTGGAACATCACGCCGTATTCCCAGCTAGGAATATTGTCCAGCCACAAGCCTGGCGGCATGCGGTCGTTGGACAGATAACCGCCGCGCTTGTCGAGCAGCGTGCCTACGACGGTTTTCAGGGTTTCAACAGTGGTGTATCCAATCACCATCTGCTTGCCTTCGCGCTCGGCCGCAGCCTGAGCATTTTGCTGGACGGGGAACAACGCCGGTTCACTGCTCCAGTACCAGCCGATCAGCAATGTGACCACCAGGTAAATCGCGACCACGGCACCCAGTGCACGGCTGTAAAACAGCCCGCCCAGGTAACCACGGCGCTTGACCGAAGCCGGTTCATCGACGCGCTCTTTCGCGCTGCCTGCGCGGTTCTTCCAATCCAGCATGGCTATGTCCTTTCAATCACGGGGTTCAGTGCTCTGACCGCAACCTTACAGCAAGGTGCCTTTTGCAGGTATGTCGAGGTGGGAGGTTTTGTTGAGGATGGCTCACGAGTTCAGGTCTGATGCACCACAGTCGCCCGGCAAACGAAGGACCTGTAGGAGTGAGCTTGCTCGCGATGCATTCCGTCATTCCAAGAGTCACTCACAGAAAGAACGCCATCGCGAGCAAGGTGGATCGCCACCCCGGTCACTCCTACAGGGAGCGCGGTGTCATAGAGAACAGCAACTAATGACCACAACAAAACCAGAAACGTCCTACAGCATTGGCCATTGACCCAAAACGGCTGCTCTTTGATCATTCCCGCCCTGAGCCTAAGAACTCTGACAACCGTACACCCGCCACGATAGACAGCGGTTTTTTTGCGCCTGCGCTAAGGTCACTTAGCGCAGCCGTTTAATGCATCTGCACGTCTGTCATGTCGGGAGTCGGCTAATACAAGACCCTTCGGGGGAATATGCCGGCACTGGTTGTTGGTGTTCTTAGCTCCCGACGCCTTTTGCATTAATAAGGACAGACAGCATGGACACGCCTTTCGAACCCCTACGATTCACCCATCAGAAACGCCATCTGCACGCCCTTATCATGGAGCAACAAGCCTGGTTCTGCGCCCGCGACCTTGGTCGTTTGATGGGCCTGTTCCTTGAAAACCGGCTGGTCCGCAAACTCGACCCCGACCAGCGCTGCACCCTGACCCTGAACTACTACGGCGAGGCGCAGGAAATGCTCATGGTCAGTGAATCCGCTGCTTACGCATTGCTGGTCCACCACCATCACCCGGCCAATAGCCAGTTGCGCCAGTGGATCACCCATGAAGTCATTCCTACGCTGTTCGCCGCACGCATTCATTCACTGCATAACAGCCCGACGCCCGCGCGACTGGAATGGCAAGGCGGCGAACTGGGCGTTATCCATTGGCAAAATGAACCGTGGATCAGGCTGCGGGACATGCCGAGCTTATTGCCGGGGCGAGAGGGGTTGCAGGTCAGGCCGGTGAGTTGGTGGGGGCGGATTAAGCGTGGGTTGGGTATCACCAATAAGGAGCGAGCACCTTTCTGAAAAACCATGGCCTCATCCTGATCACAAATCGGGTCCTGTATATTTCAACGGTTAAAAGAGCCAACCCAATGGACAATGCGATCAACTCCGTAGTCCACGCGGCTGACTGTCGGCTACGATAAACGACAGGAGAATTCCCATTAAAAACCACCGTGACGAAATGTTAAATAATTTGGCGGGCATATCATGATTACAAGCTGGGTAGTGCTCGATAGTGCAACGGCAGTTAAGCGCTCATTGACTAGAGCTGACCTGGGCATAAGCAGCATTATTTTTCATGCCAAGTCAATGAACAATGGTTATCCATGCATATTTAAAACGAAGTCACTCACCCGCGTTACTTAAGGGAGGATCTGAATTAAAGTGCCCTGGGCTGTGGCCGTAGCTGCATCGCTCAAGATCCGCCTCAGTAGAGAGCGCAGTAATTATTCCAAGTCTATATTTGCAATAATCGATAACTCGCTGCCTATCCTCCAACGAAAGCTCCCGCAAGGTCTTACCCTCACCCTGATTCGCAAAAATATTATGAAACTTAATTTGCAGAGTTAAATATTTTTTCTTGAAAGGAATCGTCTCCAGATCGGCGTCTTCTAGATAATCATAGTATCCATAGTTCAAAACGAAATACAAAACGACCAAAAAGATCAGCACTATTCTCTTCATGACGTAGGTGGCGCAAGAAAATTCATTTTTGTACGCAATACTTTAACCAATTCAAGCCCGACATTACCAGGACAGATTTTATTGCCCTGAAACGGAAATTCTCGGTGCGCACCTAATACAGAAATATTGAACACACTCTTTAGGGCCTGAATAAGTGCGAGAGTCGCATCCAGCTGCCGAGCCGGAATCGCCCGCGTTGCATCATAACCAACGCTGTCCCGAACCCCCGTCCTCACCTTTGCGTATAGATCGCCCCCCTCCTCAACCGTCGCTAAATTCTCCAGCAAAACAATTCCGATAGCACCGGTATTGAAATCAAGCATGTGGCTACCTTTGAAGCGTATATCTCGCCCTTCAAATATGAAGCCTGAACAATCAATCCCGAAGTGATAACCCACGTCACCGTAATTTTGTTTCAGATGCATTGCCTCGACATCCTTCATCTGCAAAGCGCCGGGATCACAGATAAACGCACGACCCGCATGGTGGATCGAGATCATCGAATAGTCCCAATCAGAGTCAAGTTCGGCCTCCACCTTACGGGCTGTCCACTCAGATCTCTCAATCGCCGGAAAGCCCGCCGCCGTAATACGTCGAAAAATCGTTGCTCGCGTAGCAGCTCTATCGTTGACGGTAATACGGTGAGTTATATTCCCTATCTGAACGACTTTTGCACTTGTGTGAGCGACATATTCCCTAGTCATTAGCGTGCTCCATAAAATCTTCGATAAGTCCCGTAGGAGCTTTGAACAAAAAATGCACCTCGATTTTCTCCCCCGCTGAAGACGCCGCTATGTAGGCCACTCCTTCTGCATCGGTATAACCGCTGAGATGCTTACCGTTGACCACAGCAATATATCGTCTGTTTGCCAACGGCATTCCATCTGTGTCGGCTGCATAAAAAACCTGTCCATACCGAACCGCCTGCTGATCCTGATGCACACGAAGCCGCTCCATCACAAGCTGCTCAGACTTCCGCCCTCGCACCGGCCTCTTGAACTGGCCCCAGTCAAAGTAATAAGCGCCATCTTTAACAAGCAGCCATTCACCGCTGGACACCGGGTCCAAACCTTCGTTATCAAAGTTGATCATCTGCTCACGCTTGAGCTGAGCAAGACCTTCGATGCTGTCGCCTCGCTCAAATGCGTCCTTGACCAATATTCGTGCTTCGTCAGGCGAATAAGCGTTAGCCAGTTCCTCGGGCAGCGGGTATTGCGCACTGATTAGTTTCAAAACGAACTCTCACCAAGCCACTCATCGTAAGCAACGGTGCCGGCGATCTTGTGTCTCCAGCGAATGACCTGGTAAGCAAAATGCACTCTTTCAAGCTGGGTGAAATGAGCGGTCGCCAACTCCTGGCAGTGAGGCATGATCATCTCAACACCCACGATGAGCGCCTCCTTGATCTCCACGCTTTAGAAAAGCTCTTCGCCACCAACTGCCGCGTTGCGATAGAAATCCAGCGTGCATTTGGTCAGGGGCTCTCCGTTGCTGAGCGCCGCGTAAATGAGCGGTGACGATTTGTCGATGGCTTTGGTAATGATTAGAGGCTTGTGCTTTCTATGCCCTTCCCGCGCACCACCTGGAACCATAATCGCGTGGTTGATGGCCTGAACCAGAATCTGGTCCTCATGACCCTGGCGCCAGGCATTGCCCATCGACTGTTCGCCCAGTGCCCCTGCAGTGATGAGGCCTTGTTGGGTTCCTTGGATGGTCATGTAAGCGGGATGTGGCATCGGCCTGCTCCTGATGGATGTGCCGCCACCCTACCAGCGCCAATTCCCCCAAAATCAACCGCCGAAAAATTCAGAAATACCCTACGCCACGCCCTCAGGATTCCCGCCAAACAACTAGGCAGTTAAGCTTTGGTCCTACAATAGCGGCCTTCACCCACCCGCAGCACTCACGAAACTCTCCAGTCATCGAATTGTTGCCAATTATTTGACTTAGGGCACGTTCGAGGCGGAAAGTAGGTGGTAGCATAGCGCCAGCAGTGATCTACCAGAGAACACACACGTAGCCCGATATGACCGAGCCAGCAGATCCAAGTCGCGATCGTCTCAAACATCATTTCGCTCAGCGCGTCATCCATCAGGCACGTCAGATTCTTGAGGCTTGGCAGCGGCTGCAGCAGGGCGAATGGTCTGCGGCGGATATGACGGAATTTCAGGACGCCAACCAGCGTTTGCTGCGCTTCGCCGAGCGTTTTGAACAGACCGAGCATATCGAGCTGGCACAAGCCATCAATGCGTCGCTGGAAGGGGTCGAGGCTAATCGCGGTCGTTTAAGCAGCGCCCTGATTACCGAACTCAACAGTTTGATGCAGCGCTTGTCGCGTACCGGGCTGCGCCACGGTGACCGCTTTGAACAAACCGCCCTGCCTCCTCTTCGCAAGCCTATCTATATAGCGCTGCAGGATTTTGACCGCGCCGAGCGCCTGACCAAGCAGCTAGAATTTTTTGGCCTGTTCGCTCAGGCCGTCGATGGGTTGGATAATTTCCACGCAGCTATGGCTCATCGTCACCCGGCAGCTATCGTGATTGATGTGGACTTCTGCGGCCAAGGCGAAGGCCTGAAACTGGCGGCAGGGGTTCAGCAAGGCCTTGAGCAAAAATTGCCGCTGCTGTTCTTCAGCCATCACGAGACCGATACCCCGACCAGACTCGCCGCGGTGCGTGCCGGGGGCGAAGAGTTTTTGACCGGCACGCTGGAAGCTTCGAGCCTGCTGGAAAAAATAGAAATTCTCACCTGTGTGGCGCAATACGAGCCCTACAAGGTGCTGATTATCGATGACTCCCGCGCACAGGCCTTACACACCGAACGCCTGCTGAACAGCGCCGGGATTGTGACTCGTACGCTGCTCGATCCGATCCAGGCCATGGCCGAGCTCGCTGACTTCCAGCCGGACTTGATCATCCTTGATATGTACATGCCAGGCTGTACCGGTACCGAACTGGCCAAAGTTATCCGCCACAACGACCGTTATGTCAGTGTGCCGATCATTTATCTGTCTGCCGAAGATGACCTGGACAAGCAGCTGGATGCAATGAGCGAAGGCGGCGATGACTTCCTGACCAAGCCGATCAAACCGCGCCATCTGATTACCACTGTACGCAACCGTGCTGCACGGGCCCGCAACCTCAAAGCGCGAATGGTACGCGACAGCCTGACCGGCCTTTATAACCACACCCATATCCTGCAATTGCTGGAAGACTGCAGTTTCCGCGCGCGCCGGGAAAATCAACGGCTGTGCTTCGCGATGCTCGACATTGACCACTTCAAGAAAGTCAATGACAGCCACGGCCACCCCATGGGCGACCGTGTGATCAAGAGCCTCGCGCTGTTCCTCAAGCAACGGCTGCGCAAAACCGACTACATCGGCCGTTATGGCGGAGAAGAATTCGCCATCGTGATGCCTGACACAGACATCCAGAGCGCCCATCTGGTGCTTGATGAGATTCGTCGACGCTTTGCTGAAATTCACTACCCCGCGCAACCGGCTGATCTGTTCTGCACCTTTAGCGCCGGGGTCGTGGAGATGAGCGACAAGGACGACAGCCTGCTACTGGCCTCCCGCGCCGACGAAGCGCTGTATCGCGCCAAACATGCCGGGCGTAATCATGTGTTTCTGGAATATGACGCGAAGCAGAGCTCGCTGTTGTTGAGTGTGGCCGACAAGGCCTAATTCACCGCGCAACCGCAAGACTGGTAGGACCGAATTCATTCGGGAAGACGGTATTCATGACGACAAGTTTTCTGCGGATGTACCGGCCCCTTCGCGAATGAATTCGCTCCCACATAACCCAGCGTGCCTAGCCAGTTATGGGTTGATTGCCGGGAGCGTCGGAAACCCCCACTTACAAACCCCATTCCTGCACGCTGTGAAACACTCCGCTATCATGCGCAAACTTTTGCGACTCGAGACTGCCATGCGCCGCTTGTTATGCCTGCTGCTATTGATCCTCGCCCTGCCTGCAACCGGCGCGGGTCTGCTGGACAGCCGCCCCAACGCCACGCTCGGTGGCGCGGCGCTGGATAACAGCAAGGATTTCCTGCCCGTTCGTCAGGCCTTCCAACTGAATCTGATCGACACCACTCCCGAGTCGATCAAGCTGCGTTTCGTCGCCACCGAAGGCTATTACCTTTATCGCCACCGTTTTCAGTTCCGCACCGAACCCGCCGACATTGGCCTGGGCGCAGCGCAACTACCGGATGGCGAAAAGAAGCACGACGAGTACTTTGGCGATGTAGAGGTCTACCACGGGATCCTCGACATCGACTTGCCGCGTAAACCGGGCGACAACCGACCGTTCACACTGGTCGTGACCTATCAGGGCTGCGCAGACAAAGGCTTGTGTTACCCGCCCGAAACCGAACGGCTGACGATTGGTGATCCCGCGGCGGCTGCCACGGCTGTACTTTCATCCCCCACCACTGCGACCAGTCCCGGCTGGAGCTGGAAAGAACTGGCGCTGTTCTTCCTCGCCGGTATCGGCCTGACCTTCACACCGTGCGTACTGCCCATGCTGCCGATTCTTTCGGGCGTGGTGCTGCGCGGCCAGGTCGGCGGGCTACGCGGCTTGAGCCTTTCACTCGCCTACGTGCTACCGATGGCAATCAGCTTTGCCGCGCTGGGTGCGCTGATGGGCATGTTCGGTGCGGGCCTGAATTTGCAGGCTCGTCTGCAATCGGCCTGGGTACTGGTGCCGTTCTCGCTGTTCTTCGTCGTTTTTGCCATCGCAATGTTCGGCGCGTTCGAGCTGCGGCTGCCCCAGGCACTCAGCAACCGGCTGGACCGGATCGCAGGTAAAACCGAGGGAGGCTCGTTATGGGGTGCCGCCGTGCTGGGCGTGGTTTCCAGCCTGCTGGTCTCACCCTGTGTTTCTGCGCCACTGGCCGGTGCTCTGCTTTATATAAGTGCCAGCGGCGACGCGCTGGGCGGGGCGTTGAAGCTTTTCGCGCTAGGCCTGGGTATGGGCGCACCACTGCTGTTGGTCGCTACCGGCGGCGCGACCTGGCTGCCGAAAAGCGGCCCTTGGCTGGTCACGGTTAAAAATGCCATTGGCGTGCTGCTGTTGGGTTTGGCCATCGCGTTACTCAGCCGTGTTCTACCCGGCCAGATCACCCTGCTGCTGACTGGTCTGTTGGCGGCAGGCGTCGCTTTGTTCCTCGGTGCGCTGGAGTTTGGTGCAAAAAATACCCGCCAACGGTTGTCGCAACTGCTGGGGCTTTTTTTACTGGTCTATGCTTTGACCTGCTGGTTCGGCGCCTGGAGTGGCCAGACCGATCCGACTCGCCCCCTGGGTCGACCACAAGCAGCACTCGGCAACAATGGAGCCGCACCGGCAAATAAAACCGAGTGGCAGACCATCACCAGCGGTGCCGAGCTGGACCGGGTGCTTGGCGAAGCAAAAAATGCAGGCCAGCCGTTGATGCTGGATTGGTACGCGGACTGGTGCATCAGTTGCAAGGTGATCGAACATGAAGTTTTGCCTGATCCCGGCGTGATCAGCCAGCTTGAAGGCTTCCGTCTGATCCGCTTTGACATGACGCAAAGCAACGCCGAACAACGCGCCCTGCTGGATCGCTATAAGTTGTTTGGCCCGCCTGCACTGCTGATTTTCGGCAAAAATGGCGACGAGCGCAGCGATGTTCGTGTCGTCGGCGAAATCGACGCGAAAAGCCTGATAGAGCGGTTGATTAGAGCAAATGACCAAATCTAGCCAATGAGTCACAAACTTTTCGCGAACTTCGGTAATCGTGCCAGCTATTGCAGTTAACTGGACAGTACAAGGATGTTTGCGGCATAGTCGCCGGGCTTTGATGCTCGCAACCATAACAAGGAACATCCGATGGCGACTCTTCTGGTACTGCATGGCCCTAACCTAAACCTGCTGGGCACCCGCGAACCGGGTATCTACGGCGCAGTTACCCTGGCTCAGATCAATCAGGATCTGGAAACAAGGGCTCGCGAAGCCGGCCACCATCTGATGTATCTGCAAAGCAATGCCGAGTACGAATTGATTGACCGGATCCACGCTGCACGCGATGAAGGCGTGGATTTTATCGTCATCAATCCGGCTGCATTTACACACACCAGTGTTGCAATACGTGACGCGTTGCTGGGAGTGAGCATCCCATTCATCGAAGTGCACCTCTCGAACGTGCACAAACGTGAAGCTTTCCGCCATCACTCCTACTTTTCAGATGTTGCTGTAGGTGTGATCTGCGGCCTTGGCGCCAGCGGATACCGAATGGCCCTGGAGGCCGCCCTGGAACAATTGGCCGTCAGTTCGAAGTCATGACCGCACAGCCACAGGCTGCGCTGCATGACCCGAACCACTAACAACTTTTTACCCCTGACCGACCCTTGGGAGTTGATGATTAATGGATATCCGTAAAGTCAAGAAACTGATCGAACTGCTGGAAGAATCTGGCATCGACGAGCTGGAGATTCGTGAAGGCGAAGAATCCGTACGGATCAGCCGTCACAGCAAGACTCCAGCACAACCGTACTACGCGCCTGCTCCGGTAGCCGCTCCAGTTGCAGCACCTGTAGCTGCTGCTCCGGTTGCAGCTGAAGCCCCTTCGGCACCGAAACTGAACGGCACCGTTGTTAAATCGCCAATGGTAGGTACGTTCTACCGCACTCCAGCGCCTGGCTCGCCAGCGTTCGTTGAAGTCGGCAAGACCGTCAAGAAAGGCGACACCATCTGCATCGTTGAAGCGATGAAAATGATGAACCACATCGAAGCTGAAGTCAGCGGTGTGATCGAATCGATCCTGGTAGAAAACGGTCAGCCGGTTGAGTATGACCAGCCGCTGTTCACCATCGTTTGAACCGGGGAGAGCCTGCGATGTTGGAAAAAGTCCTGATCGCCAACCGCGGCGAAATCGCCTTGCGTATCTTGCGTGCCTGTAAAGAACTGGGCATCAAGACCGTCGCGGTACATTCCACGGCAGACCGTGAGCTGATGCACCTGGGCCTGGCAGACGAAACTGTCTGCATCGGTCCGGCACCAGCCAATCTGTCTTACCTGAACATCCCGGCCATCATTTCGGCTGCAGAGCTGACCGGCGCCACGGCGATTCACCCGGGCTACGGCTTCCTCGCGGAAAACGCCGACTTTGCCGAACAGGTCGAGAAATCCGGCTTCGCCTTCATCGGCCCGAAAGCTGAAACCATCCGCCTGATGGGCGACAAGGTTTCCGCCAAGGACGCCATGAAGCGCGCCAAAGTGCCGACCGTTCCTGGTTCTGACGGCCCGTTGCCGGAAGACGAAGAAACCGCGCTGCGCATCGGCCGTGAAGTCGGCTATCCGGTGATCATCAAGGCCGCTGGCGGCGGCGGTGGTCGCGGCATGCGCGTTGTGCACAAGGAAGAAGACCTGATCGAAGCGGCCAAGCAGACCCGTGCCGAAGCGGCTGCCTGGTTCAGCAACCCGATGGTCTATCTGGAAAAATACCTGACCAACCCGCGTCACGTGGAAGTCCAGGTCATTTCCGACGGCCAGGGCAACGCCATTCACCTGGGCGACCGTGACTGCTCTCTGCAGCGCCGTCACCAGAAGGTTCTGGAAGAAGCTCCGGCACCGTTCATCGACGAACAAGCCCGTAAAGATGTGTTCGCCGCCTGCGTGAAAGCGTGTGTGGATATCGGCTATCGTGGTGCCGGTACATTCGAGTTCCTGTACGAGAACGGCCGTTTCTACTTCATCGAGATGAACACTCGCGTTCAGGTAGAGCACCCGGTTTCGGAAATGGTCACCGGTATCGACATCCTCAAGGAGATGCTCAGCATCGCCGCCGGCAACAAACTGTCGTTTACCCAGGATGACGTTGTCATTCACGGGCACTCGCTGGAATGCCGGATCAACGCTGAAGATCCGAAAACCTTTATCCCGAGTCCAGGTCTGGTCAAACACTTCCACGCGCCAGGCGGTAACGGTGTGCGTGTCGACTCGCACCTGTACAGCGGTTACAAGGTTCCTTCGAACTACGACTCGTTGATCGGCAAGCTGATCACCTGGGGCGCGACACGCGATGAAGCCATGGCTCGCATGCGCAACGCTCTGGACGAAATCGTGGTCGATGGCATCAAGACCAACATCCCGCTGCACCGTGATCTGACCCGTGATGAAGGCTTCTGCGAAGGCGGCGTCAACATTCACTACCTGGAACACAAGCTGGCCAATCAATAAGCCTCCTTGCTCCGGATCAACAAAGCCGCTTTCAAAGCGGCTTTGTTGTTTGTGGCGCAGCACAGTAAACTTGCGCGTTTCCCGCTGCACGCAATTGCAGAATCATTTTTCACTCGAAGGTAACCCGCCATGCCCTGGCTGCAAGTCCGTCTCGCCATCAGTCCTGAACAAGCCGAAACCTACGAAGACGCCCTTCTCGAAGTTGGCGCCGTATCGGTCACGTTCATGGACGCTGAAGATCAGCCGATCTTCGAGCCGGAACTCAACACCACGCCGCTGTGGTCGAACACGCACCTGCTGGCATTGTTTGAAGCCGACACTGACGCCGAGCACGTTCTGGCGCACCTACGCCTGCTGACCGACGCCGAGCTGCCGGAGCACATGAGCGAAGTTATCGAAGATCAGGACTGGGAGCGCAGCTGGATGGATAACTTCCAGCCGATGCGTTTCGGTCAACGCCTGTGGATCGTGCCAAGCTGGCACGCCGCGCCGGAACCTGAAGCTGTCAATCTGCTGCTCGATCCAGGTCTGGCGTTTGGTACTGGAACGCACCCGACCACTGCGCTGTGCCTGGAATGGCTCGACGGTCAGGACCTGAATGGTTGCGACCTGCTGGACTTTGGTTGCGGCTCGGGCATCCTGGCCATCGCCGCCTTGCTGCTGGGCGCGAAAAAGGCGGTGGGCACCGATATCGACGTACAGGCACTGGAAGCATCGCGCGATAACGCCGGTCGCAACAACATTGCGCCGGAGTGCTTCGAGCTGTATCTGCCTGAAGACATGCCGCCACAACAGGCCGACGTACTGGTTGCCAACATTCTTGCCGGTCCGTTGGTCGCCCTGGCGCCGCAACTGGCCACACTGGTCAAGACCGGTGGTCGCCTGGCGCTTTCCGGCATTCTTGCCGAACAGGGCGAAGAAGTTGCTGCTGCTTATGCCGACACCTTCGAGCTCGATCCGATTGCCAACCGTGATGGTTGGGTTCGTATCACTGGCCGTCGCCGTTAATCACCGCTTTAACCGGATAGCCGCATGACCGACAGTTTTGTCACTCAGTGCCCGCACTGCCAGACCAGTTTCCGAGTCAGCCACGCACAATTGAGCGTGGCACGCGGCGTGGTGCGGTGTGGTGCGTGCCTGCAGGTTTTCAATGCTGCCAAGCAACTGCTGGAACAACGCAGCAACCAGCAGGCCGCCGCCGAGCCGGCACAAACAGCGGTTACGGACGCACTGCCGGTCCCGGTAGCTGCTGAAACGCTGCCGGTAGTGCAAAGCGAGCCAGTCACCGCGCAAACACCGGTCGTGGAAAGCTTCGAAGCTCCCGAGTCCTGGAAGGCCAACGCTCTGGATCTGGACAGCCTGGACCTGGATGAAGAGCTGGCCCGCCTCGAACAGCGTGAAATCCAGCTGCCCGAAACGTTTGGCCAGGAATCACCCCGCCACGATGATTCGGCACTGTCTGCCCGTCGCGACGGCACTCATGCGGACCCGGACGATTGGGTCGACAGCCTGCCCAATGACGATGTCAGCCAATTGCCCGAGCTGCATGCCGAGGTCATCCCCGAACCCGAAATTTTGCCCGAGCAAGAGTCCGACTCGCGCGATGGCAGAACCGAGCCATCGTTTTCGCTGAGTGACCATCACCTGGATGACGATGAGCCCACAGTGGCCGCCCCGATTCCGCGCAAAACGTCGAGCAATGAAAAACCATCACGTTTTTCGGCGCTGGATGACGACAGCGATGAAATGGACGAGCCGCAGCACGATTCCCGTGCACGCCGTGAGCGCACCGAGCCCGGCGTTCGTGATCAGGCGCTGCTGGACCTGACCGACGATCCATTGCAACTGGACTGGCAACCGCCCAAATCCCGCTGGGGCCGCAAGCTGATCTGGACCCTGCTGACCTTGATAGCCCTGGCCGGACTGGCCGGACAGTACGTGTGGTATCACTTCGACGAGCTGGCACGCCAGGACCAGTACCGTCCGTGGTTCCAGATGATTTGCCCACAGATCGACTGCAAGGTCCCGTCCAAGGTCGATATCAACCAGCTCAAAAGCAGCAATCTGGTCGTGCGCAGCCATCCTGAGTTCAAAGGCGCGCTGGTGGTCGATGCAATCATCTACAACCGCGCGCCCTTCTCTCAGCCGTTCCCGCTGCTGGAGCTGCGCTTTGCCGACACCAGCGGTCAGCTGATTGCCAGCCGTCGATTCAAGCCTGCCGAATACTTGAGCGGCGAAATCGCCGGAAAAGAAGAGATGCCACCGCAGACACCGATCCATATTGCGCTGGACATTCTCGACCCGGGTGCAAAAGCGGTGAATTACAGCCTCAGCTTCCGATCGCCGGAATAACCCCGGCAGCGCAGAGCGACGAAATGAATTGCCGTTGATCGGACGCAAATCAGCGCCCGAGCCTTCAGCAGCACATCACGGCAGCGCAGTAGACCGTAAAACCGCCACTGGTCCGGCAACAACTGTTCAGATTTTATCCAATTCAGCCTTTATCCAGTCATCGAGAGCGGGTATCATGCCAACCCTTTTTCTTACTCTGGATTCGGTCTGAGAGGCGCATAAGCACTTGTCAGGCCGGGCTCGAACGGACCGTGTAGATAACGCATTACACACGGTTTGCCATGATTCGGCCCCCACAACAGGCACACCTATGTCGGCGGTACGCATCGGTCCGTATACATTGCAGAACGGCTTGATTCTCGCTCCTATGGCGGGCGTCACAGACCAGCCCTTTCGTCAGCTCTGTCGCCAACTCGGTGCGGGCCTGGTGGTTTCGGAAATGGTCACCAGTGACATGAGCCTGTGGAACAGCCGCAAATCGCGTCTGCGCATGATCCACGAAGGTGATCCCGAGCCCCGCTCGGTACAGATCGCCGGTGGTGATCCGCAGATGCTCGCCGATGCGGCGCGCGCCAATGTGGAACTGGGCGCGCAGATCATCGACATCAACATGGGATGTCCGGCCAAGAAAGTCTGTAACAAGGCAGCCGGTTCAGCATTGTTGAAAGACGAACAACTGGTGAGTGAAATCCTGCAGGCCGTAGTGGCCGCGGTCGATGTACCGGTCACCCTGAAGATCCGCACCGGCTGGGACCGGGATAACAAGAATGGCCTGACAGTGGCGAAAATCGCCGAGCAGGCCGGAATTCAGGCGCTGGCCGTTCATGGACGGACCCGGGCCGATCTGTACACCGGTGAAGCCGAATACGACACCATTGCCGCGATCAAACAGGCGATTTCGATTCCTGTGTTCGCCAATGGCGATATTGATTCCCCCCACAAAGCCCGGCATGTGCTGCAAGCGACCGGTGCTGACGGGTTATTGATTGGACGGGCTGCCCAAGGGCGTCCGTGGATTTTTCGCGAAATAGAACACTACCTTCGTACTGGCGAAATATTGCCGGCAATGCAGTTGGGTGAAGTGGAACGCATTCTGCTAGAGCATCTGGCAGCGCTTCACGTTTTCTACGGCGATGTGCTGGGCGTGCGAATAGCGCGCAAGCACGTTGGCTGGTATCTCGCAACCTTGCCGGGCGCCAGGGAGTTTCGCGCCCACTTCAATCGTTTGCAAGATACGGAAGCACAGTGCGCCAACGTTCGCGAGTTCTTCAGCGAACGCTACAAAAGCCCGGAAACAGGGCAAGAAGAAGAGGTGGCCGCATGACGATGATGACTGAGACTTTAGTGAGTGGAACGACACCCGTGAGCGACAACGTCAATTTGAAACAGCACCTCAACACGCCGAGCGAAGAGGGCCAGACCCTGCGCGGCAATGTTGAGAAGGCGCTGCACAATTATTTCGCCCACCTTGAAGGTGCTGCCGTCACTGACGTGTACAACCTGGTGTTGTCGGAAGTCGAGGCGCCGCTGCTCGAGTGCGTGATGAACTACGTCAAGGGTAACCAGACGAAAGCATCCGAGCTGCTGGGCCTGAATCGCGGCACCCTGCGCAAGAAACTCAAGCAGTACGACCTGCTTTAAGCATTCCATACAAAAAAGGCGACCCTTATCGAGGTCGCCTTTTTTGCTGAATCCATTTGCTTTTGCCTTGATGGAAATTGAAATGACCGACCAGACTACCCGCCTGCCGATTCGCCGCGCCTTGATCAGTGTTTCCGACAAGACCGGCATCCTTGAATTTGCCCGTGAACTGGAAGCCCTTGGCGTTGAAATCCTGTCCACCGGCGGTACCTTCAAGCTGTTGCAGGACAATGGCGTCGCAGCGGTAGAAGTCGCTGATTACACCGGCTTCGCGGAAATGATGGACGGCCGGGTTAAAACCCTGCATCCGAAAATCCACGGCGGCATCCTGGGCCGTCGCGGCATCGACGATGCAATCATGAGCGAGCACGGTATCAACCCGATCGATCTGGTTGCGGTCAACCTTTACCCATTCCAGGCCACTGTCGCCAAGCCGGGTTGCGACCTGCCGACCGCTATTGAGAACATCGATATCGGCGGCCCGACGATGGTCCGTTCGGCAGCAAAAAACCATAAAGATGTCGCTATCGTGGTCAACGCCAGCGATTACGGTCAGGTACTGGAAAGCCTCAAGGCTGGCGGCCTGACTTACGCTCAGCGTTTCGACCTGATGCTCAAGGCGTTCGAGCACACTGCAGCTTACGACGGCATGATCGCCAACTATCTGGGCAGCATTGACCAGAAGGCCGAAACCCTGAGCACCGAAGGCCGCAGCGAATTCCCGCGCACCTTCAACAGCCAGTTCGTCAAGGCTCAGGAAATGCGCTACGGCGAGAACCCGCACCAGAGTGCGGCGTTTTACGTTGAAGCCAACCCGGCCGAAATCGGCATCGCCACGGCGACCCAGCTTCAGGGTAAAGAACTGTCGTTCAACAATGTGGCCGACACTGATGCTGCACTGGAATGCGTGAAAAGCTTCGTAAAACCAGCCTGCGTTATCGTCAAGCACGCCAACCCGTGCGGCGTTGCAGTCGCGCTGGACAACGAAGGCGGCATCCGTCAGGCCTACGAACTGGCCTACGCAACCGACACCGAATCTGCATTTGGCGGCATCATTGCCTTCAACCGCGAACTGGACGCCGAGACCGCCAAGGCCATCGTCGAGCGTCAGTTCGTTGAAGTGATCATTGCCCCAAGCGTCAGCGCCGAGGCACAGGCGATTGTTGCCAGCAAAGCCAACGTGCGCCTGCTGAGCACTGGCCAATGGGCCGCTCAACGTGACGCTGCTTGGGACTACAAGCGCGTCAATGGCGGTCTGCTGGTACAGAGCCGCGATATCGGCATGATCACCGCTGATGACCTCAAAGTGGTCACCAAGCGCGCACCAAGCGAAAAAGAAATCCACGATTTGATCTTCGCCTGGAAAGTCGCCAAGTACGTTAAATCCAACGCTATCGTCTACGCCAAGAACCGTCAGACCATCGGTGTCGGCGCAGGCCAGATGAGCCGCGTAAACTCGGCTCGTATCGCCGCGATCAAGGCTGAACACGCTGGTTTGCAGGTACAGGGCGCAGTCATGGCGTCTGACGCATTCTTCCCGTTCCGCGACGGCATCGACAACGCAGCCAAGGTGGGCATCACTGCGGTGATCCAGCCTGGCGGCTCGATGCGTGACAACGAAGTGATTGCGGCGGCTGATGAAGCCGGTATCGCCATGGTGTTCACCGGGATGCGGCATTTCCGTCACTAACTAATAGCTCACTTATCCTGTAGGAGTGAGCTTGCTCGCGATCCAGCGCGAAGCGCTGGCAAAGGATTCAAATTCAGATCCAGTTGAAGGCCGTTCCGGCCTTATCGCGAGCAAGCTCACTCCTACAGGGGTTGGCGTCATCGAGGTTTTTTGAAATGAACGTATTGATCATTGGCAGTGGTGGCCGCGAACACGCTCTGGCGTGGAAAGTCGCTCAGGACCCACGCGTCGTGAAGGTTTTTGTTGCACCGGGCAATGCCGGGACCGCCATCGAAGCGAAGTGCGAGAACGTCGCTATCGACGTGCTGGCTCTTGAACAACTGGCGGATTTCGCTGAAAAGAACGTCTCCCTGACCATTGTCGGCCCGGAAGTACCACTGGTTGCCGGTGTGGTTGATCTGTTCCGCAGCCGCAATCTGGACTGCTTCGGCCCTACTGCTGGCGCTGCCCAGCTGGAAGGCTCGAAAGCGTTTACCAAGGACTTCCTGGCGCGCCACAAGATCCCGACCGCCGACTATCAGAACTTCACTGAAATCGAGCCTGCGCTGGCGTACCTGCGCGAAAAAGGCGCTCCGATCGTCATCAAGGCCGACGGTCTGGCGGCAGGCAAAGGCGTAATCGTCGCCATGACTCTTGCTGAAGCCGAAGACGCCGTGCGCGACATGCTGGCTGGCAATGCTTTCGGCGAAGCCGGTTCGCGGGTCGTGATCGAAGAGTTTCTCGATGGCGAAGAAGCCAGCTTCATCGTCATGGTTGACGGCAAGAACGTGCTGCCGATGGCCACCAGCCAGGACCACAAGCGTGTTGGCGACGCCGACAGCGGTCCGAACACTGGCGGTATGGGTGCCTACTCCCCTGCCCCGGTTGTCACCGCCGAAGTTCACCAGCGCGTAATGGATCTGGTCATCTGGCCGACCGTGCGTGGCATGGCCGATGAAGGCAACGTCTACACTGGCTTCCTCTATGCAGGCCTGATGATCGACAAAGCCGGTAACCCGAAGGTTATCGAGTTCAACTGCCGCTTCGGCGATCCGGAAACCCAACCGGTGATGCTGCGCCTGCAATCGAGTCTGGTCCTGTTGGTCGAAGCTGCTCTGGCTCAGGCGCTGGATAAAGTGGAAGCTCAGTGGGATCCGCGCCCTAGTCTGGGCATCGTCCTCGCCGCTGGCGGCTACCCTGGCGATTACGCCAAAGGCGCAGCGATCAAAGGTCTGGATGACGCCGCGCAACTGCCAGGCAAAGTGTTCCATGCGGGCACGGCACTGCAGGACGGTCAGGTAGTGACCAGTGGCGGTCGCGTGCTATGCGCCACTGCATTGGGCGAAACAGTAGGCGATGCTCAGAAACACGCCTATGCTCTGGCCGCAAAGGTTGATTGGGAAGGTTGCTTCTATCGCAGTGACATTGGCTACCGCGCCATTGCCCGCGAGCGTGGTGAAGACCTGTAACAAGCCTTTAGCCGGATCCGGCAGGATTGGGAACGAGCGCACGCGCGTCTCGCTCCGCCTGCCGGGTTTGACCGGCCATTCAGCGCTTCGCACAGAGATTGAAATAGAGTTTAGAGTTATCGGGCATTCATCTTACGAAGGGATCTCACCGTGCGCTGGCTCAGGATTGCCAAAGGTTTAACCGTAGGGATGTTGACCCTGCTCTTCGTGCTGTCGGCGCATGCCCAGCCAAGTGCGGGCTGGTCAACACTGCTCGACCCCCAGGCAAACCTGCAATTGAGCGATGTACGCTCTGCCCGCTATCAAAACCAGTTCAGCCCTACCGAACTTGATCAGGTCACGGCCGCCGATCGTAATAGCGCCCTGTGGCTGCACTATCGCCTGCAACCCAGCGATCACGAACAACTGTTACGCATCTTCGCTCCCGACCTCGCCAGTCTGGACCTCTATGTCCTGAATCTGGACGAACTGATTAACCATACGCGCACCGGTAACAGCGTCGCGCCCCAGAACAATGTCTTGCGGGCCAGCGATTTCATGCTGCCTATCCCGCAAAGCTCAGCGCCTGTGGATATCTATCTGCGGCTGGTCTCAACCCAGCAATTGCGCCCCAACATCAGCCTGCAACCCGCAATAAACAGCGCGGCCGACGAACGCGAACCGTTTTTGTTCGGCCTGTTGTTCGGCTCGCTGGGCATGCTGATCCTGCAGAACATGACCCGCTACGCGCACACCCGATCGCGCACGAACCTATGGCTCGCAGGCTGCGAGGGATTGCTGGCGCTCAGCGCTGCGCTGCTACTCAACCTGTTGACCCCGTGGCTCAAGACCTGGCACATCGCGCAAACACCTGCGGCGCATCTGACCCTGCTGTTCGCGGCGCTCGCGGGCCTGATGTATGCCCACTCCTTCTTCGCGCATCGCAATGTCATCGCGCTCAATCGTCTGTTGATGGGCAGTCTGGTTGTCATTGCCCTCGGCTGCCTGTTGATAATGTTCGTCGACACCTTGCCACTGAACCTGCTGACGTTCGGACTGGTAACACTTGCGACCGTGAGCATCCTGTTCGTCTCGGCCTACCACTGGCAGAAAGGTTACTGGCCTGCGCGTCTGTTCGTGATGTCGATGGTCACCTTCAACATTGGCTGCCTGGTGATTTTGCCTGCCCTGCTGTGGCTGACATGGATATCCCCACAATGGTTGATCCTCACGCTGCTGGCGGTGTTCTGCTTCAGCGGCTTGTTGATGAGTGTGGCAATCAGCGAACGCCATCGCAGTTTTACCGAAGACAAATTCAGTATTAGCCGGGACAAGGCCGCGAGCACCGCGGAAATCAACGCCAAGGCCGAATTCCTGGCAAAAATCAGCCACGAAATCCGTACCCCGATGAACGGTGTACTGGGCATGACCGAATTGCTGCTGGGCACACCGTTATCGGTCAAGCAGCGCGACTACGTGCAGACTATTCACAGCGCGGGCAACGAACTGCTCAGTCTGATCAACGAAATTCTCGACATCACCAAACTCGAGTCCGGGCAGATCGAGCTGGATGATGTGCAGTTCGATCTCAGTGCTCTGATCGAGGACTGCCTTAACATCTTCCGCGCCAAAGCTGAGCAGCAGGATGTCGAACTGATCAGCCTGATCCAGCCGCAAGTGCCACGGGTCATCAGCGGTGACCCGACTCGCCTGCGTCAGACCGTACTGAGCCTGCTGGAAAACGCCCTGAAGAAAACCGACGAGGGTGAGATTCTGGTGGTGGTTGCTCTCGACTCCCGCGCTGGCAAACCTCGCCTGCGCATCGCGGTACAGGACAGCGGCGAAGCGCTCTCTGCCGACGATCGCGAGGCATTGCTGCATGCCGAACTGCACAGCAAGAATTTCATGGCCTCAAGCAAACTGGGCGGGCATCTGGGTCTGGTTATTGCCCGCCAGTTGATCGGCCTGATGGGCGGTGAATTCGGCATCCAGTCCGGCGGTAGCCACGGCAGCACATTGTGGCTGAGCCTGCCGCTTGATTCGAATCGTCTGGAGCAACCGCCACTGGACCTCGACAGCCCGCTCAAGGGTGCAAGAGTGCTGGTCGTCGACGATAACGAAACATGCCGCAAAGTGCTGGTTCAACAATGTAGTTCCTGGGGCCTCAACGTCAGTGCCGTGCCGTCCGGTAAAGAAGCCCTGGCCCTGTTGCGAACCAAGGCGCACTTGCGTGATTACTTTGATGTAGTGCTGCTGGATCAGAACATGCCCGGCATGACGGGCATGCAGCTGGCCGCCAAGATCAAGGAAGATCCAAGCCTGAACCACGACATCCTGCTGATCATGCTGACCGGTATCAGCAATGCGCCAAGCAAGATCATCGCGCGCAATGCAGGAATCAAGAGAATTCTGGCCAAGCCGGTGGCGGGTTACACGCTCAAAACCACGTTGGCGGATGAGCTCACTCAACTGAACAAGGGGGCGACGCCGCACCAGGTGACGCCCATACACAACATACCGGTCAAGGTACCGAGCGACTTCCGTATTCTGGTCGCCGAAGATAACAACATCTCTACCAAAGTGATTCGCGGCATGCTGGGCAAGCTGAACCTGAACCCTGACACTGCCAGTAACGGCGAAGAAGCCTTGCGAGCAATGAAAGCCCAGCGCTATGACTTGGTGTTGATGGACTGTGAAATGCCGATTCTGGACGGCTTTTCCGCCACCGAACAGCTGCGTGCATGGGAAGTTGGCAACCAGCGGGTACGCACACCCGTGGTGGCGCTGACCGCGCACATCCTGACAGAACACAAGGATCGCGCTCGTCAGGCCGGTATGGACGGGCATATGGCCAAACCCGTGGAGCTGTCTCAATTGCGCGAGTTGGTGGAACACTGGGTAGCCCAACGTGAGAAGGTTCGCGCACTGACATCATCCGGTGATCTTTACCAACAAAATTGATCTGCTGCTTCACAGCGACGTCTGTTGCGCCCTGATAGACTCGCCACGTCTTTACCTGCTGCCGAGCCCAAGCCATGCTCCATGTGTTGTTCAGCGTATATCTGAAGATGCTGGTGCTTTACAGCCCGTTCTTCGTCCTCTCCTGTTTCATCAGCCTGACCCGTGGTCACTCGCGTAAAGAGCAACGGCGTCTGGCGTGGAAAGTGGCACTGGCGACCCTGATTTCCAGCGTGTTGCTCTACCTGTTCGGTCGTGTGATCTTCAGCGTATTTGGCATTACGGTTGATGCATTCCGAATCGGCGCGGGCAGTGTGCTGTTCATTTCTGCACTGGGAATGGCGCAAGGCAAGTCGGCGGTACAGACCGACAATGTTCAGCAAGACGTGACCATCGTCCCGCTGACCATTCCGCTCACTGTCGGCCCCGGTACCATTGGTGCGTTGTTAGTGATGGGCGTCAGCCAGCCTCACTGGGATGACAAGCTGACTGCTATTTTCAGTATTGCTTTGGCCAGCCTCACTGTTGGCGTGGTGCTGTACCTGGCCAACAACATTGAACGCATCCTGGGTGAACAAGGCTTGCAGATCGTCAGTCGGTTGATGGGGTTGTTTGTCTGTGCGTTAGCCGCGCAGATCATCTTTACCGGGGTGCAGGGTTATCTGGTGCGATAAACATCAAATGGCCCATAGCTGAATATCAGGCACACTCCATTGCGCTATATGTTTCGAAACTCCATAGCCGTCTGTTCATCCAGAAAAGCGGCGACTTTTTTTCGATAGGGCGCATAGGTATCAGCACTGTAGCGGTACCCCCCTCCTGCGATCGTGACTGCGACTTTTGCTTTTGAGCCCTGAAACCAGGAAGGCTCAGTCGTACCGATGTTCATTTCCAGACCACAGAACATAATCTCTATACGCCCACGAGCATCCTTTCGGCACGGAATAATCTGCACGTTCTCACTGCGTTCCTTGCTGAACCAGTTGCGGAAAAAAATCTTGCCGTCGTTGCTGCGCATCAATTCGTTGAAAGCAGAACGTGCGAGCCGCTCCAAAGCACTGTTCTCTGAGGTAGCAATCGCGTCGCCTATCACCGAGGCAAGGTCCCGAGGGTCCGTTAAAACGAACCGCTCGCCAGGCAGGGCATCGGTAATTTCAAAGCCGCTTTTGTAAAATCCGAATTGAAAACGGTCGATCCATTGAGCCCAGTATCTTTTCCGGTTATGCGTGGCGTTTGCTTTTAGTTCGGAATAGGCAAGGCAGTCAAGAATGTCTGCTTTTTCTTCGGCAGAAGTATCGGGCGAGAAAGTAACCAGATTAGTGCCGCCCAACAGAATATCTGATGAATGACTCATGCCATCCCCCCCTCGCTCAAAGCGATAACGCATTCATTTTTTGCCGCCCCTAGCTCAGTGATGACGCGCTCTCTGATCCGGCGATATCTTCTTTCAACAAATTCCGCAGAAGATACGGTTATCGATAAGCTGCCACTTGATCGCGGGGTCGACAGGTGCGCGGATATAGGAGATTGTTCGCCAAGCGCAGGCATTTTCGATATCAGGAAGACTGTGGTGATTAAGGATGCAGGGCTTATGAAGCTGACCAGCAGGATGAGCGTCGTGCTATCCATGTCTGCCTGAGAATCCAATGCATGCTCCAGCAGCAACCGCTGCGCTGGATCATGATGACTCGAAGCTTTCAAATCGGTACAAAGCCTCAAAAGCCGCTGAAGAAGAGCGGCTGGAACCCTCAGGCGCAGCAGTTCTGCCAACGTTCGCTCTACGCCAAGGGAGACCTCTGCACTGTAAAGGTAATCCTGAGTACGCTCCTGCAGCGTTAACCAACCAAAAAGGCTCATTACCTCATTACACTTGGCACTCCATTCGGAAGACTCGGTAAATTTCGAATACTTGTGGGAAGCTCCTGTTTGTGAATATAGAGTCGAGCAGAGCACATCATCCCTGGTTTGCTTCGTCACGCCGTCTTCAAAAAACAGTACATGGCCCGCACTCACATAGGCACAGCGACTTTCGTCATCCATTACGACATCCATTATCAAACCCTGAAAAAAGGGCTGCCATAAAAAGAGCAGCCCACACACTTAGTTGATGAGTGCAAATTCTGCGTCAAGTTGATCGGTCAAATATTTATCTACATGCTTTTCGGCACGTCGCCATTGGCGCGGGTTCAACTGGGTGAAGTTCTCACCGCGCTCTATCGTTATTGCAGAGGTGTTGAAATCCCAGAAAAGCACATTGGTTGCACTCACATTCACTTTAAGCGAGACAAACGCCATGGCCAGCAATACATCACCTTCAACGGTTTCGACACCGGATACAATTGCAAAGCTGACATCACCAAACTGCTTTACCGAACGCTGAAATAGCTCCAGTGGCTTGTCTTGTGATTTCAGGCTTTCGAAGGCCTGACCTACCAGCCCTAATAATAGCTTCCCGGTCAGCGGCCCAACGGCAGCAGCTCCGATCAGGCCAGTGAGAATCTCCAGACCGACCTTGTCCATGGTCAGGCGGCTGTCCTTGGCTTCATAATTACCATATCGGGAGCGGGTGGAGGGAAAGCCGCAGTTATGCATTTCGCGCGTAAATATCTCGTAAGAGGAGACGTGCTTCACCGAGTATCCAGCCTTAGTCTTTGCGTACTGAACGGCGTCAAGAACAATTTCCTTATTCTTTGTCGACATGCCGCTCGCAATCGAAATCAGGACATTTTCCATGACTATAGAAGTATCGCTTTCGGGGCCGACCTCCTTCCGTACGAATTCGCTCATGCGGTTCATGCCATCATTCATAAAGCCGCCGACCTGCTCTGTATCTTTCATAAAATTCCCTTTTTATAAATAAGTCCCTCATGGACAATTCAAACCTAGCTTACCAACTACAGCTCGTCTACTGCACTGTAAGCACACAGAAAAACGGACGAACAGCGCGACAGCAATCTTAAAAACGCCAGCCACTAAAACCTCGATAACACTTACACCAACAAACCCGAGGCTTTGAGACTAAGCAGTGACTAAGAAACTTTATGAATCCTCGCCAAAAGAAAAAAATCAGCACGAACAATAAGAGCAATCAGTCAGATCAACTGACTGATTACTTCTTATATCAAAGAAAGTTCTTACAGCAACAGACGGCTCTAAACCAGGGACCATCCACCGTCCGACACGCCTGTCCAGTGCAGAAGATGAATGGCAAGTATCATTAGCCCTTACCCTTATCCCCATACCACCGCGGCGTGTAGACCCACTGGCCACCCTCGGCGCGTGCAAACGTGCAGGTCGTCGATGAACCGATCAACACCATCGTGCGCATGTCTACCTGCTCGGGTGTCAGTTCGCCCAGCGTAATGATGCGCAAGGTCTGCCCCGGTCGACCGATGTCACGCCCCAGCGTCACAGGCGTTTCAGGAGTGCGGTGCTGGCGAACGATTTCAAGCGCTCGCCCCAGTTGCCATGGGCGAGAACGGGAGATCGGGTTGTAGAAAGCCAGCGCCAGATCGGCCTGGGAGGCAAGGTCCAGACGCCTTTCGATAATGTCCCAGGGCTTGAGGTTGTCCGACAGCGACATCACGCAGAAGTCGTGACCCAATGGCGCGCCAGCCTGTGCGGCGGTCGCCAGCGACGCGGAGACCCCGGGCAGGATTTCCAGTTCGACCTGATGCCAGGCAAGGTTGGTTGATTCATGCAGGGCTTCCAGCACCGCTGCGGCCATCGCGAACACACCTGGGTCGCCAGATGAAACGACCACCACTGAGCGCCCGGAGGCCGCCAGCTCGAAAGCGTGTCGTGCGCGCTGCATTTCTTCGCGGTTATCAGTGCAGTGCATGATCTGATCGGCGCGAAACGGCCCGGCCATGCGCACGTAGGTTTCATAACCCAGTACATCGTTGGCCCGAGCCAGCTCAGCCTTCACCGCTGGCACCATCAGTTCAGCGGCTCCGGGGCCCAGCCCGATGACCGCAAGCCTGCCGCGCCCTTTACCGATCTGCTGAACGTCCAGCGGATGAGGTGCAACAGCAACCGCCAACCCGTCGTGCGTATCGATAGGTGGCAAAAGTTGCGGCACAGCCCGGGCAGCCATATCGAGCGCCGATGCAGCGGGAACAAAACGCAGCACGGCATCCAGCTCCCGGGCAGCTTGATGCAAGAGTGGATCAGCCATTTGCGAATCAGCCGCCAACAGACAGGCCAGCGATTGAACGGCGATGCCCGCATCGTACAGCGCCGCTCGAATATTGACGGCCAGGTCGGCAGATATCGCCGTAACAGCCACCGCGACACAACGCGGGTAGATCAGCAACTCATTGGCCGACGGCTCGCGCTCGGCACAGCTCACATGGATCGCCAACTGCGCGTGTTCGTCCTCCGGTAACTGCGCTTTGCTCAACCAGGGCGCAGCACCTTCGATGCGCACGCTTTCGCCTGACAGCAAATCGGACACGAAGCGCTTGCCCAGCTCAAGGTCGCCCAGTGCATAGCCAATGGGCGGATTGAGCAGGCAGGTCCCGAAACGCAGCTCACCGCTGGTGGTGATCGCAGGCGCGATACCCAGACCTGCGGCGATCTCCCGAGCCATGACATTGACTCCGCCAAGCCCCCCCAGCAACGGCACAACCGCGCTGCCGTCTTCAGCAATCGCCAGCACAGCAGGCTCCGCGCCCTTTTCCAGCAGCAGCGGTGCGAGGGTACGAATCACGATGCCTGCGGCACACAGGGCAATAATTGGCGTGTTCTGTTGATAGAACTGACGCAAGGTCGTGCCAAATTCGCTGTAGCTTTTGTCGGCGCCCTGCACACGATCAATCAGGCCGTAAACCAGTGATTCCGGATACAACTGCTGAATGCGTCGGGCGGTCGCGAGGCTGCCATTGCCCAGAATCACAATGGCTGGAATGTTCTGTGTCATCAGCCCTGCCACCTTTCGCCCGGAACAATAATGAGCGAGAAGTACGGCGAAGACATCGGCACCACTTCATCCAGCGGGACGATTTTCTGATTAGCCATGGTGGCGCGCTCAACGTACAGCGCCCGCCCGGCCAGCCCCAACTCTTCCAGCACCTGACGGACTTTCGGGAAATTGCGGCCCAGCTTCATGATTACCGCTGCGTCGGCATCGGCCAGTTTTCGCTTGAGTTCTTCGTGGGGCAGCACGCCGGACAAGACCGACAGGCTCTGGTTGCGGTACACAAGCGGCGCACCCAAGACCGAAGCACCACCGAGCATCGAACAGACGCCCGGTATGACTTGAGCCTCATACTTATCGGCAAGTCGGTCATGCAGGTACATGTAGGAGCCGTAAAAGAACGGATCACCTTCACAGATCACCGCCACGTCACGACCAGCGTCCAGATGGGCAGCCACGTCGACGCTGGCCTCATCGTAGAAATCACTGATGACTTTTTCGTAGGACATCGGTGCAGGCAACGCTTCGGTCGTCACCGGGTAAACCAGCGGCATTAACGTCTGGGCATCCTGCAAATGGCCTTCGATGATGCCGAACGCGTTGCCCTTCTTGCCCTTGGCGACGAAGTAAGCAACCACTGGCGACTCACGCAGCAGGCGCAAGGCCTTGACGGTGATCAGCTCCGGGTCACCGGGGCCAACGCCCAGGCCTATCAATCGACCGCGTGACTGCATCATTCGATCTCCGTGGCCAGTGCGTTGACGGCAGCAACGGCCATGGCACTGCCGCCACGCCGCCCCTGCATGATCACAAACGGTACGCCACGGCTGTCAGCCGCAAGCATGGCCTTGGACTCGGCAGCACCGACGAAACCGACGGGAAAGCCAAGGATCAGCGCGGGTTTTGGTGCTCCCGCATCGAGCATTTCCAGCAGATAGAACAAGGCAGTAGGCGCATTGCCAATTACCACAACGCTGCCTTCCAGATGTTCACGCCAGTGCTCCAGAGCCACCGCAGAACGGGTGTTACCCAGCTCCAGAGCCAGTTCCCGCACGCCTTCATCATGCAGTGTGCAGATGATCTGATTATTGGCAGGCAGGCGGGTACGCGTGATGCCTTCGGACACCATTCGTGCGTCGCACAGGATTGGCGCACCAGCCGCCAATGCATCGCGCCCCGCTTTGCCTGCGCCTGGCGAGAAGCGCAAGTCTTCGATCACTTCGACCATGCCGCAAGCATGGATCACGCGCACAGCGAGTTTTTCCAGATCGGCAGGGATCGTGTCCAGGCGCGCTTCCGCACGGATGATCGAGAAGGAGTTGCGATAAATCTCCTGACCATCGCGGATGTAATCAATCATGGGTGTTGCTCCGTGAGTCGGCGATCAACAATGCGCCGGCTGCTTCAATAGTGAGGTCACGCGCTTGCAGGGCACCGAAACCGGGCTGCACTGCATCGCGAAAATAAAGGTCGTAATGGCCCGGGGATACCGCCAGTAACGTCGCCGATGCCACATGCGCCGCTGCGCAGGACCGCTTGCAGGCCGACAGATGCACTGCACGGCTGACGCCACTGCGTTGCAATTGCCCGGCCAGCAAACGTGCATCGGCTTTGGTATCGGCCTGGCCTTTGGCGCAGTCACTCGACCCTGTGCAGGCAATGATCTGCGCTAAAGGTTGTTCCGCGGAACACAGCAGACCGGCCGTTTGCAGGGCAAGCAACACATGCGCTGCCTGCCCGGCTGCAACGTTCGGCAATAGCAGGCTTTGCCAAGGCGTAAAACGCAGAGTCGCGTCGCCAAACTCAATCGCCAGTTGCGCAACAGCGCTCAGCATCGCCGGGTCAAGTCGCCCCAATGGGACAGCAGCGCCAACGGCTACTTTGCCGGTTTGCTGCTGTGGATAAATGCCCAGATGCAGGTGACGGCTGACGGCTGGACGACGCCACAGGGTTATTTTTTGATCAGTTCTAAGCTCAACACTCAAACGCTGCTGCAACCGTTGAAGCAGTTGCCGCGCAGGCACCTCGGCCAACAGATGACGCATGCGCACCTGCTCCGGACGAGCCGTGTCCAGAAACAGTTCCAGAACCGCCAGCACCAGCTCCAGTGCGTTTTCCGCTGGAACCGCTGCCAATGGCGAATCATCAGCAGGACAACCGGCCAGACCGAAGCCCAGCATCAGTTGGCCGTCCACGTTAAGCGCCGAGAGCCACAGATCATGAGGATGTTCGAGCATCACCATGGCTTCACCGCCGTCCAGCGACAGCGCGAACTTGGGCGACAGGTCATGAAAGCGCGGATTGGCTTCCAGCACATGCAGGATTTGCGCGGCCAAAGGTCGCACGTCCAGCAACATGTGCGGGTCCAGACCCGCCACCGGGCTGAGCATCAGGTTGCGCACATCATCGCTGTCGGGGTTGTTGGGCCCAAGCCCGGCCGCCAGCAGCGTGTCGATCAATGCCGCCTGCCCGTCGCCAATACCGCGAATCTGCAGGTTGGCGCGGTTGGTGGCTTCGATCACGCCATGCGCGTAACGTTGTGCCGCGTGAGCCACGGCATGTGCCTGAGCAGCACTGATCGAACCGCCCGCCAGTTTGATCCGGCAGATTCCGCCATCCAGTGCCGGGACGATACGCAGCAACCCCGGACAGGCCGAGGGGCGTAAGGACGTTACAGGCGTGCGAGCGGACTTCGGCTCGGTCAATGGATCACCATGAATTGGTTTGAATAGGCACTTGTGCCTGGCAGGCGCGGTATTATGCCTGCTTTGTCCGCAGGCATGAAAAGCCGCTCTGTCGGAAGATCGGATTGAGGTAAGCAAATGTCGCCCTGGCTGACAGTCGTGGGAATCGGTGAAGACGGCTACAAAGGCCTGGGCAAGAATGCCCGGCACGCTCTATTGCGCGCTGATCAGGTGTTTGGCGGCCCGCGTCAGCTGGAATTGCTCCCACCCTGCATCAAAGCTGAACGCCGCGCCTGGCCCAGCCCCTTCTCGCTTAACCCGGTGCTTGAACAGCGCGGCGCAGAGGTGTGTGTGCTGGCCAGCGGTGATCCGATGCTGTTTGGCGTTGGCGCAAGTCTGGCACGCGTCGTCGCTGTCGAAGAAATGCTGATCCTGCCTGCGCCCTCCTCCTATTCGTTGGCTGCTGCCCGGCTGGGCTGGCCTTTGCAGGACGTAGTGACCCTGTCCGTGGTCGCGAGGCCGCTGGCCGCGCTGAATGCCCGATTCCATCACGGTGTACGCCTGCTGGTCTTGAGCAATGACGGCAGCAGCCCGGCAGCGATTGCCGGTTTACTGCGTGAACGTGGTTTCGGACCCAGCCACATGACCGTACTGGAACATCTGGGCGGCTCGGCAGAACGTCGTGTTGAAGGTCTGGCAAGTGAATGGGCCAACCCGGAGATTGCCGCGCTGAACGTCGTGGCGATCGATTGCCGCGCAGACGCCAGCGCCTTGCGTCTTTCGCCGCTGGCAGGTTTGCCCGATGAAGCCTTCGAGCATGACGGCCAACTGACCAAACGCGATGTTCGGGCGATCACACTGGCACGCCTTGCCCCGGTGCCCGGCGAGTTGTTGTGGGACGTCGGCGCGGGCTGCGGTTCTATCGGCATCGAATGGATGCGCGCCCATCCCACCTGCCGGACGCTGGCCATTGAAGCCGATGAAGGCCGTCAGCAACTGATCGAATTCAACCGCGATGCGCTGGGCGTGCCGGGCTTGCAACTGGTCCGCGGCAGCGCGCCTCAGGCCCTCGCGGGACTTGAGCAACCAGACGCCATTTTCATTGGTGGCGGCGTGACCCGACCCGGTGTGCTGGATACCTGCTGGCAACAGCTACGCTCAGGCGGACGTCTGGTGGCCAATGCCGTCACCCTGCAAAGCGAATCCACTTTAATGGCCTGGCGCGACCTGCACGGCGGTGAGTTGACCCGCATCCATATTGCCCATGCCAAGCCGCTGGGCGATTTCGACACATGGCGTCAGGCGTTGCCTATTACTTTACTGGACGTGGTCAAACCCTGATGCGCGATGAAACCGCCGAACAACCTGCACCGCTGCGCAGCGGACTGACCACGGGGAGTTGTGCAACTGCGACCAGCCTCGCGGCAGCGCGGCTGTTACTGGGTGGGGAAGTCAACGATGCGGTGGAGATCGTCCTGCCCAAAGGCAAACGGGTTCAGATGCGTCTGGAGTTCTGCCGCCTGGTTGCACAAGGCGCAGAGGCGGGCACGATCAAGGATGCCGGCGATGACCCTGATGTCACCCACGGCGCACTGGTATTTTCCCACGTGCGCCTGCTGGAAGAACCGACCGTCACGTTCGTGGCAGGTCATGGCGTAGGCACCGTCACGCGGCCCGGTCTGGTGCTGAAAGTCGGCGAGCCCGCGATCAATCCCGTACCACGCATGATGATCATCGAGCATTTGCAAGCGCTCGCGAACGAGCAAGGTTACACCGGTGGATTCGAGATTACGGTGAGCGTCGAAGGGGGCGAGGCGTTGGCGCTTAAAACCATGAATCCACGCCTGGGCATTCTTGGCGGACTGTCGATTCTAGGCACCAGCGGTATTGTCCGGCCGTTTTCCTGCGCGGCGTATATCGCGTCGATCCATCAAGGGATCGACGTCGCCAAAACCAACGGTTATCTGCACATCGCCGCCTGCACCGGCAACGCCAGCGAAGACACCATGCGCCGCGTCTACCAGATGCCAGACATTGCACTGATAGAAATGGGCGACTTCGTCGGCGCTGTTCTCAAGCACCTGCGCAGAGTACCGGTGGCCAAACTGAGCATCTGCGGCGGCTTTGGCAAGATCAGCAAACTGGCTGCAAAGCACATGGACCTGCACAGCCGCCATTCGAGCATTGATCTGCCACAACTGGCACGCTGGGCGGCCGATGGCGGTGCCGACGAGGCTCTGCAACAGGCCATTCGCGAGGCCAATACCAGCCAGCAGGCGTTGGCGATGTGTTCGGCAGTGAACGTGCCCTTGGGCGACATCGTTTGCCAGCACGCTCTGGACTTCGCCCGCAGCGTGGTGCCCGCGCAGGTCGAAGTTGAAGTATTCGCCATTGATCGCCAGGGCGGCATCGTCGGCACTGCCGGGGTCAGCTCATGAAGCGCCTGTTGCTGCTCGGCGGCGTTACCGACGCGCTGGCCATCGCCCGCACACTCGGGCCGCAGCATATCTACAGCCTGGCTGGAGTCGGTCGAGTGCCCACGGACTTGACGTGTGAAGTTCGCGTCGGCGGTTATGGCGGCGCTGAAGGGTTGGCGCAATTCATTGCCGGGCAAGGCATCGATTTACTGATCGACGCGACGCACCCGTACGCTGCGCAAATCAGCCATCACGCTGCCCGCGCCGCCGAACTGGCGAGTGTGCCCTGCTGGGCTTTGCGCCGACCTGCCTGGCAGCCTGGTCCGGGCGACGATTGGCGCGAAGTGGCGGACTGGGCCGAACTGATCCTGGCTCTACAGCCCTTCCAACGCCCCTTGTTCACCTTGGGCCGCGAGCCGTTGCAGCATCTGAGCGAAATCCCTGCTCATCAGTTCTGGACGTTACGCGCCCTGGAAAACACTCTGCGAGACTTGCCCCGACACAAGCACTGCGAAGTCATCGGTGCGCGCGGTCCGTTTCTGTTGGAGGACGAGCGCGCACTCTTTCAGCGGCGCAGCATTGATGTGCTGATCAGCAAAAACAGCGGTGGCGATGCGACCGAGGCCAAGCTGGAAGTAGCCCGTGAGCTAAAAGTGCCGGTGTTGATACTCAAGCGCCCGGAATTGCCGGAGGTGGATCGGGAGTTTGGTTCTGCGGCTGCGATGCTTGAGGCGCTGCATCAATCTCAGCTCTGACGCCAATGCTGTAGGACCGAATTTATTCGGGAAGGTGGCAATCCAGACGATACACAGGCTGCGGATGTACCGGCCCATGGGAGTTGCGTTCGTAGGTCAGCATAGAATGCATCTATCAAAAAAAATCAATCATCTGATTTGAAATGCTTTTTCTGTAGGAGTGAGCTTGCTCGCGATTACGTCAGCACAGCCGATGTATTTATTGACTGACATACCGAAATCGCAATCAAGCTCACTCCTACAGATCCCATGTTTTGCTTCGCGAAAGCGCGGCATCGCGCCACATGCCGGGCTTTTTACATCGCCAGGTTGTTCAGGCTAAATGAAAGCTCAATCGACAGGAGTCTGTTTAATGTTGAAGCACCTGCTCATGCTGACGGCGTTGATGCTGCCAGTGAGTTACGCCAGTGCCGCTGACTACCGCGCAGCCGAGCTGAATATCGCCAGCCCCTGGTCCATGGAGCTGCCGCCCAATGCGCCAACCGTCGCGGCCTATTTTGTCATTCACAACAATGGCCAGAACGCAGACCGACTGCTCAGCGCAGACACGCCCATCGCAGGCGCAGCTCAACTTCACGAGCACGTGCACGCCAATGGCCTGATGAAAATGCAGCAGGTGCCCAACGTAGAAGTTCCGGCTGGCGGCGATGCGATATTCGCGCCCATGGGTTATCACGTGATGCTGCTGGACCTGAAGAACAAGGCTGCGCTAACCGACGGTAAAAGCTTCCCGTTGACCCTGCACTTCGAAAAGTCCGGCGATGTGACGGTAACCGTTGAAGTGCTGAAACAGCCACCTGGGGCATCCGCGCACAGTCACTGACAGGCGCACCCTTGGCAGATTCGATATTACTGAATGCGCACGCCCCTTGTAGGAGCTGCCGAAGGCTGCGAAGCATTCCTTCGGATATACCGCCATCGCAGCCTTCGGCAGCTCCTACAGGTCCTGTGTTTGCTACGCGACAACGCGGTGCCATGGACAGCCTGAATTTCCTGCGTTTAAACCGCTAAACCCTACAACCCTTGCAGAATATCCCTAACAAAAAAACGCCCTCCAGCCGACAGACACCCTCCCCCAAATCCGATTTCGTGAGCTGCATCTTTCACAAAACGAAACGGAATCATGACGACTCAATCTGCTTCACCCGCTGCCAGTAACGCGGCGTATCCGCCCGACTTGCGTACCGTCGCCGAACAGGAATTTCTGCGCCTGCTCAAACGCGATCACCCTGGCGTCAGCATCGACATTAACCAAACCTGGCTGACGTCCTACACGCTGAAAAGCCTGACAATCCCGCCTTTCACCCAACTGCCTGTGCAAGGCCACCCCACCATCGAACGCTCACTGCGCCAGTTCCGGCACTCGGAGCCCGTTCGAGGCACGCTCCTCGATCATGCTCTGGGGCGCAAGAGTTTCGATTTGTCGGTCCACGCAGGCTTCTACAAAGCCGCGAACACAGTGGCTGAAAGCGACGAAATCGCGCATCTGGAATGCCAGCACATCCTGGATCTGTACAAGGATTTCAACAACGCACTTGAGCCTGCCTATCGCCAACAGCTGGCTGACTATTGGACCTGTCTGGACAA
This sequence comes from Pseudomonas sp. HP_14, assembly GCF_055283875.1. Taxonomy (NCBI): domain Bacteria; kingdom Pseudomonadati; phylum Pseudomonadota; class Gammaproteobacteria; order Pseudomonadales; family Pseudomonadaceae; genus Pseudomonas; species Pseudomonas sp. HP_14. The sequence goes on along the minus strand of NZ_JBTOQI010000011.1, from coordinate 15,095 downwards.
TGGCGTCAGCCGCCGTGAACGATTCATCACCGAGCGCAAAAAAGCATTGCTGCTGGAGTCCGAAGCGGCAGTCGAGCAAAACCTGCTGACTATTAGCCAGCACGCCATGCTTGAAGATCAACTCAACAGGCCACGCACTGCCAATAACGATACCGTGCAGAAATACGGGGCCTTTCAACTGGCGCTGATGGATGGCCAGGGCGAAGCGCAGATTTTACCCGGGGCGTTTATCCTCACGCACACCCATAGCCTGACTTCCCCCGCATTAGATGACAGCACTCTGGGTGAGGTCTTGTTGCGTACTGAGCATCAAGGCCTGGAAGGCTTTGCAAATATTGCAGCGATGATCAACTCGCTGAACGCGCGCTTTGGCGACGCCATACAAAAGCAGGTTTTGCTGCAAAACCTCAGCGCCGCTTCAAGGGTTAAAGTCATTACGTTCCCGACCCCGTCACCAACATGGCAGTTGTCGGTGCTAAAAGGCGATGTATTGCAGGTGCTGTTTGACCAACAAATAGCCAGGCAACAAGCCGACTTCAGCTATTTATTGAATCAGGCAAAAGCCCTGAGGATCGACACAAATGAGTTTGCGCGCGCCTTACCGCTGAGACTTGCCCAGGCTGCGCATCTGGACAATGCGCTGATGCTTGATCGTAACGACCATCGCCTGATCGCGGGCAGCATGCCGCACTGGTGGTCTACAACCAGTCATGAACACCAGCAGGCCTGGGTGGCTGCCGCGCAGGATTACAGTAAATCAATCATCCAGTTGCATCATCTGTGCAGGGACATACCCGACGGCCCGCAACCTCAGGGAACTCATCAGGCAGCCTGGCTCGAGAACGTGAGAAGCCTTGCCATCGCCCAACTGCGCATGGATCAGGTACAGGCTCAGGCTGACCCGCTCCCCGACGCGGCCAGGGCATGGATGAAGGCCATTATTGATAACCCCTGCGTCGAGACGCGGCAGAAGGTCGACAACAAAACGATTAACCTCGACTTCATGATCCTTGAGCAACACCCGCTCCCTGATGTCATGCGCATCGCGCCGCAAGGTTCAACCGCCGATCAGCCGATGTTGCTCTGTACCCTCAATGCCCCGGACAGTCGGGTATTTCGCTGGTACCCCAACGAAAAGGCCATGCGTGAGCAGTTTCTGGATCATCCCGACTTCACCCGCTACCTGCTACGCCAACTGCCCGAAGAAAGTCGCCCGGTTGAATGCAGCGCCGAAGATTACGAGCAATGGCTCAAGCACTTTCGCGCAAGGAAAACTTACAAACACCTGAAAGCGCCAGCAAGGCTGCCCAGCCTTATTTTCGGCGAACCTGATTACGTTGATGAGGGCGAGGACTACCTCATGACCCATCACGATCTGAAACATACGCGCAGGACTGAACTTCACTTCCGGCCCGAAGTGGTCAAAAAACACGGTTCATTGTTTGGCAGCATCGCGCTGAACATTGCCATGCTATTCATTCCATCACCCGTACTCATCGCCTTGGCAGCGGGCATAGGTCTGTTCAAGCTCTGGGAGGCTTTTCAACGTCTAAGGGAGGGTGACTACCATGGAGCCGCCTTCGAATTGTTGTGTGCTGTTGGCTACCTCGGCGCGGCTGCACTGGGTCGCTGGGTCATAAATCGCGAGCCTTTCACCCCGCTGGAAAATCTGCGATCAGCCACGCCACTGGTTCAGCGCACCACCACTGAAGGCGAGGAGCAGATCAGCTATCTGGAGTCGTCCAGCCCGACATCGCAACGCACCGAACTGGACGCCGCCGTACCCTACGACGCCAGTCAGTTCCACGCCGTCCGGATAGGTGATCAACAATATTTCATCAAACGCCAGCCCTGGCTGTTCGGTCACTGTCAGCTCTATCGGGCAGACGCCGCCAATCCCGACTTGCTGATTGGAGAACGCGCCTACGCGGTGGAATCCAGCCCGGGCGTCTGGAGCAGAATAGAAACACTACGCACCCGAATAAGCAGCCTGCTATTGAGACAGTCAGATCGGGAACTGGGCGATGTGACCAAAGATTGGCCGAACTCGGTAGAAGAGGTCAGCACCGTGTCCAAACAGGCATTCAACAGTAACTATTTACGCTTGGCACAAACCTCCAATGCCAGTGATATGCCCGAAATCCTCGATTACTGTGAAGGCGGCTCGCAAGCCATCAACAGCCTGCTGCGCGCCAGAATGCGCACACCGTGGACCCTTCGTTTTCTGAGCGAGTTCTATCGCCTCAACGAATATCAGGGGCGGGCTTATCGAGCTGCATTGGTCAGCGCCGCAGGGCTGCGAAAACTGACCACTGAAATCGGACAGGTGTTCGTCGATAACGGTATTCAGTCTGCCTCTGTCAGCCGCTGGAGCAGCGAACAGTGGAGCCGCGACGGATTCATTCGCGAGGCAGCCAGCAGTGAGGACAGCACCGTATTTGTCATCTTCAATGAGTCTGTGCCAAAGAAAAACCTGTTCACCAGCTTCCTGGGAGACCACGTAGCGATTGCCCCCTCCACGCCGTTACAACTGGTGGCAAGCCGTCTGGTGGGCAAGCGTTTCTACATTTACTTCAAAAGCCCGGCCAGCATCCCGGAAAAAATGTTCGATCTTTACTCCGGCAACACTGAGTTGATGCTCTGAGGCACGAGCACCAATTAAGCGCAGCACTGCGCACCAGCCCGCCAAATAAGTTCCATGCTGGTGCGCAACTTTTCTGTCCAACAGGACAACTTCCCGCTCAGGTGCGCTATTTCGCGCCTTGGCCCAGCCTTTGCTAAACAGCAATCAGATATGCGTTATCTCGTGTGCCCCATCGAATACCAATAACGGAGCTAGCCAATGAAGCGTCGCAGTCTGATCAAAGCTTTCACCTTGTCCGCATCCATCGCTGCGATGGGGCTTACATGGACCGTTCAAGCCGCCGAGACCATCAAGGTCGGCATTCTGCATTCGCTTTCGGGCACCATGGCGATCTCCGAAACGTCACTCAAAGACATGGCGTTGATGACCATTGATGAAATCAACGCCAAGGGCGGCGTCAACGGCAAGATGCTGGAAGCCGTAGTCGTTGACCCGGCGTCCAACTGGCCGTTGTTTGCTGAAAAAGGTCGTCAGTTGCTGACTCAGGACAAGGTTGCCGTCGTGTTCGGCTGCTGGACCTCGGTGTCGCGCAAATCCGTGCTGCCGGTATTCGAAGAGCTCAACGGCTTGCTGTTCTACCCGGTTCAGTATGAAGGCGAAGAAATGTCGCCGAACGTGTTCTACACCGGCGCAGCGCCTAACCAGCAGGCGATTCCTGCGGTCGAGTACCTGATGAGCGAAGACGGTGGCGCAGCCAAGCGTTACTTCCTGCTGGGCACCGACTACGTCTACCCGCGTACAACCAACAAGATTCTGCGCTCGTTCCTGCACTCCAAAGGTGTAGCGGACAAGGACATCGAAGAGGTCTACACCCCGTTCGGCCACGCGGACTACCAAACCATCGTTGCCAACATCAAGAAGTTCTCTGCGGGCGGCAAGACGGCTGTGATCTCAACGGTGAACGGCGACTCCAACGTGCCGTTCTATAAAGAGCTGGCCAACCAAGGCCTGAAAGCCACCGACGTACCGGTTGTAGCGTTCTCGGTGGGTGAGGAAGAACTGCGCGGCATCGACACCAAACCGCTGGTGGGCCACCTGGCCGCCTGGAACTACTTCCAGTCTGTAGAGAACCCGGTCAACACCAAGTTCGTCGCTGACTGGAAAGCCTACGCCAAGAAGAAAAACCTGCCGGGCGCAGACAAGGCCGTGACCAACGACCCGATGGAAGCCACTTACGTGGGCATCCACATGTGGGCGCAAGCGGTAGAGAAAGCCAAGTCCACCGATGTGGATAAAGTCCGCGAAGCCATGGCCGGCCAGACCTTCGCCGCACCATCGGGCTTCACCCTGACCATGGACAAAACCAACCATCACCTGCACAAGCCAGTGATGATCGGTGAAGTCGAGGACAACGGTCAGTTCAACGTTGTGTGGCAGACCAAAGAGCCAATCCGCGCCCAGCCATGGAGCCCGTACATCCCGGGTAACGACAAGAAGCCGGATCATGCAGTGAAGAGTAACTAAGTAAAGCGATGGCCCCTGCGTCCTGTACCGGGGCCATCAAAAACTGTTGTTTGAAACGACGCCTTCGCGAATGGATTCGCTCCCACATTGAAATGCGTTCCACCTGTGGGAGCGAATTCATTCGCGAAATGCCTCAACACGGTTTCCTGCTGGAACACCGTCGCCGACATCCAGGCTAATGCCATGCCCAACATTCTGTACCGCTTCATCTTCACCCTCGCCTTGCTGCTGCCTGTGGCGGCACAGGCCAGCGATGCCGGTGATTTCGTGGCGGCCAGTTCCGCACAACAGGCCGAACTCCTTGAGAGCTGGGCCGCCCAACCCGTTCCGGGACGCATTGAACTGATCAATGCCTTGCAGGAAGGCCGCGTCGCTGTCGACAGCAGCAAACGCGCCTTTATCGAAACCGGCGACCAGTACGTCGCTGTCGACGGGGACACTCCGCCGACTGATGAACCGCGCAAACTGCGCCTGAATAACCGCTTGCGGGGTTTGGTGGATACCGCGCTGGCCAGCCATCAATTGCTGGCTGAGGACGCAAAATTGCGTCTGGCCGCTGCGCTGCAACTGCAAAAATCGGCGCGCCCTGCGCAGTTGCCTTTTTTGAGCGTACGTCTGGCCGATGAGAAAGACGATGATGTCCATGACGCGTTGACATTGGCACTGGCCAATCTGCAATTGGTTGACTCCAGCCCGACCGTACGTCTGGCGGCCGTTCGCCTGCTCGGCGAAACCGGTGACCCGCTGGCCCGCACTCGTCTGGAAACCTTATTGGCACCGGGCGTCGAAACTGACGCCAGCGTGCGTATCGCGGCCGAAACCAGCCTGGCGCAAGTCAAACGCAAACTGATGGTGGGCGAGTTACTCGGTCAGGCATTCAGCGGCATGTCGCTGGGCTCGATTCTGCTGCTGGCGGCGCTCGGCCTGGCGATCACATTCGGCTTGCTGGGCGTGATCAACATGGCCCACGGCGAAATGTTGATGCTCGGAGCTTACTCCACGTATGTCGTGCAACTGATGTTCCAGCGCTATGCGCCGGGCGCCATCGAGTATTACCCGCTGATTGCGCTGCCGGTGGCGTTTTTCGTCACGGCAGCCATCGGCATGGCGCTGGAGCGCACAGTGATTCGCCACTTGTATGGCCGACCACTGGAAACGCTGCTCGCCACATGGGGCATCAGCCTGATGCTGATCCAGGCCGTGCGTCTGGCATTCGGTGCGCAGAACGTTGAAGTGGCCAACCCTGAGTGGCTGTCCGGCGGTTACCAGGTGCTGCCCAATCTGGTGCTGCCGTATAACCGCATTGTGATCATCGGCTTTGCACTGTTCGTTGTGGTGTTGACCTGGCTGCTGCTGAACAAGACGCGGCTGGGCCTGAACGTACGTGCCGTGACCCAGAACCGCAACATGGCCGCCTGTTGCGGCGTGCCAACCGGGCGCATCGACATGATGGCCTTCGGGCTGGGCTCAGGCATTGCCGGGCTGGGCGGCGTCGCCCTCAGTCAAATCGGTAACGTAGGCCCCGATCTGGGCCAGAGCTACATCATCGACTCTTTCCTGGTGGTGGTGCTCGGCGGTGTCGGGCAACTGGCCGGTAGCGTCATGGCGGCCTTCGGTCTGGGTATCGCCAACAAGATTCTCGAACCGCAAATCGGCGCTGTATTGGGCAAGATTCTGATCCTGGCGCTGATCATTCTGTTTATCCAGAAACGTCCGCAAGGCCTCTTCGCATTGAAAGGACGGGTGATCGACTGATGAACCAACCATTGATGGTCACTGCTGCTCAAAAGGTCGGCCCCAAAGGTACATTGGCTGTAGGCGTGGTTGTGCTCGCCATCCTGCTGGCGATGCCACTATTGTCCTTGCTGCCTGCCGACAATAGCTTTCAGGTCTCGGCCTACACCCTGACGCTGGTGGGCAAGATCCTCTGTTACGCCATCGTCGCCCTGGCACTGGATCTGGTCTGGGGCTACGCCGGCTTACTGTCGTTGGGGCACGGACTGTTCTTCGCTCTGGGCGGTTACGCCATGGGCATGTATCTGATGCGCGAAGCGGCCGGGGACGGTCTGCCCGCGTTCATGACATTCCTGTCGTGGACCGAACTGCCATGGTATTGGGCAGGCACCGACAACTTCCTGTGGGCCATGTGCCTGGTCGTGTTGGCGCCGGGCTTGCTGGCGCTGGTGTTCGGCTTCTTCGCCTTCCGCTCGCGGATCAAGGGCGTGTATTTCTCGATCATGACCCAGGCATTGACCTTCGCTGGCATGTTGCTGTTCTTCCGCAACGAAACCGGCTTTGGTGGCAACAACGGTTTCACCAACTTCCGCAGCATTCTAGGCTTCAGCATCAGTTCGCAGGGCACTCGCGCCACGTTGTTTCTGGCGACGGTGATCCTGCTGGTGGCGAGTCTGTATGTGGGCTGGCGTCTGGCGCAGAGCAAGTTTGGCCGGGTATTGACCGCACTACGTGACGCGGAAAACCGGCTGATGTTCTGCGGTTACGATCCGCGTGGCTTCAAGCTGTTCGTCTGGGTGCTGAGCGCGGTGCTCTGTGGTCTGGCCGGTGCGCTGTATGTGCCGCAGGTCGGCATCATCAACCCGAGCGAAATGTCACCGACCAATTCCATTGAAGCGGCGGTCTGGGTTGCTCTGGGCGGACGCGGCACGCTGATCGGCCCACTGCTGGGTGCCGGTCTGGTCAATGGCATGAAGAGCTGGTTCACCGTGGCCTTTCCGGAATACTGGCTGTTCTTCCTCGGCGCACTGTTCATCATCGTCACGCTGTATCTACCTAAAGGCGTGATCGGTTTGCTCAAGAAGAGGGGCGAACAATGAAAACCACTCCGACACCAGCGTTCATGCTTGAGCCGATTATTGATCCCAACTCCGATATCGGCACCAGTCGCGATGCAATCGGCCTGGGGCAAAGCGTCGGCAAAGGCCTGAACACGCGCCACGGCACCATCCTGACACTGGAAGACATCAGCGTCAGTTTCGATGGTTTCAAGGCGCTCAACGACCTGAATCTGTACATCAGCGTCGGCGAACTGCGCTGCATCATCGGTCCCAACGGCGCGGGTAAAACCACGCTGATGGACGTGATCACCGGCAAGACCCGTCCGAGTCATGGCAAGGCCTGGTTTGGTGAAACCCTGGACCTGACGCAAATGAGCGAAGTCGAAATTGCTCAAGCGGGCATTGGTCGAAAGTTTCAGAAGCCCACCGTATTCGAAGCTTTGAGCGTGTTTGAAAACCTTGAGCTGGCGCAGAAAACCGACAAGTCGGTATGGGCCAGCCTGCGGGCGAAACTCAGCGGTGAACAGCGCGATCGCATTGACGAAGTACTGGAAACCATTCGCCTGACCGGCTCAATGCAACGCCCGGCGGGCTTGTTATCTCACGGGCAGAAGCAGTTTCTGGAGATCGGCATGTTGCTGGTCCAGGACCCGCAATTGCTGCTGCTCGATGAACCTGTCGCAGGCATGACCGACGCCGAAACCGAATTCACCGCCGAGCTGTTCAAGAGCCTGGCAGTGAAGCATTCGCTAATGGTGGTGGAACACGACATGGGCTTTGTAGGTTCGATTGCCGACCACGTCACCGTTCTGCACCAAGGCAGCGTATTGGCCGAGGGCTCGCTGGCAGATGTGCAGGCGGATGAACGAGTTATCGAAGTGTATTTGGGCCGCTAAAGCTCCCCGGTAGGAGCGAACTTGTTCGCGAGGCGATTTCAGATCCACAGTCGTCGCCTGATCTGACGCCTCGCGAACAAGTTCGCTCCTACCGTTATCCATTTGCTTGGGAAACGAACATGCTCCAGGTCGAAAAGCTTCATCAGTACTACGGCGGTAGCCACATCCTGCGCGGGCTTTCCTTTGATGTGAAGGTCGGCGAAGTGACGTGCCTGCTGGGTCGTAACGGCGTGGGCAAGACTACGTTGCTCAAGGTGCTCATGGGCCTGCTGCCTGCCAAAGAAGGCGCAGTGCAGTGGGAAGGCAAGGCCATCACCGGTTTCAAACCCCATCAACGGGTGCACGCTGGGATCGCTTATGTGCCACAGGGCCGCGAGATTTTCGGGCGGCTGACCGTTGAAGAAAATCTGTTGATGGGGCTTTCTCGCTTTCCAGGCTCTGAGGCGAAAGAAGTCCCGGCGTTCATCTACGAACTGTTCCCGGTTTTGCTGCAGATGAAACATCGACGCGGCGGCGACCTGTCGGGTGGTCAACAGCAGCAACTGGCGATTGGTCGGGCGCTGGCAAGCCGTCCTCGCCTGCTGATTCTCGATGAACCCACCGAAGGCATTCAACCGTCGGTGATCAAGGAAATCGGCGCAGTGATCAAGAAGCTCGCGGAACGAGGTGACATGGCTATTCTGCTGGTTGAACAGTTTTACGACTTCGCTGCCGAACTGGCCGATCAGTATCTGGTGATGTCCCGCGGGGAAATCGTTCAGCAAGGCCGTGGCGAGAATATGGAAGCCGAAGGCGTGCGTGGTCTGGTGACCATCTGAGTGGTATTCCGTTAAGGTGCAGTCTTCCTGAACTGCTGTTTTCCAGAAGCATGAAAGCGATCTCATGAATCTTCCCGCCCACACCGCGTTGTTCACACCCAGCTGGCATGCCGAGCTGGAGCTGGGCTATGGGCGTTTTGGCGACAGTACGCGACCCACCCAGCGCCGACACAAAGGCCCGCTGCGGGTGCAAAAACACCTGTACGCCGAAGGCCCGGAAGTTTGCCAGCACATTATTGTTCATCCACCCGGCGGCATCGCCGGTGGCGACCGGCTGGACATCAGCGCCAGCGTCGGCCCCGATGCCTGGGCGCAACTGACCAGCCCCGGCGCCGCCAAGTGGTATCGGGCGGCAGGTCCGGCTTATCAGCAACTTGATCTGAGCGTTGCCTCTGGCGCGACGCTGGAATGGCTGCCGCAGGAAACCATCGTCTTCAGCAACGCGCAGGCCGAACTGACCACCCGTATCGAACTGCAAGGCAATGCCCGGCTGCTTTACTGGGACGTCGTGGCGCTGGGCAGACCGGCGAGCGGCGAACGCTTTGAGAGCGGTCATTTTCAGGCGCACCTTGATGTGCGCAGGGACGGTAAGTTGCTGTGGCACGAACGGCAAAGAATTATCGGCGGCGATGGTTTACTCGACTCGCCGATTGGTCTGGATGGCAAAACTGTATTTGGCACGTTGCTGGTAACTGGCGACATTGACAGCCAATTGCTGGAGGTCTGCCGCGCGGTGCCTAATCTGGTACGCGGTGATCTGACCCAACTGCCTGGCTTGCTGGTTGCCCGCTGTCTGGCTGAAGAGGCGCTGCATGCCCGGGCCTGGATGATCGAGTTATGGAAACTGCTGCGCCCGGCACTGTTGGGCCGCGAAGCGGTGGCGCCACGAATCTGGAGTACCTGACACACCCGTTTCTCTGTAGGAGTGAGCTTGCTCGCGATAAAGTCGGAACGACTTTCCTGCAATCGTGTGCTCACTATTTTGCGACTGCTTCGCAGCCGATCGCGAGCAAGGTGGTGCGCCACCCCGGTCACTCCTACAGCTAACTCATCGTTTTTTATGGACTGAACAATGGACCTGACCCCACGCGAAAAAGACAAGATGCTGATTTTCACCGCTGGCCTGGTTGCCGAAAGGCGTCTGGCCCGTGGCGTGAAGCTCAACTACCCCGAAGCCATGGCTTACATCTCGGCAGCGCTGCTTGAAGGTGCTCGCGACGGGCAAACCGTGGCGGACCTGATGCATTACGGCACCACCCTGCTGACTCGCGAACAGGTCATGGAAGGCATCCCGGAAATGATTCCTGAAATCCAGGTCGAGGCAACATTCCCCGACGGCACCAAGCTGGTCACTGTGCATCAGCCAATCGCCTGACCCCGAACGAGACCCTGGAACTGATCATGAGCAATTCGATTCGCGACGCACTGCCAGCCGATCTGCCGGGCATCCTGGCGATTTACACCGACGCAGTGCTCAACACCACCGCGATCTGGAACGAGCAACCGGTCGACCTGGCCAATCGTCAGGCCTGGTTCGATGCGCGCCAGACTCAGGGTTATCCGATTCTGGTCGCCATTGATGATGACGGCCAGGTCACGGGCTATTCGTCGTTTGGCGACTGGCGCCCTTTTGAAGGCTTTCGCCACACCGTGGAGCATTCGGTTTATGTGCGCGCCGATCAGCGCGGTCAAGGCTTGGGCCCCAAGCTGATGAAAGCTCTGATCGACCGCGCTCGCCTGTGCGACAAACACATCATGGTCGCGGCGATTGAAAGTGGTAATGCGGCCTCCATCGCTCTGCATGAACGACTAGGCTTCATCATCACCGGGCAGATGCCGCAGGTGGGGACCAAATTTGGACGCTGGCTGGACCTGACATTCATGCAACTGGATTTGTCTCCCGGCGCATCCGCTCCACCCTCGCAAGCTCCTGCATCCCACTGAGAGGTGATCATGAATCCTGCCCAACTGCGCCGCGTTACCGACGAAAGCTTCGCCCACTACCGTAACGGTCTGGCGGCCCTGCTGATGGACGCCGTGCATAACGGAGCGTCGGTGGGTTTCATGGCTGACCTGGACGCCGGGCAGGCTTACGCTTGGTGCGACGGGCTCAGAGAGGACGTCGCTAACGGCAGCTTGTTGTTATGGGTCGTGGTTCAGGATGAGCAGGTGCTGGCCAGCGCCCAGCTCGCGCTGTGTCAGAAAGCCAATGGCCTGAATCGGGCCGAAGTACAGAAATTAATGGTACTCAAGGACGCTAGACGTCGCGGGTTCGGCCTGCAATTGATGCAAGCGCTTGAACAGGCCGCACGTCAGCTCAAGCGCGGTTTGCTGTTTCTGGACACCGAAGCCGGTTCGCCCGCCGAAGCATTCTATCTTTCGCTGGACTACACCCGCGTCGGCGAACTGCCCAACTACTGCCAAAGCCCGGACGGCCGTTATACGCCGACCGCTATCTACTTTAAGACCTTGGGACAACCCGCATGATTCCTGGCCAATACCAGATTCAACCCGGTGAAATCGAGCTCAATGCCGGTCGCCGGACTATCAGCCTGAACGTCGCCAACAGCGGTGACCGGCCGATTCAGGTCGGCTCGCATTTCCATTTTTTTGAAACCAACGACGCCCTGACGTTCGACCGTGCCGCCAGCCGCGGCATGCGCCTGAACATACCGGCCGGCACCGCCGTGCGCTTCGAACCGGGACAATCCCGGGATGTGGAGTTGGTGGATCTGGCAGGACTGCGGCGGGTGTTCGGCTTCGCCGGCCGAGTGATGGGCGATCTATAGCCCCCGAACCGGAACCCTGCAGGAGTGAGCTTGCTCGCGATCGGCTGCGCAGCAGTCGCAAAAGTGGTGAACAAACCACCGCTGGAAAGTCGTTCCGACTTTATCGCGAGCAAGCTCACTCCTACAGGTCAGGTCAGGTCAGGTCAGGTCAGGTCAGGTCAGGTCAGGTCAGGGTGCGCTCAGACATATTTTTGAATTCAAGGAATCGCCATGAAGATTTCCAGACAAGCCTATGCCGACATGTTCGGCCCCACCGTGGGCGACCGGGTACGGTTGGCCGACACCGAGCTGTGGATTGAGGTCGAAAAAGACTTCACTACTTATGGCGAAGAAGTGAAATTCGGCGGCGGCAAGGTTATTCGTGACGGCATGGGGCAAGGCCAGTTACTCGCCGCCGAGGTGGTCGACACGCTGATCACCAATGCGTTGATCGTCGACCACTGGGGCATCGTCAAAGCCGACGTCGGCCTCAAGGACGGGCGCATCGCGGCCATCGGCAAAGCGGGCAACCCGGACATCCAGCCAGACGTGACCATCGCCATCGGCGCTTCCACTGAAATCATTGCCGGTGAAGGCATGATCCTAACCGCTGGCGGCGTCGATACGCACATTCACTTCATCTGCCCACAGCAGATCGAAGAAGCCTTGATGAGCGGCGTGACCACCATGATCGGCGGCGGTACGGGGCCTGCAACCGGCACCAACGCAACCACCGTGACGCCCGGCCCTTGGCACATGGCGCGCATGCTTCAGGCGGCCGACTCGTTCCCGATGAACATCGGCTTTACCGGCAAAGGCAACGTCAGCCTGCCCGGCCCGCTGGTGGAACAAGTCAAAGCCGGTGCAATTGGCCTGAAGCTGCACGAAGACTGGGGCACCACGCCCGCAGCAATCGATAACTGCCTGAGCGTCGCCGACGAGTACGACGTGCAGGTCGCGATCCACACCGACACTCTGAATGAATCCGGCTTCGTCGAAACGACACTCGCTGCGTTCAAGAACCGTACGATTCACACCTATCACACGGAAGGTGCAGGTGGCGGTCACGCACCGGACATCATCAAGGCCTGTGGCTTCCCCAACGTCTTGCCCAGCTCGACCAACCCTACCCGGCCGTTCACTCGCAACACCATCGACGAACACCTGGACATGCTGATGGTCTGCCATCACCTGGACCCAAGCATCGCCGAAGACGTGGCCTTCGCCGAAAGCCGTATTCGCCGGGAAACCATTGCCGCCGAAGACATCCTGCATGATCTCGGCGCGTTCTCGATGCTCAGCTCCGACAGTCAGGCCATGGGCCGGGTTGGCGAGGTGATCATGCGTACCTGGCAAACCGCCGACAAGATGAAGCGCCAACGCGGTCCGCTGCCTGGCGACGGCGAGGGTAACGATAATTTTCGCGCCAAACGCTACATCGCCAAATACACCATCAACCCGGCGATAACCCACGGCATCAGCCATGAAGTCGGCTCCGTGGAAGTGGGCAAATGGGCTGACCTGGTACTGTGGCGCCCGGCTTTCTTCGGCGTCAAACCGACCCTGATCCTCAAAGGCGGTGCGATTGCCGCGAGCTTGATGGGCGACGCCAACGCGTCGATCCCGACGCCGCAGCCCGTGCACTATCGCCCGATGTTCGCCAGCTATGGCAGCTCGTTACACGCCACTAGCCTGACATTCATCAGCCAGGCGGCCTTCGATGCGGGCGTTCCGGAGTCCTTAGGGTTGAAGAAGGCCATCGGTGTGGTCAAGGGCTGCCGCAGCGTGCAGAAGAAAGACCTGATCCACAACGACTACCTACCCAACATCGATGTCGATCCGCAGACCTATCAGGTCAAGGCCGACGGTGTGCTGCTGTGGTGTGAACCGGCAGATGTGTTGCCAATGGCGCAGCGGTACTTTCTGTTCTGATCCTGTACGCGTGCAAACAAAGGCAGCTAAGGCTGCCTTTGTCCTTTTCCGGCAACGTCATGCCTGATGCCTGATGCCTGATAGAAAAGTCTCGTCGCCGTCGAGCAGATTCAACGCTTGCAAGGTGTCGTTGACGGCTTCCACCAACCCCAGATCCTCGGATGTACTGGTCCCGTTCAGAACTCGCCGCAACGCGAGATAAAAACCCAGTTTTCCAAAAGCCACATCATCCAGCCTCGCGCTCTTGCCGGTGTGTAGTTTTAATTCAGCCAGATTGATCTGTTGTTCGACAAAGGCCGTGAAACGGGTTGTTAACATGATGGCGCTCCTGCCAAATAGTCCCTGTGATCAAGCTAAGCCTAGCCCGTGTCCGAACGCACCGTCAGAAATGACAACCGCCTCAGGCCAAAACTCGATACCGGTCATACAAAGGCGGTAATATGCGCCCTCTCACTTTAGCCTTCGCACCCGGGTAACTACACATGCGCCTCTCCGAATTCATCGTTGCTCATGTGGACCGCATCGTCGACGAGTGGGAAAGCTTCGCCAAAACCATCAAGCCTGCCGCCGATACCATGAACAGTGTCGAGTTGCGTGATCACGCCCAGGCAATTCTGCTGGCCGCAGCACGGGACATGAATACCTCGCAGACCAAAAGCGAGCAAACAGCGAAGTCCAGAGGCGCAGACCTGCAGAAGACCCCGAGCCTGGATCAGGCCGCCGCCAGCCACGGGGAGCTGCGGCATATGGTCGGCTTTGATCTGGTACAGATGACTTCCGAGTTCCGACATCTGCGTGCCAGCGTCATCCGCTTGTGGGTCGAAAGCCTGAAAACCCCGGACCTGGCCTACTTCACTGACATGATCCGCTTCAACGAAGCCATCGATGAAGCATTGGCCGAGTCCACCGCAGCGTATGCCGAGCAGGTGGCACGTTCGCGAGATATCTTCCTGGCCATACTGGGTCATGACCTGCGGGCGCCTCTGCAAGCGGTAGTCATGTCTGCCGACCTGCTTGAGCATAGAAAAGAACTGGATGCCAAATCCCGGAGCTACGTTTCGCGGATCAAGAGCAGCACCCGGCATATGGGCGCGATGGTCAGCGATTTGCTGGAATTCGTGCGCAGTCGCCTCGGCGCCAGCCTGCCGGTTGAACGAAGCGCCATGGACTTGGGCAACGCCTGCCGCGAGGCCATTGATGAGGCCTGTGCCGGTCGCCCGGACTCGCACCCTCATCTGGTCGTAGAAGGCGACGCTGTTGGTCATTGGGACCGCGGACGTATCGACCAGTTATTGCAGAACCTGATCGGCAATGCCCTGCAGCATGGCAAGGGAGAGGAAGAGGTCAACGTCAAAGTCAGCGGTGAGCAGGATCATGTGCAGTTGATCGTGCACAACCTCGGTGACCCCATTTCCGAAGACGCCATCGGCAGCATCTTCGACCCATTGGTACGTGCTATCAGCGAAGGCTCCACGCCCAGCGGCCGATCCACCAGCCTGGGCCTGGGCCTGTTCATCGTCAAGGAAGTGGTCAACGCCCACGGCGGCAGTATCACCGTGACGTCCAACGTAGGTGACGGGACGACATTTACGGTGGTGTTGCCGAAGAGCGTCTAGCTGACTGGATGGATGCAATCTCATGTGGGAGCCGGGGGGGGGGGGGGGGGGGGGGGGGGGCGGGGGGGGGGGGGGGCGGGGGGGGGGGGGGGGGGGGGGGGGGGGGGGGGGGGGGGGGGGGGGGGGGGGGGGGGGGGGTGTGGGGGGGGGGGGGGGGGGGGG